>CALXIA010000018.1 GCA_944388245.1 uncultured Gemmiger sp. | reverse complement strand
CAGCACCCGGCAGCGGCCCGGGGCGCGCGGCCTGTCCGCGCCCGCGGCCGGCAAAGGGGCGCACAGCCCTGTGACAACGGGTGATCTACAGCTGTGAGATGAATCGGCCCTCGCCAGAGGGCCGATGAATCCACAGATGTATCCCTCACCCAGCGAACGGGCGCGCAGGCGCGCGGGGGCCCAAACCCAGTGGGTTTGGGGTGCCCGGAGGGCATTTATCCCGCGCACCGGAGCACCCGGCAGCGGCCCGGGGCGCGCGGCCTGTCCGCGCCCGCGGCCGGCAAAGGGGCGCACAGCCGGAGCGGCCGATCCGGGGAGCAAAGACCTCCAGACCCCCAACCGCAGTTTCCGCCCTCCCGGCCGCACAAAATGCACTTGAAAAGCCGGGCAAAAGTTGCTACAATAACCACCAAGAGGGGAACCTCTTGGCAGGGCCGCAGCCTCCGCGCCGGCGGCGGAGCATCCCCGACAAAAAATACGATGGGCGCGGAGAATAAGGAGAATGACTATGGCTTACAAGATCACCGATGCCTGCATCGCCTGCGGCACCTGCGCCGGCGAGTGCCCGGTCAGCGCCATCTCTGAGGGCGACGGCAAGTACGTCATCGACGAGGCTGCCTGCCTGGATTGCGGCACCTGCGCCGGCGCTTGCCCTGTGGGCGCCATCGAGGGCTGATTTCCAGCAACAGAAAGTAAGGCGGGCGGTTCGCCCGCCTTACTTTTTGCCTTTTTGCGCGAGGAGGCGCGTTGTTTCATGGATCTGGATCTGTTTTCCCTGCCGGCGCTGCCCGCCGGCCCCATCCCGGACAAGCTGGCCTGGGCCTATCTGCTGCGCTGCGGCGACGGCAGCCTCTACGCCGGCTGGACCAGCGATCTGCCCCGCCGGGTGGCGGCCCACACCGCCGGCAAGGGCGCCCGGTACACCCGCGCCCACAAGGGCGCGGGGCTGGCCTGGTGCGCGCTGCTGCCGGACAAGAGCGCCGCCATGCGGGTGGAGGCCGCCCTGAAACGGCTGGACAAGCCCCGCAAGGAGGCCCTGTGCGCCGCCTGGGCCGACGGGATGCGCCCGCGGCTTTTCGCCGCCGGCCCCGCCGACGCGGCGGAGATCGCGGCGGTCTACGGCTGGTATGTGCGCAACAGCACCGCCACCTTCGCCTGCACCGAGCCCTCCGCCGCCGCCTGGGCCGATGAGATCGCCCAGGCGGGGGCGCGGTATCCGTTTTTGGTGGCCCGGGGCGGCTCCGGCGCGCTGCTGGGCTACGCCTGCGCCCATCCCTGGGGCAGCCGGGAGGCCTTCCGCTGGGACGTGGAGACCACCATCTACTGCCATCCCGGCGCGGTGGGACAGGGGCTGGCCCGGCCGCTGTACGCCGCGCTGCTGGAGGCTTTGACCGCCCAGGGGGTGTGGAACGCCTACGCCCGCCTGGCCGACCCGAACCCCGCCAGCGAGAGGTTCCACGCCCGGATGGGGTTTGTCTGCCAGGGGCGCTGCCCCCGCACCGGCTACAAGCTGGGCCGGTGGGTGGGGCTGTCCACCTGGTGCCGGGCGCTGCGCCCCGGCCGCGCCGCCCCCCAGCCGGTGGCCCCGCCCCTGACCGGGGACGCCCTGGCCGCCCTGCTTGACAAGAACACGTTCGATGGGATAGGATAAACTCAGAGAATGGGGGTCTGCGCCCTTGCGCGGGGCCGCCGGCTTTGCGAGGTGGTTGGATGGAAGCGAAAAACACGGTGGTCATCTTCGGCACCGAGGCCTTTGCCCGGGGGGAGATGGTCAATCTGGCGCTGAGCACCGGCGCGCTGGTGCTGGAGCGCACCACCGGCAGCTACAGCCCCCGGGGCTGTTACCTGACCCCGGTGCTGGCCTTTTCGGCCTTTGACCGGCTGATGGTCAGCTGGGGGGCGGACACCCCCCGCGGCACCAGCCTGGAGGCCGAGGTGCGGGTGTTCTGCGGCGACAAATGGACCGGCTGGTACGGATTCGGCCGGTGGAGCCCCTTTGTGAACCGGGCGGGGGTGCGCCAGCCGGAGGCCGAGCCCGCCTGGGTGGATCTGGATATGCTCTGCGTGCCCGGCGGGGCCACCAAGGCCCAGGTGCGGGTGTTTTTGTACAGCGAGGACGAGCAGATCACCTGCGCGCTGCGGCTGCTGGCGGTGAGCGTGCGGCCCAAGGAGTGGAACCGCCAGCCCGGCCCGCCGCTGGACCGGGCGCTGCGCATCCCGGCCTACAGCCAGCTGAACCGGGACCCGGCCTTCGGGGCGTCGGGGTGCTGGCCGGTGTGTCTGGCCATGCTCATGAACCGGTGGGGGGAGGACATCCTGCCGGAGGAGCTGGCCCTGGCCATGTACGACGAGGAGGCCGGCTGCGGCAACCGGGCGTTCGGCGCGGCAGCGGCGGGGGCCTACGGCTACGAGGCCTATCTGGCCTGGCTGGACCTGGCGGGGCTCAAGGCCCAGATCAAGGCCGGGTACGGGGCGATCTGCTGCGTGCGGTATACCAACGACCCCGCCAGCCCGGACGGCCTGCCCTATCTGGAGGGGGCGGACGGGGTGGCGCCCTGGCACGCGCTGGTGGTGCGGGGATTCGTGACCGACAAGTCCGCCGGAAGCCGGCCCTCGGTGCTGGTGAACGATCCCTTCAGCCCCAACGACGCGGCGGCGGAGCGGTGCTACGATCTGGACCAGTTCCTGGCCTGCTGGACCGGGGCCTGCTGCCTGGTGCACCGCAAGCGCAAGGGGGCCGGCATCGGCCATCCGGAGCGGTTCAGCGCCTCGCTGCGGCCGGTGGGCCCGGTGGGGGTGTACCGGTTCGAGGCCTTCGGCCAGCCCTACCCGCTGCCGGCGGATTTTCTGGGCACGCCCCAGCGCCCGGCCGGCACCCTGGCCTACACCCTGGCCGAACCGGTGGCCCACGCCACCACCGCCCACAAGCGGTTTTTCTACGCCCAGGTCACGCCGGAGGGCAACATCCAGCTGCCCGCCCAGGCGATGGGGGAGGGCAAAAAGATCACGGTCTACGCGATCGACAACACCGGAAGCACCCTGGTGGCCGAGCTCAAGCCCTGAGCCGGCGCCGGGGAGAGGATACAGGCAGAAGGAGGTATTGGTATGAGCGCATCCATTATTGTACTGAGCCGTGAGGTCTGCACCGGCGGCTGCGATGTGGGCAAGAAAGCCGCGCAGGCACTGGGCATTCCCTACTACGACAAGGAACTCATCAGCATGGCCGCCCGGGAGAGCGGGCTGAGCGAGGAGGCGGTGGCCGCCAACGAGCAGCGGCGCACCGGCAGTTTGTTGTACAGCCTGTACGCCATGACCGCCGAGTTGCCGCTGGGGGATCAGGTGTTTCTGGCCCAGAGCCAGGTGATCCGCAAGCTGGCGCAGCAGGGGCCCTGCGTGATCGTGGGCCGGTGCGGCGATTACGTGCTGCGGGATTTCGCGGGGGTGCTGCGGGTGATGGTGCACGCCCCGATGGAGTTCCGGCGCCAGTACGCCCGCACGGTGCTGGGCTGGACCGGCGAGGACAAGGAGCTGGACACCCGCCTCTACAAGCAGGACAAGGCCCGGGCGTCCTATTACGAGTATTACACCCAGAACCGGTGGGGGGATGTGCGCCACTGTGACCTGGCGCTGAACGCCGCCCTGGGGGAGGACGCCTGCGTGGAGGCCCTGCTGGCGGCCTACCGGACGGCGGAGATCAAGAAGTAAAAAAGGGGTAGAACAAGAGGAATGGAGCAAGTTGCGGAGAACAAAATGGGCACCCGGCCGATCGGCCCGCTGCTGATCGGCATGGCGCTGCCCATGATCGCGTCCATGCTGATGCAGGCGCTGTACAATGTGGTGGACAGCATCTTTGTGAGCCAGGTGTCCGAGGCGGCGCTGACCGCCGTGGGGCTGGCGTTTCCCATCCAGAACCTGATGATCGCGGTGGGGGTGGGCACCGGCGTGGGTGTGAACGCCCTGCTGAGCAAGAGCCTGGGGGAAAAGAACTTTGAACAGGCCGACCGGGCCGCCGACAACGGCATCTTTCTGGCGCTGGTGAGCACGGTGGTGTTCATGGTGCTGGGCGGGCTGTTCAGCGGGGCCTATTTCCGGGTGCAGAATGTCTCGGCCGCGGTGGGCGAGGCCGGCGAGGCCTATCTCTTCATCGTGACGGTGTTCAGCATCGGGGTGTTCGGCCAGACCATGCTGGAAAAGCTGCTCAGCGCCACCGGCCGCACCCTGCTGTCGATGATCTGCCAGATGGTGGGGGCGGTGACCAACATCATCCTGGACCCGATCATGATCTTCGGGCTGCTGGGCTGCCCCGCCATGGGGGTGGCCGGCGCGGCCTGGGCCACCGTGATCGGCCAGTGCCTGGCCTTCGCGCTAGGGTTGTATCTGCAACAGTTCCACAACAAGGAGGTCAAGCTGACCGTGCGGGGCATCCTGCGGCCGCACGCCGCCACCATCCGGCGGATCTACGCGATCGGGTTCCCCAGCATCGCCATGACCAGCGTGGGCAGCGTCATGACCTTCTGCATGAACCAGGTGCTGCTGATCTTCTCCGAGACCGCCACCGCGGTGTTCGGGGTGTATTTCAAGCTGCAGAGTTTTGTGTTCATGCCCATCTTCGGGCTGAACAACGCCATGGTGCCCATCATCAGCTACAACTACGGCGCGCTGCATCCCGACCGGATGAAGACCACCATGCGGCTGAGCATGGCCCTGGGGGAGGGGTTCATGCTGATCGGCTTCGCGGTGTTCCAGCTGCTGCCGGGGGTGTTGCTGGGATTCTTCAACGCCTCCGAGGCCATGCTGGCCATCGGTGAACCCGCGCTGCGCATCATCTCCACCAGCTTTCTCGTGGCGGGGATCTGCGTGGTCTGCGGCTCGGTGTTCCAGGCCGTGGGCCAGGGCATGTTCAGCCTGATCGTAAGCGTCGCCCGCCAGCTGCTGGTGCTGGTGCCGCTGGCCTACCTGTTCAGCTTTACCGGAAAACTGGAGGTCGTCTGGTGGAGTTTCCCCGCCGCTGAAGTCGTCAGCCTGCTGATGACCCTCTTCTTCATGGCCCGGGTGGAGAAAACCATCCTCCACCCTTTGGCCGAAAAAGCCAAGGCCGCGGCGTAATAGCCGATCTGGGGGACCAGTCCCCCAGACCCCCATCTGTCGGGCCGAATCCTCGGCCCTCTGGGAAAAACAAAAACAAGGCCGGTGCGCAAGCGAATCGCGCACCGGCCTTATCTGTGTATCCAATTCCCTATGGCCGGAGTATTCCGGCCATGTGTTCCGGGGGGTATGGGGGGAATCGTTGATTCCCCCCATATTGGCTTTATCAGCCCTGCGCGCCCTCCCGGGGCGCGGCGACGCTCTGGCGGACGACCAGTTCGCAGGGCATGAAGATATTCAGCGGCACGGTATGCCCGTGATCGATGCGGTCCAGCAGGGTCTTGACGGCGAAGCTGCCCAGATCCCGGAAGGGCACCTTGACGGTGGTGAGCAGGGGTTTTGTCTGTTCCGCCTCGGGGATATTGTCGATGCTGATGACGCTGATCCGCCCCGGCACCGGCACCCCCGCCTCGGCCAACCCCCGCAGCACCCCCTGGGCGGTGGCGTCGTTGGCGCAGAACAGCGCCGTGGGCAGGGTACGGGCCGCCAGGATCCGCTCCACCGCCCGCTGGCCCCCCGCCGGGGTCATCGCCGCCGGAAAGATCGGCCCCGGATGCAGCCCCACATCCAGCATGAACGCCCGATACCCCCGGTACCGGATCTCCTTTTCGGTCTCGCCCACATACCCGATCACCCGATGCCCCGCCTCATACAGGTATTGCAGCGCCATCTCCGCCGCGTGCCACCCGTCGCACACGATGTGATCCCGCCGTATCTCCATCTGATTCAGGGTGATGTGCACCACCCGCTTTTTGAACCGGCCGATCAGCCCCTCGCTATTCGGCCCGCTCTTTCCCAGCACCACCAGCCCGTCCCGCCGGCCTGCCGCAAACTCCTCGCTGCCGCCCAGCCGCTGCGCGTCCTTGTGGCTGTACCGGGGCCCCAGCCGGCACCCCTGCCGCAGCACCTCCTCCTCCACACAGGCCGCCAGCGCGTTGAAAAAACTGTCCTCCCGGTAATCCTCCGCCCGCGCGAACAGGCAGCTCACCGTGATCGGCTCCCGCTGCGCGCCGCCGCCCTCCTTCAGCCGCTTGGCCTCCTGATTCGGCACATACCCGCTCGCGCGCACCGCCTCCCACACCCGCTTGTGCACCGCCGCCCCGGCGCATTTCTCCCCCTTCCCGTTGATGATCCGGGACACCGTGCTCACCGATACCCCCGCCATCTTCGCCACGTCCTTCAGGGTCGCCATGGGTCCTTCCTCCTTTTGGGCAAACGTTCTCTCTTCCTGTCTCCATGATACCCGCATCCCGCCTTTTTGACAAGACGGGATTTTTTTGCCCCCATCCCCCTTGACAATCCGCCCCGCAGGTGCTATGGTTAGTTACACAAGTAATGAACCACTTAACCCATGGGTGGAACGGACAGACAAGGAGGTGAGAGGGTTGCTGCAACCCTTCAACGAGCAGAGCGCCCTCTACCTGCAGGTGGCCCAGATGCTGGAGGACGGCATCCTGAGGGGGATCTATCCCGCCGAGGAGCAGGTGCCCAGCACCAACGAGCTGGCCCGGGCGTACAAGATCAACCCGGCCACAGCGGCCAAGGGCATCAACCTGCTGGTGGACCAGGGGGTTCTGTACAAGCGGCGGGGCATCGGGATGTTCGTGGCCCCGGGGGCGGCGGCGGCCATCGCCGCCCGGCGCAAGGCAGCCTTTTACCAGGACTATGTGATCGCGCTGGCGAAAGAAGCCGCCAGCCTGGGCATCGGGGCGGAAGAGTTGGCGCAGATGGTGCGCCGGGCCGCCGAACACAAGGAGGACTGACCATGAATCCGAACAACTATCCTGAACTGCGGGCCCAGGGCCTGCGGCTGCGGTACGGCAAACAGGAGGTGCTGCACGGCATTGATCTGACCCTGCGGCCGGGCTGCATCTACGGGCTGGTGGGGCGCAACGGGGCGGGCAAGACCACCCTGCTCAGCTGCCTGACCGGTCAGCTGGCGGTGAGCGAGGGCATCGTGACCTGCGGCGGTGCGCCGGTGTGGGAGAACGCGGCCGCCCTGGCGAACCTGTGCTTTTCCCGGGAGATCGGCACCACCCTGGGCAACGGGCCCAACAACCTGAAGGTGCGGGACTACCTGGAGGCGGCGGCGCTGTTTCTGCCCCACTGGGACAAGGCCTACGCCGCCCGGCTGGTGGAGCGGTTCGGGCTGGACGAGCGCAAAAAGATCTGCAAGCTGAGCAAGGGGATGCTGAGCATGGTGACCATCGTGATCGCCCTGGCCAGCCGGGCCCCCATCACCCTGCTGGACGAGCCGGTGGCGGGGCTGGACGTGGTGGCCCGGGAGGACTTCTACAAGTTGCTGCTGGAGGACTACGCCGAGACCGGCCGCACCTTCGTCATCAGCACCCACATCATTGAGGAGGCCGCCTCGGTGTTTGAGGAGGTCATCCTGCTGGACGAGGGCAACATCCTGGAAATGGGCGAGACCGACGAGCTGGTGGGCCAGTTTGCGGCGGTGACCGGCGCTGAGGAAGCGGTGGACGCGGTCTGCGCCGGGCACACCGTGCTGACCTGCGAGCGGCTGGGCCGCCAGAAACAGTGCGTGGTGCGGCTGCCCGGCGGGCCCGGGGCGCTGCGTGCCGGCGGTGAGGTGGACGTGGAACCCCTGACCCTGCAAAAGGTGTTCGTGACCCTGTGCGGCCACGAGGGGAAAGGGGGCGGCGCGGTATGACGGCGCGGGCAGTTCAGTTTTCGCTGCGGTGGGCGGCCATGCTGCTGGGCGTGGTGGTGCTGTTTGCCCTGGTCACGCTGGGCTCCGCCGCCCTGTGGGGCACCAACAGCCGGGAAAACTTTATGGCCAACTATCTGATTGCCTTTCCGCTGCTGGCGGAGTTTATCTTTCTGATCAGCGGGGCGTCGATGGCCATGCCCATGCTGCCGCTGATGGTGGCCATGGGCTGCACCCGCCGGGCCGCCTGGGCCGGGATGCAGATCGTGACCTGGCTGTGCTGGGCGGTGCTGCTGGCGATAAGCCTGGGGATGTTCCGGGCGGGGCAGGCCTTCGGGATGAAGACGATTTTTTCCAGCGGAGCGGTGTTCAACGGGCTGTTCCTGGCCCTGGCCGGGCAGCTGGCGCTGCCGGCTGGGCTGCTGGAAGGCCGGCTGGGCCGGGGTCTGGTGGCCGGGGGCGGTTCTGTAGTGGTACTGGGCGGACTGATCCTGGGCGCGATGCACGAGACCGGGATACTGCCCGACCCCGGCTTTATGGCGGTACAGGTGGTCTGCGCCGTGGCGGTGGTGGCGCTGTTTGTGGCCAGCCACCGGCTGGCGATGCGGCTGGCCCCGAAAAATGCGTGACAAGGAGGGAGTTTTGATGCTGCGAACCATCAAAGCCTGCGTGGCCATCAGCCTGCGGGATCTGTGGCTGGAGCTGGCCGCGGTGGCCGGGGTCTGGCTGCTGGCCGAACTGGGCACCGATCTGTTCACCGGATACCATTTTTACCGGGGCGATCCCGGCGGCACGGTGGGCTTCGCCGGGCTGCTGGCGGTGATCTTCACGGCGGTGCTGATGACCTTTATCAATATAGCCCGGTTCTTGATCGACTTCCGCCGGGGGCTGCGGATGGGGGCCACCCGCCGGGGGATGCTGGCGGGGGAGCTGGCCGTCTGCCTGCTGCACACCCTTGCCCCCACCGGGCTGGCCCTGGCGCTGGCCGGGGTGAGCGAGGGGATCTACCGTCTGCTGTGGCAGCCCCGGGGGATGGAGCTGGTGTTCTCCATCTGGAGCCTGATGAGCCCGGCGCTGCTGGCCGGGCTGCTGGCCGGGCCGCTGGTGCTCTGCTACGGCATGGGCGCGCTGCTGCTGCGGTTTGGCGGCAAGGCCGGCTGGACGCTGTGGTGCGTCTGGATGGCGGTGGTGCTGTTTGATGAGCAGCTGGCCCGGCTGTTCGGCGGGATCTTTGGCCCCTTTATGGCGGCCAATCCCCTGGGGCTGGGGCTTGTGGGCACGGCGGCGGCGCTGGTCTACCTGGGGCTGTGCGCCTGGTGGCTGCTGCGGCTGCCCGCCGCCGGCGGCGGAGGCTGAAACCCAAATATTTTGCAAATTTTACACAGTTCCTGTCAAAATATGCTATACTGGTAACATCGGGCTGCCGGCCCGAAGAACTATGACAAGAGAGGGATTGTGTATGGCAAATCGTTGGCAAAAGTATTACAGCGGCTTTGTGGAGACCGCCGGGCTGACGCTGGACGCGGAATACCCGGCGCTGTTCGGCAGCCGGAACGGGTTCGATCTGCTGGTGTACCCGCCCAAGGCCTCGGCGCCGGGTGCGATGGTGTGCACCGTGTCGGTGCAGCGGGCGGCCGGGCCGCTTTCCGGGGCCGAGAGCAAGCAGTTCCGCAAAGGGCGCAAGGACTGCAACGGTCTGACCCAGCAGGGCCGGCTGGTGACCCTGAGCCTGCGCAACGGCATCAAGCCGGACGCGCTGAACACCCTGCTGGAGGATTTCACCCAGTTTTTGCAGCAGGCGGGATTTGAAACCATCTGCCAGGCCTGCGGCGCGCCGGGCGCGACCCAGGGATGCTTTGCGGGCGGGCGGTATCTGCATCTGTGCCCCAGCTGCCTGGCCGGGATGCAGCAGCAGCAGGCTACCCAGCCCGCCAAGCCCGAAAACCCGGTGGCCGGCGCGGTGGGCGCGCTGATCGGCAGCCTGGCGGGGGCGGTCTGCATCATTCTGCTCAGCCAACTGGGGTATGTGGCGGCGATCTCCGGCCTGGTGATGGGGGTCTGCGCCATCAAGGGCTACGAGATGCTGGGCGGCCGGCTCTCCGGCAAGGGGGCCGCCATCAGCGTGGTCATCATGCTGCTCATGACCTACGTGGCCGACCGGCTGGACTGGGCCATCGTCATCGCCCGGGAACTGGGCACCGACGTGTTCACTGGGTTCCGCTCGGTGGGGGCGCTGCTGGAGATGGAGGCCATCGAGGGCTCGGTCTACTGGGGCAATTTGGTGATGCTGTACCTGTTTTTGCTGCTGGGCATGGTGCCCACCGTCATGGCCGGGCTGCGCGCCAGCCGGGAGGCCGGCGTGATCCGTCCCTTGCAGGGGGCCGGCCCGCAGCTGTGATGCTGTGGAAAACCGCAAAAGTCGTACTTATTCTGTGAATTTTTGCCTTTGTGCACAAAAACACTTGACTTTTGCGCCTGTGTGTGCTATAAACTCCTATGGCTTTGTAACCAGCTGCCCGCCGCCGGGCCGCCGTCCGGGTTCGGGCGAGCCTTACGCGGCAGCTGGTTTTTTGCTGCGTAAAACCAGATTTTGCAGGAGGATATGCACCTATGTATGACGTTGTGATCGTTGGCGCCGGCCCGGCCGGCATCTTTACCGCGCTGGAACTGCTGCGCAAGGGCAGCCGTCACAAGATCCTGCTGCTGGAGAAAGGGCGGCCGGTGGAAAAGCGCCATTGTCCCAAGGCGGAGACCGGCCGCTGCATGAACTGCAAGCCCTACTGCCACATCACCACCGGGTTTTCGGGGGCGGGGGCGTTTTCGGACGGGAAACTGAGCCTGAACCACGAGGTGGGCGGGGATCTGCCCAGCCTGATCGGGGAGTTTTACGCCCAGGAGCTGATCGATTATACCGACAGCATTTACCTGGAGTTCGGCGCGGACGAGCACGTGGAGGGCGTGGATCACAGCGACAAGGTGAAGGATATCCGCAAGCGGGCGATCCAGGCGGGGCTGAAGCTGGTGGATTGCCCGGTGCGGCATCTGGGCACCGAGAAGGCCCAGCAGCTGTACTACGCGCTGCAGCAGTATCTGCTGGAGCACGGGGTGGAGATCCGGTTCGGGGTGGAGTGCCGCAACCTGGTGCTCAAGGACGGGGCCTGCACCGGCGTGATCGTGGCCGAGGGCGGCAGGGAGACCGAGATCGCGGGCCGCACCATCGTGGTGGCCACCGGGCGGCGCGGCGCGGACTGGCTGGAGGCCCTGTGCGCGGAACATCACATCGACCACAAGCCCGGCACGGTGGATATCGGCGTGCGGGTGGAGTGCCGCAACGAGGTGATGGAGCAGGTGAACAAGGTGCTCTATGAGAGCAAGCTGATCGGGTATCCGCGGCCGTTCAAGAACAAGGTGCGCACCTTCTGCCAGAACCCGGGCGGGTTTGTGAGCCAGGAGAACTACGACAACGACCTGGCGGTGGTGAACGGACACAGCTACAAGGAGAAGAAGAGCCCCAACACCAACGTGGCCATCCTGTGCAGCCACAATTTCACCGAGCCCTTCAACCAGCCCATCGCCTATGCCCAGAAGATCGGTGAGGTGACCAACATGCTGGGCGCCGGGCATATCCTGGTGCAGCGGTTCGGGGATATTCTGGACGGCAAGCGCACCTGGCAGAAGGAGCTGGCTTTCAGCAACGTGCGGCCCACCCTCAAGGACGCGGTGGCCGGCGATATCACCGCCGCCATGCCCTACCGGGCCATGACCAACATCATCGGGTTTATCCAGATGGTGGACCAGGTGGTGCCGGGTTTCGCCAGCACCGAGACCCTGCTCTACAGCCCGGAACTGAAGTTCTATTCCAACCGGGTCAACATGGACGCCGATCTCCATACCAGCATCGCCAATCTCTATTGCCTGGGCGATTCCTCCGGCTGGACCCGCGGCCTCATGATGGCCAGCGTCATGGGGGTGCTCATGGCCCGCAAACTCATGGGCGTGCGGTAAGCGGGGAAAATATGGGGGGATAGAACCTATCCCCCCATACCCCCCGGAACACATGGCCGAATCTCTTCGGCCATGGGGTATTATAGAAGGTAAGGCCCGCGCGGACGGTTTTCGGTCTGCGCGGGCCTTTATTGATGCAATATCCCGAGGGCCGAGGATTCGGCCCGATAAATGGGGGGCTGGGGGACTGGTCCCCCAGATCGGCTTAACTCCCCCAGATTGGCTCAGTCCATTTGCGCGCGGGGGGAAAACGTGTTATACTAATCGGGTATTTTGCATACCAAAAACAGGCGGGCGGCCGGGCTGCAGGGCCCGGCGAAGGGAACAGGTCCGCCGCCAAAGGAGAGAGAGGACAAGTATGACCATTCGCAACGCGACCGCCGCCGACGCGGCGGCGCTGGCCGCTGTGGAAGCGGCCTGTTTTCCGGCCGCGGAGGCGGCCACCGAACCCCAGATCGCGGCCCGGCTGGCGGTATTCCCGGACAAGTTTTTTCTGGCCGAGGAGGACGGCCGGGTGATCGGCTTCATTGACGGGGCGGTGATCGACCGGCCCACCCTGACCGACGATATGTTCGCGGACCCGTCGCTGCACCGGCCCCTGGGGGCCTGGCAGGCGGTGTACGGGCTGAACACCCTGCCCGACTACCGGCGCCGGGGTGTGGCCGCCGCGCTGATGAACGCGCTGCTGGACGCCGCCCGCGCCGAGGGCCGCCGGGGCGCGGCCCTGACCTGCAAACAGGCGCTGATCCCCTACTATGAGAAGTTCGGGTACCGGCTGCTGGGCCTGTCCGCCTCGCAGCACGGGGGCGCGGTCTGGTACGACATGCTGCTGGAATTCTGATCCCCACACCCCAAAGGAGGACGCCATGGATTACGGACTGATCGGCAAAAAACTGGGGCACAGCTTTTCCGCCCCCATCCACGAGGAACTGGGCGGGTACCGCTACCAGCTGCGGGAGATCCCCGACGAGGCCGCGCTGGCAGAGTTTTTGCGCAAGCGGGAGTTCAAGGCCATCAACGTGACCATTCCCTACAAACAGGCGGTGATGCCGGCCTGCACCTACCTGGACCCGGCGGCGAAGGCCATCGGCGCGGTGAACACCATCGTGAACCGGAACGGCGTGCTGGCCGGCTACAACACCGACTACGCCGGCGCCGCCCGTGCCATGCGCCGGGGCGGGGTGACCCTGGCGGGCCGGGTGGTGCTGATCCTGGGCACCGGCGGCACCCGCCGCACCTTCACCGCCATCGCCCGGGACGAGGGCGCCAAAGAGATCCTGGTGGCCGGGCGCAGCGGCGGCGACGGTGTTCTGACCTACGCCGAGGCCGCCCGCCGCGCCGACGTGCAGGTGATCCTGAACGCCAGCCCCGCCGGCATGTGGCCCCACAACGGGGAGTGCCTGGTGGACCTGTCGGCATGGCCGGCGCTGGAATCGGTGTTCGACGCGGTGTACAATCCCCTGGAGACCCGGCTTCTCTGGCAGGCCAAACAGCGGGGTCTGCCGGCGGTGAACGGGCTGGCCATGCTGGTGGGGCAGGCGAAATACGCCTCCGAGCGGTTCACCGGCCGCACCATCCCGGACGAGGAGATCGACCGGGTGCACCGGACCCTGCTGGGCCGGCTGGCCAACCTGGTGCTGATCGGGATGCCCGGCACCGGCAAGACCCGCATCGGCCGTCTGGCGGCCCAGGCCCTGGGCCGGGAGTTCGTGGACATGGACGCCGAGATCGAGAAGGAGGCCGGCATGCCCATCCCGGAGATCTTTTCCCGGGAAGGGGAGGACGGTTTCCGGGCCCGGGAGAGCCGGGTGGCCGAATCCCTGGGCGCCCGCACCGGTCTGGTGATCGCCACCGGCGGCGGGGTGGTGCTGCGGCCGGAAAACCCCCGGGCGCTGCGTCAGAACGGGGTGATCGTCTGCCTGCAGCGGGCGCTGGACCAGCTGGCGGTGGGCGGCAACCGGCCCCTGAGTTCCAGCCGGGAAGCGCTGGAACGGATGCTCGCCGTCCGCGCGCCCCTCTACGAGGCGGCGGCCCACCGCACCGTCTTCAACACCGGCGGCCCGCCCAGCCTGGCCCGCCGGGACGTGCTGGCCGCCTTTGAAAACGCCCTGGACGCCGGGGTATTGTAAACAGAGAAATGAACAAGGCCCGCGCGGACGAACCTCGTCCGCGCGGGCCTTGCCGTTATTCCTTGGGATCGGCCACCTTGGGCGGGCGCTTGCCGCCGCGCAGGTAGACGCACTCGCTGCGCTTGTACCAGCGGGGGGCCAGGCTGCTGCCCTCGGCCCGGACCTTGAGCATGCCGGACACCGGATTGGCCTCCACCACCATGCCCTCCCCGTCCGGGGTGCGCACAATGCTGCCGTTCATGGGGGTGATGCTGTTCAGGTATTCGTAGCTTTTCTGCTCGTAGGCCAGGCAGCACATCAGCCGCCCGCAGCAGCCGCTGATCTTGGTGGGGTTCAAACTCAAACCCTGCTCCTTGGCCATCTTGATGCTCACCGGCTGGAAATCCCGCAAAAACCGGCTGCAGCAGAAGGGCTGCCCGCAGATGCCGATCCCGCCCAGCATCTTGCTCTCGTCCCGCACGCCGATCTGCCGCAGCTCGATCCGGGTGTGGAACACACCCGCCAGGTCCTTGACCAGGTCCCGGAAATCCACCCGGCCGTCGGCCGTGAAGTAGAACAGGATCTTGCTCCGGTCCAGGTTGTATTCCGCGTCCACCAGCTTCATCTCCAGGCCGTGGCGGGCGATCCGCTCCTGGCAGATGGTGAAGGCCTTCTTCTCATCCGCCCGGTTCTGTTTCATGGCCCGGATGTCCAGGCTGTCCGCCGCCCGCAGCACCTTCTTCAGCTCCCGCGGGATCTGGCTGTCCGGCAGTTCCGCCGGGCCCGGCACCACTTCACCGCACTCCGCGCCCCGGGCCGTCTCCACGATCACATAGTCCCCCGGCTGAAACTCCATCTCCGCCGGGTCAAAATAGTAGGCTTTTCCGGCCGGCTTGAACCGCACCGATACGATCTTCTTCATACCATTCCTTTTTCTCTGCCGCAAGCATTGGGCGTCACATCCCGGCCCGCGCGGCAGTGGGTTGGGCCGGAGTTTGATAAGGTTAGAACAGCCAATATGGGGGTCATAGACCCCCATGCCCCCTTTGTCGGGCCGAATGCTCGGCCCTCGGGAGAAAGTATTTTGGCCTTTGCGCATGTGGGACAGGCCGCACGTTTCATACATTCTGTATATTACGGGTATTTTATACACGACACAGGCGCAGGGCCAGGGCGGTGAGGGCCAGTCTGGCGTTGGCGTTGGCCTCCAGCGCCGCCAGGGCACGGCCCGCCTGCCGGGCCGCGTGGGCCGCCCGGGCGGGGGGCAGGGGGTCCTCCGGGGCGGGGGCGCGCATCCAGGCCCCGCACAAACTGCGCAGCAGTTCGATCAGCCGGGCGGCGCGGGTCTTGTCCTTTTCCACCGCCGCCAGCACCCGCATGGCGCCGTACCGGTCCCGGGCGGCGGCCGCCGCGGCCAGCTCCCGGGCTTCGCGCAGCAGCGCGTCCCCGTCGGGGTTTTGCAGCAGCGCCAGCGCCGCGCCCGCCCGGCCGCCAAAAGCGCGGGCCAGGTCCCGGGCGTGGGGTTCGCTGCAGGCGGGGATCTGCCGGCACAGCAAAGCGGCGCAGTCCGCTTCGGGCAGCGGCGCGATGGTGTACAGCCGGCACCGGCTGCGGATGGTGGGCAGCACGGAACCCGCCCCGGGCGCCGTCAGGATAAACAGCACCCCGGGCGGGGGTTCCTCCAGGATCTTGAGCAGGGCGTTGGCGCTGGCCGGGTTCATCTTGTGGGCGCCGTACACGATCTGCACCCGCCCGGCCGCCGAGAGGCTGGTCTCGTACAGGGCGGCGCGGGCGGCGCGGATCTGTTCCACCTTGATGATGCCGCCGCTGCCCGCGCCCCGCAGCGCGGCGCATTCCGGGCTTTCACCCCGCAGCACCGCTTCGGCGGCGGGGCCGCCCTCCGGGTACAGATAGTCGGCGGCCAGGCACCGGGCCGCGAAGCCGGCGCCGCAGCCGGCCTCCCCGCACAGAAGCACGCTGTGCCCCAGCCGGCCGGCGGCCAGCGCCTCGGCCAGGGCGCGGCGGGTCAGTTCATTGCCCGCCAGACGGGCCAGCATCACAGTTTTTCAAACCGCTCCACGTTGGTGACAAACACGGTGGCGCCGCCCACGGTGACCTCCAGCGGGTAGGCGGTGGCCACGCCCAGGCCGTAGCTGGCGGTGCTGGGCACCACCTCGGTGCGCTGCTTGCAGCACCGGGCGATCACGGCGATGCAGGCGTCCACCTTTTCGTCGTCGGTGCCGATCAGAAGGGTCATGTTGCCCGCCATGAGGAAACCGCCGGTGGTGGACAGGCGGGTGACGCTGAAGCCGGCCTTGATAAGCTCGCTGCACACAGCGCGGGAATCCTCTTTGTTGACGATAGCGGTGATCATTTTCATAACGGCAAACCTCCCTGTGCTGCGCGGGGCATTTCCCGCGCTTTTTTCTATTGTATCACACCGTCAGCGATTCTTCCACTGGTTTTCCCAATCCCGGCGGCGTTTGTAGTTGCGGTAGCGGTTGAAACCGTCCTGCCACAGGTCCGGGCCGAAGAACAGAAGAAAACCGCTGAGCGCCAAAATCAGGCTGAGTTTGTTCAGCAGCCCCGGCATGGCCAGGATCTGCAGCAGGTACAGCGCGCCGGAGAACAGCCCGATCCACTTGACCTTGATGGGGATGACGAAGAAGAGCAGCAGCTGCTGGTCCGGGTACAGGCAGGCAAAGCCGAAGAACAGGGAGTAGTAGATCCCCATGTTGGTGGCCGAGCCGGTGAGCAGGCAGGCCAGCCAGGCGCCCACGATGCACGCCGCCACATACACGGTAAACCGGAAGTTGCCCCAGGCCCGTTCCAGCGCCATGCCGATCCAGTATTCGCAGTAGAGATACAAAAGGAAGAACAGCGGGTTGGAGGAACTGGAGGGCAGGAACACAAAGGTGATCAGCCGCCATATCTGCAGGTGCGCCAGGCCGCTGCGGGTGAGGGTGAGCATGCTCAGCAGGTTGTACATGCCCAGATTCGCGGCCACATACAGCAGAAGCTGCCCCGCGATCAGCACGATCATCAGGTTGGGAATGCCGCCGCGACGGCCGTATTTGTATTCGAGTTTTTGCAGCCAGGATTGCATACGCCAGTGGCCTCTCTTTCTGTTGTTCTGGGTTGGTTTGTAAAATTGTTGCCTGCGCCCCAAGGCCGCAAACGCCGCGCCGGCATGGGGATATTGTACCATTTTCCCCGGTGTCATTCAACAAAAAGTTATCGACCGGCAGTTTTCGTGGAATCCCGTGTGGAAAAACCCACCCCAAAATATAGGGTTCTCAACACTTTCCACCGAGTTTTCCACCGAAATCCGGGTTTTGGAGAGTATACAACCTGTAATCGTGGAAAAATCGGCAGAATTTTCAACACTCCGTGGAAAACGCTGTGGAAAACTCAAACATGGAAATTTGCATCCTTTTTGTGAAGAAGGTGTGACGGGGGAATTTGCCGATCTGGGGGGAATCGTTGATTCCCCCCATATTGGCCCTTTCCTCTCACCCCGGCATGGTGGCCAGCACGGCCTGGGCGATGGCGCCGGCCTCGGCCCAGAGGGTGGTCTCGTCGGCGCAGCTCTCGTACTCGGCGGGCACGGTCATGAAACCGGCTTCCAGCAGCACGGCGGGGCAGACCGCGCTGCGGGTCACATAATAATAATCCTGGAAACTGCCCCGCAGCGCCCGGCCGGTGACCCCGGTCAGGTACGCGGTGAGGTTTTCGGCCAGGGTTTTGCCCGAATCAAAGAAATAATACGCCTCGGTGCCGCCGCCCTGGTTCAGGTCGCTGGTCAGCGCGGCGCTGTTGTGATGCACCGCCACAAAGAAATCCGGCTTCTGCTGGCGCAGGATCTCCACCCGTTCGCCCAGGCTCAGGGTCGCGTCGTCCTGCCGGGTGAACAGCACCGTCGCCCCCAGCTGCTCCAGCCGCACGGCGGCGGCCCGGGCCAGCGCCAGGTTCAGATCCTTCTCCACCGGCGCGTCCATCCCGGCCGCGCCCATGGCGCCGTTGTCCTCGCCGCCGTGGCCCGGATCCAGCAGCACCGTCACCCCGGCCAGCGGGGCGTCGGCCTCGCCGCGCTTTGGCGCGTGCTGCAGATACACCCGGATCCCGTCGGCGGTATAGTCCACCGTATACCCCCACAGAGGTTCGGCCGCGTCAAAGTTCACCGTCAAGGAAAAGCCCTGGCCTTCCTCCCAGTCCGCCACCGCCAGACCGCGGGCAAACCCGCACTCGCCGGGCATCTGCCCCTCCAGCGTGGCCGACAAAAACCGCAGGGTCAGGGAGGTGTCGGTCTGCTCCGCGTACCAGATCGGCGCGCCGGCGCCCGGCAGGGTCAGCACCACGTCGCCGTCCTGTTCCTGGGCGGCGGTGATGCCGGTAAAGGCGGCCGGCTCCGCGTCCGCCACCAGTTCGCAGTCCTTGGCCAGCACATAATCCCCGGTGTCCAGCTGGTAGGCGTAGGTATACTTGTTGCTGCGCACGAACCGCACGCTGTCCGCCACCCGGGCCATCCCGCCCGCGTAGGCGGTGGTCTGGATGCTGCCGCTCACCGCCTTGTCCTCCAGCACGCTGGCCAAGGCCTCGGTGATCCGCAGATACTCGCCCTTTTTGGCGGCGCGGCTGCCGTCCGAGGTGGTCTTGGCGCTGCTCCAGGTGGTGCTGCGCCGGGTGATGGTCAGAGACACCTCCTGCCCGCCCTGGCTGGCGGTGTATGTATTCTCGCCCATCTCCGGCTCCACCAGCAGGCCCCAGACCCCCTCGGCGCCGTACCGGGTCACCTCCCGGCCGTTGACGGTCAGGGTCTGGGCCGGGTCGCTGGTGCCCATCAGGAACACCGTGTCGGTATAGACCACCGCGTCCGGGTCCGGGTAGGAGAAGGCCAGCTGGGTGGGCACGCTCTTGTCCAGCAGGGTCACCGCGCCGGCGGCCTCGTCCCCGTTGCAGAAGGCCAGGGTCACCGCCATGCGGCCCGCCTCCTCCGGCAGCTGGCCCCAGCTGCCCAGCACCAGCCCCGCGCCGGGCTGCTGGCGCCGGGCCGCCGCCAGCACCGCGGAACTGTCGTCCCGGCGAAGCAGCGGCGCGCCGCCCGCGGCGGTATAGGTATCCACCGCGCCCGGATCGGCCGGGTCGGCGGGGGTAAGGAAATACACCAGCATGTCGTAGGTCTCGGCCAGGCCGGCGGCCCAGCCGGGCAGCTCGCTGCCGGGGGCCAGCGCCGCGCCGGTCTCATCCGTGGCCAGCAATCCCGCGCCCATGCCCCGGTCGGCGGCCTGTTTCACCAGCTCGGCCACCGGGTCCAGCTTGCGGAGAAACCCGTCCGGCAGGGCGGCGGCGGGGGCCGCGGCCACCTCTTTGCTCCGGAAGATCGCCCCCTGGCCCGACAGGCCGGTGAACAGCACCGTGTCCGCCCCGGCGGCGGATGCGTCGTCCAGCGCGGCGGTGACCGCCTCTCGCACGGCGGCCGCGTCGGGCAGGGCGTTCAGGCTGTCGGCCCAGGCGGCGTCCAGCACCAGGGCGGTGGGCCGGGTCAACGTCAGCGCGTGGCGGGCGGCGGGCCGCAGCAGGCTCGCGCCCAGCACCGTCAGGGCGACCAGCGCCGCCAGGCAGAGAAAGCAGGCCAGCACGGCGGGAATCGCCGCGCGGCGGGATCGGGTTTTCATCAGACAGGTCCTCCTTGGGGAAATCATGCTTTCAGTATACCATAAATCTACGCCGACCGGCACCGGAACATTTCTCCACCGGGGATTTCTATGGTATAATAGAATGACCCTTTGATTTTACCATCCACAGGAGGCAGACCCATGAAGATTCCCGCCCAAGGTTTTACCCATGCCGGCAAGTTCCACGCCGACGATGTGTTTTCCACCGCGCTGCTGCGGATCCTGCGCCCGGATATCCGGATCACCCGGGGGTTTGAGGTGCCCGTGGGTTTTGACGGGATCGTGTACGACATTGGCGGCGGCATGTTCGACCACCATTTCGAGCCCCGGCCCATCCGGCCCAACGGGGTGCCCTACGCGGCCTTTGGTCTGTTGTGGCAGCTGCTGGGGGCGCAGCTGGTGGGGGCGAACCAGGCCAGGCTGATGGACGAGAACTTTATCCAGCCCCTGGATCTGAACGACAACACCGGCGAAAAGGACAGCCTGGCCGACGCGATCGGGGCCTTCAACCCCCGCTGGGACGAGCCCGACCGGGGCGACGAGCCCTTCTGGGAGGCGGTGGCGGTGGCCCAGACCATTCTGGAAAAGCGGATTGGGGAGGCCCAGGCGGTGAACCGGGCGGACGATCTGGTGCGGCAGGCCTACGCCCGGATGCAGGACGGCATTGTGATCCTGCCCTGTTACGCGCCCTGGAAGAACGCCCTCTACCGCACCGACGCGCTGTTTGTGGTATATCCCAGCCAGCGGGGCGGCTGGGCGGCCCAGGCGGTGACCGACCGGCGCACCAAAAAGAGCAAGATCCCGTTCCCGGCGGCCTGGGCCGGCCAGAACGGGGAGGAACTGGCCCGGCGCAGCGGGATCCCGGGGCTGCGGTTCTGCCACGCCAGCCGCTTTATGGTGACCGGCGCGGAAAAGGCCGACGCGATCGAGGCCTGCCGCCAGGCGATGCGGGCGGGGGACCGGTGAGCCCGCAGCCGCCCCGGCCGGAACGGATGGACCACGGCACGGTGGTCTACACCGCGCCGCCCCACCAAATCGGCACCGACGGGCTGCTGCTGGCCCGGTTCTGCCCGCCCCGGCGCGCCCAGCAGGCGGCGGATCTGGGCAGCGGATGCGGCGTTGTGGCGCTGACCTGGCACGACGGCGGGCATCGGGGCCCCTGCGCGGCGGTGGAGCGCAACGAGGACGCACACCGGCTGCTGGCGCGGGCGCTGGCGGAACAGCCGGAGGCCGCGGCGCATATCCGGGCGGTGTGGGGCGATCTGCGCCGGTTCGGCGCGGGGGAGGGCCCGGCCTTTGACCTGGTGGCCTGCAACCCGCCCTATTTCACGGCGGGGCGGCCCAGCCCCGACCCGGCCCGGGCCGCCGCCCGCCATGAAGAGACCGCCACCTTCGCGGAGGTGGCCGCCTGCGCGGCCCGGCTGCTGCGGGACGGGGGCCGGTTCGCCTTCTGCCTGCCGCCGGACCGGCTGGCGCAGGCCTTCGCGGCGCTGGCGGCGGCCCGGCTGGAGCCGAAACGGCTGCGGTTCGTCAAGAAGGAACCGCAGCGCGCCCCCTGGCTGTTTTTGTGCGAAGCCCAGAAAAACCGCCGCCCCGGCCTGCGGGTGGAACCCGACCTGTGTTTGCAGGCGGGGGCGCGGTATGGGGAAGGCAGGGCCGATCTGGGGGGATATACTATATCCCCCCAGCCCCCCCAAAAAACATGGGCGGAATCCTCCGCCCATAGGGAAGAGTAAAAAGGCAAGGCCCGCGCGAACGGTTTTGGTCCGCGCGGGCCTTATTTTTGTATCAATCCCGGGGCCGGAGTATTCCGGCCCCTAAATGGGGGTATGGGGGACTGGTCCCCCATATTGGCTCCCCCATATTGGCCCAATCCAAAGAAAAGCACCCTGTGCTTGCGGTTCACAGGGTGCTTTCTTGGGGTATCGCTTTGGTGTGAGGAGGAATCATGTACAGGGCGGCGGTTGCGGCTCCGCCGTTCCTGTGATTCTAGTATACCCATAAGATGCGTGTAAAATATAGCAGGGCTGTGAACAAATTGTAAATTGTACCCGGCCCTTTTTTTGCCGCAAAAGTTATGCACATGATAAAAACTGTTCCAGTTTTCCCCCTGGAACGGCGGCGTCAGGCGGATCAGCGCTGTTCCACCTGGGTGACGGCCTGCCGCAGCAGCTCGGCGGTTTTTTCCACGTCCACCTTTTTATCCTGGTCGAAGTGGCTGGTGTTCAGATACCGGCTCAGGGTCTTGGGGGTATAGAGGGGGGTGCTGCGGGGCAGGGCCAGCTCCTGTTTTTGGCCGCCGGTGCAGACCAGCACCGTCTCCACCGGGATATTGCGCAGCCCGGCGCTGATCAGCACCTCCCGCAGGATGCGGGCGTCGCGGGCGTTGCGGTCCAGCGGGTTTTCAAACTCATACCGCTTTTCGCCCTTGGTCTGCACCCAGGTCTTTTCCTTTTCGCCGCCGAACACCCGGCCGCTGTAGCCCATGCACCGGACCCCCAGCACCCCGAAATAGCCCACCAGCACGCAGTCGAACTCGGCCAGTTTTCCCTCCCGGGCCCAGCGGGCGGGGGCCACCACCTGGTAGCTGTTCAGCCGGGCATACCGGCGCACCCGGCCCAGCACGTCGCCGGCGCCGGCCTTCTCGTCGCCGCCCACGCTGCCTTTGGCCACCTTTTCGCCGCCGGAATTGTCGCGGTTGGTGAAGTATACCACCAGCGCGGCGGCGATCGCCAACACCACGATCATGCCCACCGCGTAGATCATCTGCTCGTTCATACTGGGTAAACCTCCGGTCTCTCCGGACGCGGCCGCGCCCGATATTTGTCAGTTATTTAGTAGTATAGCATGGTTTTGCCCCGCAAACAAGGGCGCCCCGCGGAAACCGGGGTTTCCGCGGGGCGCACAGGATTTTTTCGTATCGGTTCAGTCGCCGGCCGGCTCCGGGCCGGGGCCGCCCTCGTCGGCGGGATTGTCCAGCACGTCCTCGCCGTCCAGATCGTCGGGCAGCTCGTCCTCGCCGGGCGCGCCCATCAGTTCGGTGGACCGGATGCGGTTTTTCCTCCGGGCCTCCTCCACGCACTGGCTCAGCGCCGCCTTGACCTTATCCGGGTTCTTCACATGGCGCAGATGCAGATGGGGCACGCTCAGATCGCTGGAATCCACACAGAGGGTGCCCACCCCGAACAGCCGGTCGGGCAGGGTCTGGGTCATGCTCACGTCCCGCACCCGGTAGAGCAGCACCTCCTCCTCCCGCAGGTTCAGCAGGCCGGTGTTCAGCAGCAGCTTGCGGGCGGTGAGGGTATAGCGGGTAAAGCTGATGGGCAGACCGAAGATTCGTTTCCGGTCGGTCCACAGCGGCGGGTCCTGCTCCAGTTCCATCGCGAACTCGCCGCTTTTGAGCCGGGTCTTTGCCATGGGACGCACCTCCTGTCGGTCGGGCCGCCCGCGGGCGGCGGAAAAAACGGTCGGGTTACTCCACCCGCACGGTCCAGCCGAGCTCGTCGGGCAGACGGCCCCACTGGATGCCGGTCAGGGTATCGTACAGCTTCTGGGTGACGGGGCCGGTCTTGCCGTCGGCCACCTGCTCCACATCGCCGTCCAGCATCAGGCTGCCCACCGGGCTGATGACGGCGGCGGTGCCGGTGCCGAACACCTCTTCCAGCTTGCCGTTCCTGGCGGCGGCCATCACGTCGGCAATGGCCAGCCGGCCCTCGTGCACGGTGTAGCCCCACTCCTTGAGCAGCTCGATGCAGCTCATGCGGGTGATGCCGGGCAGCACGGTGCCCACGGTGGCGGCGGTGTAGATCTCGCCGTCGATCTTGAAGAAGATGTTCATGCTGCCCACTTCTTCCACATACTTGCGCTCCACGCCGTCCAGCCACAGCACCTGGCTGTAGCCCATCTTGTGGGCCTTCTCGCCGGCGATGATGCTGGCCGCGTAGTTGCCGCCGCACTTGATGTAGCCGGTGCCGCCCGGGGTGGCGCGGACGTACTCGTCCTCCACATAGATCTTGACCGGGGACATGCCCTCCTCGTAGTAGGCGCCGGAGGGCGAGCAGATGATGGCGAACAGATACTTGCTGCTGGCCTTGACCCCCAGCACCGCCTCGGTGGCGATGGTGAAGGGCCGGATGTACAGGCTGGTGTCCGGCGCGCTGGGCACCCAGGCCTCGTCCACATGGACCAGCGTCTTGACCGCCTGCACGAAATCCTCCACCGGGATGCGGGGGATGCACAGCCGGTCGTGGGTGGACTGCATCCGCTCGGCGTTCTTCTCCGGGCGGAACAGCTGCACATGGCCGTCGTCGCAGCGGTAGGCCTTCAGGCCCTCAAAGCACTCCTGGGCGTAGTGGAACACCAGCGCCGAGGGCTCCAGCGTCAGCGGGGCGTAGGGCACGATCCGGGCGTCATGCCAGCCCTGGCCGGCGTCGTAGTCCATCAGGAACATGTGATCGGTAAAGATGGATCCGAAGCCCAGTTTGGTCTCATCCTGCGGCCGGGCCTTGGGGTGAGCGGTACGGGTGATCTTGATATCCAGCATGATAAACTTTCCCTCTTTCTAAATCTCCCGGAGGCGGGGGCCTGCAGGCGGCCGCGGCCGGCGTTTTCTTTATTATAGTAAACCGCGACCGCAAGAACAAGAGGGGATCCGAGATTTTTTTGGTAAAAGTGCGACAAAAAAACGCGCCGGGGCGCGGCGCGCAGAGCCGGGGTCAGAAGACGCGAAAAGCCCCGGTCGGATGACCGGGGCTTTTCCGCGGGCCGAAGCCCATGCAAACTGGTGCGCTGGAAGGGATTCGAACCCCTGACCTTCTGGTTCGTAGCCAGACACTCTATCCAACTGAGCTACCAGCGCATCTTTGAGTGCAAGAGATATGATAGCACAGTTTTCGGGCTGTGTCAACGATTTTTTTGTTTTCGGGGCAATTTTTTCCCAGGGCGGGCGGGTTTTCCACCGCCGGGGGCGATTTTGTGGAAAACCTTCCGCCGCTCACACCCGGCCGTAGATGCCCTTGACGCTGACCTCCCCGGTAAAGACCAGGCGGCGGCCGTCGGGGGTGTCCACCACCAGGCGGCCGGCCTGGTCGATGTCCCGGGCCACCCCCTCGCCGCCCTCGAACCAGATCTTGCGGCCCAGGTTCACGCAGCGGGCCCGGTACTCCGCCAGAAAGGGGGCGATGCCCTGGGCGGCAAAGCGTTCCCGCACCGGGCCGAAGCCGTTGTCCAGGATGTCCCGGGCCAGGCGGGCCGGGTCGTTTTGCTCGTCCACCGGGACCCCGGCGGTGCGCAGGCTGATCCCGTGGGGCAGTTCCAGCCGGTCAAAGTAGCTCTGGGGCTGGCACAGGTTGATGCCGGTGCCGGACAGCCAGCCGCCGGGCACCCCCTCGCAGAGGGTGCCGCTGAGTTTTTTGCCGTTCAGCAGGATGTCGTTGGGCCATTTGACCTGGCACGACACCCCGTACAGC
This sequence comes from uncultured Gemmiger sp., assembly GCA_944388245.1. Classification (GTDB taxonomy): domain Bacteria; phylum Bacillota; class Clostridia; order Oscillospirales; family Ruminococcaceae; genus Gemmiger_A. The sequence continues at coordinate 14,461 of CALXIA010000018.1, read as the reverse complement.
GCTTCCAGCCGCTTTGCCAGCACCAGCCCGGTGAGCAGCGGCAGGCCGGAGGGGTCGGCCAGGGGCGGGGCAAAGGCCACCGTGACGCACAGCTGGCCGCCGTCCTCCACCCCCAGCCAGGCCCGGCCCAGCCGGCCGCGGCCGGCGGTCTGGCAGGTGGTGTACACCGCGCCGAAGGGGGCCAGTTCCGCGATGTGGTCCCGCGCCCAGGTGTTGGTGCTGTCCACCCGGGGCAGGTATACCAGCGGGGCGCTCATTCCCAGAGGGCCGGGGCTTTTTCGTGCCGGCACTCCACGATCCTGCCCTTGTCCAGCAGGATCACGCCGTAGGTGGCGTGCCCCCGCCAGGGCCGGCCCACGCTGCCCGGGTTGAAGAGGGTGACCCCGTCCGATTCCTCGCACAGAGGGATGTGGGTATGGCCGAACAGGGCCAGCTGGGCGCCCCGTTCCCGGGCGGCGTACCAGAGCCGTTCCAGCCCGGATTTGACCCCGTACAGGTGGCCGTGGGTATACAGCACGTTGACCCCGTCAAAGGGGGCGACGCCCTCGGGGGGTTCCAGCGCGGCCAGGTCGCAGTTGCCGCGCACCGCGTAGACCCGCAGGCCGGGAAAGGGCCCGCAGGCGGTGTCCAGGTCCCGCACGCCGTCCCCCAGGAACAGCAGGGCGTCGGCGTCGCGCTCCTTGTCCAGCACCCCCTGCAGGGTGACGGCGCTGCCGTGGCTGTCCGACGCGACGATAAGTTTGGTCATGCTTCGGTTTCCTCCTCGCTGAGCAGGGCTTTGTAGATGGCCCGGCGGTTGGCGCCGGTGCGGCCCGCGGCCTCCTTGGCGGCGGCGGCGGGGGAGAGGCCCTCCTCCTCCATGAGGCGGCGGGCCAGCGCCGCGCCGTCCTGGGCGGTGGGCGGGGCGGCCTGGGGCTCGTCGGGGGCGCCGGCCATCACCAGCACGAACTCGCCCCGGGGGGTGTTCTCGGCGTAGTAGGCGGCGGCCTCGCCCAGGGTGGTGGGGCGGATCTCCTCGTGCAGCTTGGTCAGTTCCCGGGCGATGGTCAGCGGCCGGTCCGGCCCGAAGGCGGCGCACAGATCCCGCAGGGTGCCGGGGAGTTTGTGGGGGGCTTCATAGAAGAGTATGGTGCGTTTTTCCCCCTGCAATTCCGCGATCCGCTCGGCTTTCTGGCGGCGGTTGGTGGGCAGAAAGCCCTCGAACACGAACCGGCCGGTGGGCAGGCCGCTCACCGCCAGCGCGGTGACGCAGGCGGCCGCGGCGGGCACCGGCACCACCCGGATGCCGGCGGCCAGAGCGTCCCGCACGATGATCTCACCGGGGTCGGAGATGGCGGGCATGCCCGCGTCGCTGCACAAGGCGCAGTTCTCCCCGGCGGCGATCCGGGCCAGGATCTGCTGGCCCCGCTCCTTCAGGTTGTGCTCGTAGTAGCTGACCAGCGGCTTTTTCAGCCCCAGATGGTTCAGCAGTTTCAGGGTGACCCGGGTGTCCTCGGCGGCGATGAAGTCCACGCTGCCGAAGGTGGCCGCCGCCCGCGGGGTCAGGTCCTGCAGGTTGCCCAGCGGGGTCGCCACGATGTACAGGGTTCCGGCCATGGGCTGGTTCCTCCTTTTTCCAGATGCCAATATGGGGGACCAGTCCCCCATGCCCCCGTTTATGGGGGATGGATCTGATCCGTACCCTTTATAATACGGCAGAATCCGGGGAAAAGCAACTGGATACAAAAAAGGAGACCGGCACCTTGCCGGTCTCCGGGGTATATGGCAGGGGTTCAGCCGCGCAGGGTGGCGAACATCTGGACCGCGATGCTGAAATAGACGGTGATGACGCAGGCGTCCACCAGGGTGGTGATGAAGGGGGAGGCGATGATGGCCGGGTCCAGGCCCACCTTCTGCACACCCAGCGGCAGCATACAGCCGATGAGTTTGGCGATGACCACCGCCGCCAGCAGGGTGAGGGCGATGAGGATGGCGATCTTCGGGTCCCCGTACATGATCCAGATGCGGGCGCCGTTCACGATGGCCAGCACCACGCCCACGATCAGCGCCACCCGGAATTCTTTCCAGACCACACGCAGCACGTCCCGTGGTTCGATCTCGCCCAGGGCCATGCCGCGGATCATCAGGGTGCTGGACTGGTTGCCGCAGTTGCCGCCGGTGTCCATGAGCATGGGGATGAAGCTGACCAGCAGCGGCATGACGGCGAAGGCTTCCTCGTAGTGGGTGAGGATCATGCCGGTGAAGGTGGCCGACAGCATCAGCACCAGCAGCCAGGGCAGACGGTTGCAGGCCTGTTTCCAGACGCTGGTGGCAAAGTAGCCGTCCTCGTTGGGCTGCATGGCGGCCATCTGTTCAAAGTCCTCGGTGGCCTCTTCGATCAAAACGTCGGTGGCGTCGTCCACCGTGACGATGCCCACCAGCATCCCTTCGCTGTCCACCACCGGCATGGCGATGAAGCCGTACCGGTTCAGTTCCTTGGCCACCTCTTCCTTGTCGTCGGTGACCTGCACGCTGATGACGTTGTCGTCCATCAGCTCTTCCATGGTCTGGTCCGGGCCGGCCAGCAGCAGGTCCCGGGCGCTGACCACCCCCAGCAGCTTGTTGCGCTCGGTGACATAGAGGGTGTAGACGGTCTCGGAGTTTTCCCCCTCCCGCCGGATCACGTCCAGCGCCTGGGCCACCGTCATCTCCTTGCGCAGCCGGATGTATTCCGGGGTCATGATGCTGCCGGCGGAGTCCGCCGGGTAGTTGAGCAGCCGGTTCAGACTCTCCCGGGTCTTTTTGCTGGACCGGGCCAGCACCCGCTTGACCACGCTGGCGGGCATCTCTTCCAGGATGTCGGCCGCGTCGTCCAGGGCCATCTCCTCCAGCGCGGCGGTGAGTTCCGCGTCGCTGAAGTTCTCGATCATCTCGCCCCGGGCCTCCTGGCCCATCCAGGCGAAGGCCTCCGCGGCCACGTCCTTTTTCATAAGACGGAACACCAGCAGCCGGTTCTGCTGGTCCATCTTTTCCAGCGCTTCCGCCAGGTCGGCGGGCTGCATGTCCTCGGTGACCTGACGCAGCTGCTGGTATTGCTTGGTCTCCAGCAGGTTCAAAAGCTGCCGGACGATCTCTTCGATTTCCATTGGGCGTTCCTCCTGACACAAAATCTTGCGCAGGCCGCCCCGGGCGCCCTTACCCGACCGCCGTTACAGGCGGTCGCCGCCGGACGCCGGCGCGCCTACTTCGTGGTTTTCCACTGGGGTCCATGCGGTGTTCCACCTGCCTTCTTTCGATAAAATTCGGGACCGCGCCCTGCCGGGCGCGTCCTGTTTCAGTATAGCGCCCCGGCCCCGGAAAAGTCAATCCGCGCCGCCATATTTTGCCGGATTTTTACATAATGGCCGATCTGGGGGAACAACGTTCCCCCAGACCCCTGAAATCATGGCCGAATCTCTTCGGCCATGGGGAAAAATATACACAAAGGCCCGCGCGGACCGAAAACCATCCACGCGGGCCTGTTTTATTTTCTCCCGAGGGCCGGAGTATTCCGGCCCGACAAATGGGGGGCTGGGGGATTGGTCCCCCAGATTGGCCCATCCGTTTCCAGCCCGGCGGCCAGCAGCCAGAGGACGGCGAGTGCGGCCAGCAGGGCGAACAGGGCGGGGGAGGGCTGCCACAAAGGCAGGTAATAGTCCATGAGGATATTCTCGCTCCAGCCGTAGAGTTTGCCGGAATTCACGCTGCGCACCCAATATAGCTGCCGCAGCGGCCAGGCGGCCAGCGTCAGGGCCAGGGCCAGCCAGGCCACGGCCCGGCGGCGGCGCAGGGTCACGCCCAGGCCCAGCGCCAGCACCGCCAGCAATCCCGCCAGCATCGGGCCCTGGTACTGCCAGCACCAGGCGGGCAGGTCGGTGCGGGTATAGACGGCCCAGAACCCGGCCACCGCCCCGAAAGCGGCCAGCGGCAGCAGCGCCCGGCCCCGGGGCATCCGCCAGACAAGGGCGGGCCGCGGCGGGGCGGCCCGGTCCGAGAACCGGGCCCGGACCTGCCACAGGGTGACGGCGGTGACCGCCAGCGCCGCCAGCGTCAGCGTCACCGACACCATCAGGGTGCGGGCGCTGAGCAGGCCGGCGAGATCGGCGGTGCCGTTCAGCGGCGAGGTGTACAGCGCCAGGGTATACAGGGTGGACGCGGCGGCGGACAGCTGCGCGGCGGCCGACAGGTTCACCGCCAGGTTCATGGCGGCGGCGCCCAGCCAGAACCAGCGGCTGTGCCGGGCGTAGTATCGCTGGAGCCAGGCCCCGTAGGCCAGGCAGCCCAGGTAGACCGCGTAGGATACCGGCAGCGGCGCGAACTGGTTGAGCAGATAGAACAGCAGGCCGCCGCCCAGCGCGAAGGCGAAGGAGAGCAGGCTCTGCCAGTCGGCCCGGGTGAGGGTGCGCACCGGTTTTTCCTCGTTCAGCAGGTCGTCCACCGTGACCCCCAGCGCCCGGGCCAGCGGCACCAGCAGCGGCACGTCCGGGTATCCGCCCTCCGATTCCCACCGGGACACGCTCTTGTTGCTGACCCCCAGCGCGTCCGCCAGTTCCTGCTGGGTCAGGTTCTTCTCTTTCCGGTATCGCTTGAGCCGGTCGCTGAATCCTTGTTCCATCCTCGGCCCCTCCTTTCTTCTGCCTCCATTCTACCGGAAATCCTGTCCCGCCGCCACCCCGCCGCCCGGGAATCCGCTCCCGCGCGCCGGGAACGCCAATATGGGGGGATAGAACCTATCCCCCCATACCCCCCGGAACCTATGGCCGAATCTCTTCGGCCATGGGGAAAAATATACACACAGGCCCGCGCGGACCGAAAACCATCCACGCGGGCCTGTTTTATTTTCTCCCGAGGGCCGGAGTATTCCGGCCCGATAAATGGGGGTCTGGGGGACTGGTCCCCCAGATTGGCTCATAATTCGATCTTGCCGAACAGTTCAAAATCAGCGGCGTCGTCGATGCGCTCGGTGCGGCGGGGCGCGGTAGGCTGGGCGTTCTCGTCCCGGGGCCGGTCCGCGAACTCACGGCCGGGCACGCTGCTGCGGGGCCCCTTCGGGCCGCCCTTGCCGCCGCGCCGGTCATCCCGGCGCCCGTCCCGGCGGGGTCCGCCCTTACCGGACCGGCGCTCGCCGTCCCGGCGGGGCCCATGGCTGCGGGGCAGCCGGTTGTTGGCGTCCGGCGCGGTGGAATAGATCACCACCCGGCGCTCGATGCCCTCGCCGGTACTCTCGCTGCGCACCCCTTCCATCTCGCTGACCGCGCTGTGCACGATCCGGCGCTCGTAGGGATTCATCGGCTCCAGCGCGAAACACCGGCCGGTCTTGGCCACCTTGGCGGCGGTGCGGCGGGCCAGGGCCTGCAGGTCCTTCTCCCGCTTGGACCGGTATCCGCCCACGTCCAGGCCCAGCTTCACATAGCTGCCCTCCTGGCGGTTGGCCACCAGGCTGGCCAGGTAGCTCAGAGCCTCCATCGTTTCGCCCCGGCGCCCGATCAGCGCGCCCATGTTCTCGCCGTCCACCCGCAGCACGGTGGCTTCTCCCTGCCGCAGCGCGGTGATCCGGCAGTTTTCCGCCCCCATCAGCCGGAAGATCCCGGTCAGATACTCGGCGGCGGCTTTCAGATTCGGGTTCGCCTCCAGATCCAGCTCCTCGCCCTCGGCGGCCGCCACCGGCTCGGCGGCGGGCTCCTCCTGCGATACCGGCGCGGCGGCCTCGACGGCCGGTTCCGGCTCAGCGGCCTGGATCTCCTCCAGCACCACCGGGGCCGGTTCCTCGTCCAGGGGCGCCGGCTCCTCGTCCTCGATCACCACCCGCACCCGGGCCGGGATGCTCTTGAACAGCCGGCGGGTCGGCAGGTCCACGATCTCGGGGGTCACGTCCTCGCCCAGCTGGGCGTGGGCCGCGGCCATGGCTTCCTCAATGGTCTTTCCGGTGAAAAACAGTTCCATAGCAGGTCAACCCTCCTTCGCATCTTTCGGCAGCGGGGTGGTGCGCTCGTCCTTATACTTTTCGGCGTCCTCGGCGCGGGCCTTCTCCAGCCGCAGCCGGATCATCTCGGCCTCGCCCACCTCGCGGGTCACGGTCTCGCCGGTGTCCTTGTCCACCACCTGCACCGGTTTCTTCTTCTTGCGCTCGGCCCGCTTGGCCTCCAGTTCGGCCTGCATCTGGGCCTTCATCTTCTCCGGGTCGTAGATCTTCTTGGTGATCAGGGTCTGGGCGAACATCATCAGGTTGCTGACGGTGTAGTACATGGAGAAGCCCACCGGAATGGTGAAGCTGATCCACACGAACATCAGGCTCATGATCCAGGGCATCCACTTCATGCTGCCCTGCATCTCCTGGCCGCTGGCCTTCATGGTGATCACGTTCAGCAGGAACATGGTCACGATGCTCAGCAGCGGCCAGATCAGCAGCGGGTTCAGCGCCAGGGACGGGGTGCCCGCCAGGTCCACCCCGAAAAAGTTCATATCAAAGCTCTGGATCGCGGTGACCTGATCGGCGGTGAAGCCCAGGCTCTGGGCGGTGGCGGCGTCCAGCCCGCGCACCACCTGCATCAGGGTGCTCTGGCTGGTGTAGTTGGCGGCGTTGATGGTGGCCAGGCCCAGCGCGTTGACCTGCTCGATGGCGGAGGCGATCACGTCGCTGCCCACCCCCACGATGTACTCCAGGGGTTTGGCCACCACGCCCACCACGCCCAGCATGACGAACATGTTCAGGAACATGGGCAGGCAGCCGGCGGTGGGGCTGTAGCCGTATTCCTCCTGGAGCTTCATCAGCTCCTCGTTCTGTTTTTGCCGGTTGTTGGCGTACTTTTTCTGGATCTCGGCGATCAGCGGCTGATACACCGACATCTTGGCCATGCTCTTCTGCTGCTTGACGGCCAGCGGGAACCGCAGAATACCGATCAGCACCGTGAAGATCACGATCGCCCAGCCGTAGTTGCCCACAAAGCTGTAGATAAAGCGCATGATGATGGCCAGAAGGGGTGAGAGCAGATAGAAAATGTTCATCCTTTGTTCCGTTCCGCCCCGCTTGCGCGCCGGAGCTTAGTATTTTTATCGAAGGACACAGGCCGCGCAACCGCCCGCGTCATGAGAAGCAGAAAAACCGATCCGTTTTCCACAAAACCGGGCCCGGCTGTGGAAAACTTACCCCCGCTTGTCCCGGTGCAGCCGGCGGGCGGGGTTTGTCCAGCGGCCCTTTTCCGGCACCGGGTCATAGCCCCAGCGGCCCAGGGGATTGCAGCGCAGGATCCGCCAGGCCCCCAGCACGCAGCCCTTGAGGGGGCCGTGGACCTGGATGGCCTGCAGGGTATACTCGCTGCAGGTGGGCTCGAACCGGCAGTTGGACCCCAGATGCGGGCTGATGCGCCGCTGGTAGAACCGGATCAGGCCGGTGAGCGCCCGGGTCAGCATGAGGGCAGCCCGGCCTGGGCCAGCAGCTGGCGCACCACCGGCTCCAGCTGGGTGCTCTTGCACCAGGGGGTGCGGCCCCGGGCCACAAACACCAGGTCAAAGCCGCCCACCTCCGGCGGCAGGGTCTTATACAACGCCGCCCGGATCACCCGCCGGGCCCGGTTGCGGACCACCGCCTTGCCGATCTTTTTGGTGGCGGTGATCCCCAGGCGGGTGCGACCCAGGCGGTTTTTGTTCACATACAGCACAAGGCAGGGATGCACGAAACTTTTGCCCCGGCGATAGGCGCGGGCAAATTCCGTATTGCGGCAGATGGGGCGATAGCGCATAGACAACAAGCCTTCCCGGGCCATGCATTTGCCCGTATATGGAAAAATAAGGCCACCAAGCAGCGGAGCCGGCCCGTGACGGGCCCGCCCTCTCCTCAGCGACCTTGCTTTTTCACCTTGCTCATAAAAGGGATCAGGCAGCCAGTTTGGCGCGGCCCTTGGCGCGGCGAGCCTTGATGACCTTACGGCCGCTGCGGCTGGACATGCGGTTCAGAAAACCGTGCACACCGCTGCGCTGACGCTTCTTGGGCTGATAGGTACGCTTCATCTTACACCCTCCAGTCACTGTGCCGGGACCTGCCCGGCGGGTTTGCCGCCTTCCGCGCGGGAAAGACAGCCTTGCAAATTAAAAGTATAAACGACAGGCGCGGCGGCTGTCAAGCCTTTTTTCCTTGCAGACCGGTGAAATTTCCCCGGAGCGGGCAGGTTTTCCACAATCTGGACGAAAAATGTGGAAAACCCGGGCGGATCCGGCCCTCATTTTTCCGATTCGCCCGGAAAAGCCCGCCATCTCGCCCGGCTTCGCCCATGGGAACCGGTGGAAAACCGGGGTAGAATAGAGGTGGAAAGCTTTCCTGACCGGGGCGGGCCGCCCACTGGGCGGCCCGCCGAAACCCGGCGCCATCCCGCCGCGCTATAAATACCTTTTAATAAATTATTTTTGCGGCCGGTTTTTTGTTGCCCTGACGACCATTTTGTGCTATCATAGGTTTGTATGACACCGCATACGAAATGCCGGTCCCCGCGGGGGGCGCCATGGAGAAAATTGGAGAGAGTGTAAAGGTTTATGGATTCTTTCAACGACGTATTCCAGGCCGCGCAGGCCTACTGCAAGGAGCGCATGGTGGACGCCACCTACAACCTGTACATCGCCGGGCTGGAACCGATCAGCTTTGAGGGTTCCGGCCAGGTGACCCTGCGGGTTCGCAACGACTTCATCGCCAAGATCGTGCGGGAGCGGTACCTCCCCATGCTGGAAGAGGCGTTCAAGTCGGTGCTGGGCTTCGATGTGATGATCGATCTGGTGGTGCCCTCCGAGAGCCCGGCCCCCCTGCCGGTCACGGCGGACGGCCCGGCCGCCCAGGCCCCGGTCCAGCCGGAAGAGCTGCCCAGCGGCAAATACGAGTTCACCTTCGAGAACTTCATCAAGGGCTCGTCCAACCAGTTCGCCTACGCCGCCGCCCAGGCGGTGGCCGCGAATCCCTCCGGCGCCTACAACCCGCTGTTCATCTACGGGCAGAGCGGTCTGGGCAAGACCCATCTGCTCAACGCGATCCAGATCGAGATCCGCAAAAACCATCCGGATTTCAACATTGTCTACGTTCCCTGTGAAAAGTTCACCAACGAGATCATCACCGCCATCCGGGCCGGCACCACCGAACAGTTCCGGTACAAGTACCGGGAGGCGGACGTATTGCTGGTGGACGATATCCAGTTCATCGCCGGCAAGGAGAGCACCCAGGAGGAGTTCTTTCACACCTTCAACACCCTGCACGAGGCCCACAAGCAGATCGTGCTGGCCAGCGACCGGCCCGCCAAGGAGATCAAGAGCCTGGAGGAACGGCTGCGCACCCGGTTTGAGTGGGGCCTGACCGCCGACATCCAGCCGCCCGACTTTGAGACCCGAGTGGCCATCATCCGGCGCAAGGCGGAGCTGCTCAAGCTGGACATTCCCGACGATGTGACCGAGTTCATCGCCAACCATCTGAAGAACAACATCCGGCAGCTGGAGGGGGCGGTCAAGAAGCTGAACGCCTACCACATGCTGGAAGGCATCGAGCCGGTGATCGGGGTGGCCCAGAACGCCATCAAGGATATCCTGAACGAGACCCAGCCGGTGCCCATCACCATCGAGAAGATCATCAGCGAGGTGGGCCGCACCTACAACGTGAGCCCCACCGATATCCGGGGCCCCAAGCGGAACAGCAACATCTCGGCCGCCCGGCGCACCGCCATCTATGTGCTGCGGGAGATCACCGGCATGAGCATGGAGGATATCGGCAAGGAGTTCGGCGGCCGGGACCACTCCACGGTGGTCTACGCCATCAAGGTGATGGAGAAGGATATCGCCGCCGACCAGCGCCTGCGGGAAACGGTGGAGGACATCATCAAGAATGTGAGGGCGTGAGAGGTATATCTGCGAGATGAATCGGTCCTCGAAGAGGGCCGATGAATCCGCAGATGTCTCCTTACGCAGCGAACGGGCGGCGCAGGCGCGCGGGGGCCCCGGCAGGGCCGGGGGTCCGGGTCTGCGAAGCAGCTAAGGCCCCGGTGGGGCCTTAGACCGGCGAAACGGTTCGCGAAGCGAAACGGGCGCATGCTTGTTGCGCCCGTAGTTTCCGAAGGGCATTTATCCCGCGCCCGAAGCGCCCGGGAGCGGCCCGGGGCGCAGAACCCCAACAGGCCGCAGCCCCCAACGGGGCGCACTGCCTTCCCATTAGAGGGAGGTTACGGCTGCGAGGCGAATCGGTGCCCGCAGGGTGCCGACGAGCCCGCAGACGTCCCCTCATGTAGCGAACGGGCGGCGCAGGCGCGCGGGGGCCCCGGCAGGGCCGGGGGTGCCCGAAGGGCATTTATCCCGCGCCCGAAGCGCCCGGGAGCGGCCCGGGGCGCAGAACCCCAACAGGCCGCAGCCCCAACGGGGCGCACAGCCTTCCCATTAGAGGGAGGTTACGGCTGCCCCCCTCCCTTTCTCCAAAATCGCGCAATAGGAAAAACCCTGCGGATTTATCAGCCCCCTTTTTCGGGCCGACGAATCCGCAGCCGTCCTGTTACGGGGGGCAAATTTTCCCCGGCTTATCTCCCGTTTCGGGGAAAACTCTCTATATAAATGGTAGGCCGTGTGCATCAAATGTGCAAAATCCGGCCGCAAAAACCCGCCCGGAGGGGCCCGGGTGGAACCGGGCGTAAACCGGGAGGATAGTTTTCCACATTTTCAACAGAGTTTTCAAGATTCAACATTCGGCTTTCCACACCCCCTGTGGACAAAATCCGCCTTTCCACACTTTGCACAACCTCTGCACAAAAACCGTGGAATATTCCACAGCCCGCAAATCCGCGTGCCGACAGGCTCTGCACCGGTTTTCCACGGTTTTCACGGCCCCTATTACTCCGGCTACATACCAGTTAGGTTTTACCGTGGGGCAAAGCCCTGGTACCACTTTTTTCCGCTCCGGCTGCGAAACGCCCGACAAAGCCAACAGGAGCGATAAACCGAACTTCGCGGCTACCAACAAAAGGACAGGTGAAAACGACATGAACATTATCTGCGACAAGGCGCTGCTCAGCGCGGCCATCGACGGGGTGTCCCGCGCGGTCACCCTGCGCTCCTCCATCCCGCAGCTGGAGGGCATCCTGCTGCAGGCCGACGGATTTCAGCTGACCCTCACCGGCTACGACATGGAGATGGCCATTATCACCACCATCGAGGCCAACGTGCGGGAGGCCGGCGAGATCGTGCTGAACGCGAAACTGTTGGGCGACATGGTGCGCCGTCTGCCCGGCGGGGAGATCACCATCCGCACCGACACCGCCGGCAGCGCCACCGTAAAAGGCGGGGTGGCCGAGTTCGACATCAACGCCATGAGCGCCGGCGACTATCCGCCGCTGCCCAACCCCGGCGCCGACCACACCCTGACGATGCCCTGCAGCCAGCTGAAGGAGATCGTGGACCGGACCATCTACGCGGTGAGCCAGGACGACAAGCGCCCCGCCCACACCGGCGAACTGTTCATGATCCAGCCCCAGCAGCTGACGGTGGTGGCGCTGGACGGCTTCCGGCTGGCCATCGTGCAGCGGGATGTGCAGGCCCAGAAGGAGATCCGGATCGTGATCCCCGGCAAGACCCTGCTGGAGGTCAACAAGCTGCTGCCCGACGACCCGGAGGAACAGGTGCAGATCAGCGCCAACCGGCGGTTCGTGGTCTTCGCGGCCCGGGGCTACACCATCATGAGCCGGCTTTTGGAGGGCGAATTCCTCAACTACGAGACGGTGATGCCCCACGGCTGCCGCACCCGGGTGGAGGTGGACACCCGCGCCTTCTGCGAAACCATCGAGCGGGCCAGCCTGATCATCACCGAGCGGCTGAAAAACCCGCTGCGCATCCAGATCGACGACCATCTGACCGTTCGCTGCCAGACCGCCCTGGGCAAGGTGGTGGACGAGATGGAGGCCAAGGTGGAGGGCGAGCCGGTGGAGATCGGCTTCAACAACCGCTATCTGCTGGACGCCATGCGCAACGCCCGCTGCGAGCGGGTGGTGCTGGAGATCAGCGGTCCGCTGAGCCCGGTCAAGATCCTGCCCGCCGAGGGCAGCGACTTCACCTACCTGGTGCTGCCGGTGCGGTTCAAGAACGACTGAAAGGCGGGGCAGTGAGATGGAGACCATTTTGATCCACACGGAATTTATCAAGCTGGACAGCCTGCTGAAATTCGCCGGGCTGGCCGAGACCGGCGGCGAGGCCAAGGCCATGGTGCAGGAAGGGCTGGTCAAGGTGAACGGCGAGGTGTGCACCATGCGGGGCAAGAAGATCCGCCCCGGCGACACGGTGGAGACCGACGGCCGCGCCGTGCAGGTGCGGGACGGCCAATGAAGCTGACCGGCTTTTCCGCCGTGGGCTTCCGCAACCTGGAACCGCTGGAATTTATCCCCGGCGAGGCGCTGACCGTGATCTGCGGGCGCAACGGCCAGGGAAAAACCAACCTGCTGGAGGCCATCTGGCTGCTGACCGGGGGCAAGAGTTTCCGGGGCGCCAAGGACGCGGAACTGGTGGGCCGGGGCAAAGAGTTCGCGGTGCTGGAGGGCGATGCCGACGACGGCGAGCGGGAACAGCGCATCCAGCTGACGGTGGGCCTGCCCGGCACCAAGCGCCCCGGCCGCACCGCCCGGGTGAACGGGGTGGAGAGGGGCCGGGCCGGGTCGATCGCCGGCACCTTCACCGCGGTGGTGTTTGAGCCCGGGCACCTGAGCCTGGTCAAGGGCAGCCCCGGCGGGCGGCGCAACTTCCTGGACGCGGCGCTGTGCCAGTTGTACCCCGGGTATCTGGGGCTGATGCGCCGGTATCTGCGGGTGGTGACCCAGAAAAACGCCTTGTTAAAAGCCTGGAACCGCACCGCCGGCGCCGGCGAGATGCGCCAGATCTTCGACGAACAGCTGATCCGGCTGGGGGAGGAGATCGGCGCGCGGCGGCAGGCTTATCTGACCGCACTGGCCGGGCCGGCCTGCCGGTGCTACGCCGAGATCAGCGGCGGCAGCGAGACCCTGACACTGGCCTACCAGCCCGCCACCCAGCCGGGGGAGAGCCTGGCGGCGGCGCTGGAGCGGCTGCGGGCGGCGGAACTGCGGGCCGGCTGCTGCCTGGTTGGGCCCCACCGGGACGATTTTTCCGTTTTGCTGGACGGGCAGCCCGCCCGGGTCTTCGGCAGCCAGGGCCAGCAGCGCAGCGTGGTGCTGAGCTTGAAGCTGGCCGAGGCCGAACAGGCCCGCCAGGTGACCGGCCGCCATCCGGTGATGCTGCTGGACGACGTGCTCAGCGAACTGGACGCCGGCCGCCAGAACTATCTGCTCACCCGGATGGAGGGCAAACAGACCTTCGTGACCGCCTGCGAGAGCGCGGCTTTCCTGCGCACCGACGGGGTCATCTACACCATGGAGGCGGGGCGGCTGTCCCGCGGCTGAAGAAAGGAGCGCGTCCATGTATCTGCATCTGGGGCAGGACTTCATCCTGCACACCCGGGACATCATCGGCATCTTCGACATGGAGACCGCCACCCTCTCCCGCCACACACGGGACTTTCTGCGCCGGGCCGAGAAGGAGGGCGCGGTGGTCTCTTTGAGCAACGACCTGCCCAAGAGTTTCGTGCTGGCCGACTGGCCGGACGAGGCGGTGTTCGTGAGCCCCATCTCCGCCGCCACCCTGAAAAAACGGTGCGGGGCGCTGCCCGCCGGCGAGGGGGACGAGTGATTTTCGGCCGGGCTGCCCGGCCAGACTGGTATTATGCCCCATCGGGCGGCAAGGGGGCCGTCCGTTGCTTTTGTACAAATTGAGAATATTTTGTATTTTATACAATGCGTAGAATATTCCGCATCCCAGACACAGGAGGAACGAATCTATGGCAGAGCAAACCAACCGGCCGCAGCAGGAATACGACGGCAGCCAGATCCAGGTACTGGAAGGGCTGGAGGCGGTGCGCAAACGGCCGGGCATGTACATCGGCAGCACCGGGCCCCGGGGCCTGCATCACCTGGTGTACGAGATCGTGGACAACTCCATCGACGAGGCGCTGGCCGGCTGCTGCGACCACATCGAGGTCAACATCAAGCCGGGCAACATCATCCAGGTCACCGACAACGGCCGCGGCATCCCGGTGGACATCCAGCCCAAGCTGGGCATCCCGGCGGTGACGGTGGTCTTCACCGTGCTGCACGCCGGCGGCAAGTTCGGCGGCGAGAACAGCGGCTACAAGGTGGCCGGCGGCCTGCACGGCGTGGGCGCGTCGGTGGTGAACGCTCTGTCCGAGTGGCTGGAGGTGCGGGTGCGCCGGGGCGGCGTGGAGTATCGCCAGAGCTTCAAGCGGGGCATCGCGGACGGCCCGCTGGAAAAGATCGGGCCCGCCGCCTCCACCGGCACCACCGTCACCGTCAAGCCCGACCCGGAGATGGTCACCGAGACCACCGAGTACGACTACCACACCCTGCCCACCCGG
>CALXIA010000017.1 GCA_944388245.1 uncultured Gemmiger sp. | reverse complement strand
CCAGCGCGTCCAGCGCCGCGTCGGGGGTGGGGGCATAGTCGGCGGAAGAAAGGGCGGGCGGCGCGGGATGCAGCCGGCGCACCGCGCCGGACAGCGCGCTGGTGAGCGGGGTGCCCGCCGCCCCCTCGCACCAGGAGAGCCACAGACCTTTTCCGGCGGCGGTGAGGGCCTTGTAGAAATAGCCCTGCTCCCCCATGACCCGGTTTTCAAAGCTGTCCAGCATCTCCACCCCCTGGCCGATCAGGGCATCCCGGTCGGCGTGGGTCAGCAGCCCCGTGCCGCCGGGGGCCTGGGGAAACTCCCCTTCGCCCAGGCCCACCACAAAGACCCAGTCCGCGTCCTCCAGGCCCATGCGGCGGGCGGTGGTCAGAATGACCGCGTCCAGCGTCTGGGGAATGTGCCCCAGGTCGGTGGTGCGCAGCAGCAGCCCGAACAGCTCTTCGTACTCGGCGGGGGTGAGTTCCTCCGGCCCCACCAGCCGGTCCATCTGGTCCAGCAGGTCGCAGACGGTGTTCCACTCTCGCACCGCGTCGGCAGCGTCCAGGTAGCCCTCCCCCTGCTGGGCGCGCAGTTCTTCGGCCAGAACGGCCAGCCGCCGGGGCGCGCCCAACGATTCCAGCAGCCGCCAGATCGCCCGGCTCATGGCGGCGGCGGACCCGTCGGCCTTCACCCGCTGCAAAAAGCGCTCGGCGGCGGCCACCACAAAGGCATGGCCCTGCTCGGCCAGTTCCAGCTGGCGGGCGGCCTCCCCGTCCAGCCGGCCGCCGAACCCCTCCGGCGAGCGGGTAAAGGGGGCCCGCCAGTCGGCGGCGCGCAGCTGCCAGGTGTAGGCGTAGTTTTCCAGCGCGCAGCACACCGCCTCCGGCAGATCGCACAGGCCGGATTTGACCAGTGCCAGCAGCGGCTGGCTGGACAGGCCCCGGCGGGCCAGCCCCAGCGCCGCCCGCACCAGCAGCGCCGGGGCGGCGTGCTCGGCGGTGGTGGCCTCGTCGCAGAACAACGGGATATTCGCCAGCCGGAAAGCGTACCGCACGGCGGGCAGATAGTCCGGGGCGCTGCGGCAGATCACCGCCATCTTCCGGTAGGGCACCCCCTGCCGGGCCAGCTTCTGCACCGCGGCGGCCACCGCGGCGGCCTCCTGCTGGCGGCCGGGGTAGCGGGAAAGGGTGATCTCGGGGGCGGGCTGTTCCTCGCAGTCCCCCTGCCAGAGCAGCCGGGCCAGCCGGGCCAGGCCGGGGGCGTCCCGGTGCCGCTCGTCCCCGTTGAGGACCACCGGCGCGGCGCAGCGCACACCGGCGCGGCGGGCCGCGTCCAGCAGCAGGGCGGCCACCCGCTTGGCACGGCTGAACAGCCCCAGCCCCGCGTCCGGATCGGCCAGACCGTCGGCGCACAGGGCCACGGTCACCGACTCGGCGGCGGGGAGCATGGCCTCCAGCAGCCGGTATTTGGAGGCGTTGAAGGCGTCAAACTCGTCCACAAACACCGCCTGCCCGGCAAAGAAGTCCGGCTCCAGCCGGCGGGCGGCGGCCTCCAGCCGGTCCTCCGGGTCCATGGCGGCGTGGGCCAGCAGCGCCTCGTAGGCGGTGAAGATCAAGCCCAGTTCCTGCAGCTTCTCGTTGCCGGGGCCCAGCCGCCGGGCGATCTCCAGAAAGCGGGGCCCGTCCAGCCCGGCATTCTTCAACTCCCGGATGGTGTCGGCGGCCATCTGGCAGAAGGCGGCGCTGCGCTTGTGCCGCCCGAAGCATACGATCTCGTCCCCCAAAGAGGCCACCGCCCGGCGGATCAGCACCGCCCGGCCCGCGTCGTCCAGGGTGCGCACCGCCGCCCCGCCGTACCGCTGCAGCAGCGCCTCGGCCAGGGAGGTGAAGCTGTAGCTGGTGACAAAGCCGGAAAGCTCATCCCCCAGCAGCCGGTACAGCCGCCCCTCGGTGGAGGAGGTGAACTGTTCGGGCACCAGCAGAATACTGCGCCGGCCCTGGCGGGCACGCTCCCGGATACTGGCATAGAGATGGTGGGTTTTGCCGGAGCCGGACGGCCCCAACACCAGCTGCAACATGGCGCGACACCTCGTTTTCTATGGGATATGGGTATTATACCACAGACCTGCCGGCGGGCAAAGATACACCGTTTTGTCACCTTTTCCACAGAAAAGCTTAAGCTGTTTCTAACAAATTGCACACAAGGACCGGCTATACTGGGGCCATGCTTTCGGAGGCGGCTTTGAAACCGCTGCCCCGAAGCACAAACCATTGCCAAACGGCACACAAACAAAGGAGAGAACATCATGAACCTGCAACATACTGAAAAGAATCGCACCGCCGCCCGCCTGGGCGTGGCTCTGGTCTGCGCCGTACTGGCCGCCGGCCTGCTGGCCGGCTGCACCGGCACCGGCTCTTCCTCCTCCAGCCAGGCAAACACCTCTTCCAGCGTGTCCGCCGCCGAGGAGAGCAGCAGCGCCGCCCTGGAGAGCGGCAGCAGCAGCGCCGCCGACAGCGCCAACGCCTGATCGCATTTTTCATTCGTGTCTTCTTAACGCTTTTCTTTCTTCTGGATTCCCCTGCAAGCACAACCGCCCCGGTCCGATGGACCGGGGCGGTTGATTTTTTGTTTGGTTTCCGCCTTGGCTCAACCCACAATGCGGGTGTAGACCCGGGCGGTGAGGGCATAGACCCCCACGTAGATCAGGCTGAACACCCCGAAGGCGGCCAGGCCGCACACCGCGTAGAGGGTGACCCGGTTCGTGCCGATGCCCAGCACCGAGAGCATCCGGGTCATGGCCGGAAAGGCCGCCGCCGTGTGAATGCCCGCCGTGAGCAGCGGCAGGAAGAAGACGGTGAGCACCTGGCTGCGGATGGTGGCCTGCACCTCTCTGTGGCTCATGCCCACCTGCTGAAGGATGTGGAACCGGTGCCGGTCATCGTAGCCCTCGTTGACCTGCTTGTAGTAGATGATCAGGGCGGTGGCCAGCAGGAACACCAGCCCCAGCGTCAGCCCCAGGAAGAGAAAGCCGCCGTACATGGCGTAGCCCTCCTGCCGGTCGGTGGCGCCGCAGTCGATCCAGCCGCTCACATCGGAGTTTTCCACCGCCTGCTCGATATCGGCCTTGAGGGCGGCGATATCGGCGGTCTCGGTCCAGGCGGTGTCAAAAGCCCAGACGGTGGCGATGGCGCTGGCGTGCTCCCCATAGGCCTGCTGCTGGAACCGCTCGATCGCCTCCAGATCGGCCCGGGTGGGCACCACCAGGTAGTAGACCGGCGCCATGTAGGCGTAGACCCGGCCGTCCACGATGGGCGCGTCCCAGCCGCCCACGATCTCCCAGCGGGTGTCCCCGATGGTCAGCCCCGGCCAGGGGAAGGTCTCCCCTTCCAGGCTGCCGAACAGGATCTGGCCGGGCTCCAGGGTCAGGGTCTTGCCGGTGAGGGTGGTGTAGCCCTCGGCGGTAAGGGCGTAGATCTCGCAGACCGTGTCCGCCGTGGCGTCCGGCACCAGCACGTCGTCCGCCAGCTGGGCGGCAAACGCGATCGAGTCGTACTCATACTGGCGCAGGATCCGCGCGCCAGAGGCCTCCACCGCCTGCCGGGCAGGGGTGATATCCGACATCGAGCCGCAGAACTGCAGGGGATACCGCATATCCAGCGACCGGCTGATGCCCGAATAGAGGGAAACGGTGCAGATCATCATGACCAGCACCATGGTGGACAGAACGCAGATGCTGGCCAGGCCGGCGGCGTTCTGCTTCATGCGGTAGAGCAGGCCGGACACGGTGATGAAGTGGCGGGGCCGGTAGTAGTAGCGCCGGTCCCGCCGAAGGGCCTTGAGCACCGCCACGCTGCCGGCGGTGAACAGGCAGTAGGTGCCGATAATGACCAGGACAGCCGCCGGGAAGAAGACCAGGATCAGCGCCACCGGGGAGGTGACCAGCCAGGCGACGGCGTAACCGCCGCCCAGCGTGAGCAGCCCCAGCAGCACCAGCAGCCAGCGGGTGCGGGGTTCCCGCTCGCCCTTGCGGCCCTGGTAGAGCAGCTGGATGGGGTCGGCGGTGAGCACCCGGCGCAGGTTGAGCAGCAGAGACAGCACCAGCACCCCGCCCAGCCAGGCGGCACAGAGCGCCAGCGCCGGCACGCAGACGGTAAAGCCCAGGGGCACCGGCAGCCGGATGAGCCGCAGCAGCACCAGAAAGGCCAGCTTGCCCAGCCCCAGCCCGGCGGCAAGGCCCAGCGCCAGCATGGCCAGGCCGCTGAAGAGCGTTTCAAACAGCAGCACCAGCGCGATGTGGCGTTTTTCCATTCCCAGCACCGCGTAGAGGCCGAACTCCCGCAGCCGCTGGCGCTGTAAAAAGGAGTTGATGTAGAGCATGAAGATGACCCCGAACACCAGCACCACCCCCAGGCCCATGGCCATGAGCAGGCTGACCCAGTACCCGGCGAACATGTTGCCCAGGCCGTTGTCCATGGCCAGCATGCCCACGATGTAGAGCATGGCCACCGCGCCGCCGCCCGCCAGGATGTAGGGGATCACAAACCGGCTGTTCTTGCGCAGATTGGACAAAGCCAGCCGGGGGTACAGACGGTTACTCATAGCGCACCCCTCCCGCCGCGATGGCCGACAGGGTGTCGGAGATGCGGGCGAACATCTGCTCGGGTGTCTGATCAGCCCGGTAGAGCTGGTGGTACAGCCGCCCGTCCTTGATGAACAGCACCCGCTTGGCGTGGCTGGCCGCCTTGGTGCTGTGGGTGACCATCAGCACCGTCTGGCCCAGCTGGTTCACCTCGTCGAAGATGCGCAGCAGATTGTCGGCGGCGTGGCTGTCCAGCGCGCCGGTGGGCTCGTCCGCCAGCAGCAGCCGGGGCTGGGTGATCAGCGCCCGGCCCACCGCCGCCCGCTGCTTCTGCCCGCCGGACACCTCATAGGGGAATTTGTCCAGCAGCTTTTCCAGCCCCAGGCTCTCGGCCAGGGGCGGCAGCCGCCGGTCCATCTCCCGCACCGGGGTATTGGCCAGCACCAGCGGCAGCAGGATGTTGTCCCGCAGCGAAAAGGTATCCAGCAGGTTGAAGTCCTGGAACACAAAGCCCAGATGGTCCCGCCGGAAGGCCGCCAGCCGCCCGGCGTGGATGTGGCCGGTGTCCTGCCCGTCCAGCAGCACCCGGCCGCTGGTGGGTTTGTCCAGGGTGGCCAGGATGTTCAGCAGGGTGGTCTTGCCGCTGCCGCTCTCCCCCATGATGGCCAGGTACTCCCCCTCCTCCACCGAGAAGGAAACGTCGCTCAACGCCTGCACCAGGTTGCCGCCGAAACGGGTGGTGTAGGTCTTTTTCAGGTTTTCCACCTGCAAAATGTTCATGGTCTCTCGCCCTCCTTTTGTGCGGCGGGGCCCTCTCCGGCCCTGCCTCCAGGCAAAAGTATACCCCCGCCGACCGGCCGCGCGCCATCGCTTTGCCTTACAATCGGCAGGGGTGCCGCTTACAGTTTTGCAAGGTTATTCCGCCCGCACCGGCACGGGGGTCATATCCAGCGTAAAGGCGGCCCCGCCCTCCGGCCGGTTTTCGGCGGTGATGCGGTGGCCCAGCTGGTCGGCCAGCCGGCGGCAGAGATACAGCCCCACCCCGGTGGCCCGCTTGTCCGCCCGGCCGTGGCAGCCGGTGTAGCCCCGCTCAAAGATGCGGGGCAGATCGGCGGGCGGGATGCCCGGGCCGGTGTCCTCCACCCGCAGCGCCGGGCCGGGCAGCACCCGCAGGGTGATGCCGCCCTTGACCGTGTACTTGAGGGCGTTGGAGAGCAGCTGCTCCAGAATGAAGGCCAGCCACTTCTCGTCGGTCAGGGCGGTCAGATCGGTGCCCGCGTAGGACAGGGCCAGCTTCTTCTGCACAAACAGCGGCGCGAACCGGCGCACCGAGGCCCGGATCACCCCGTCCAGCGGGCAGACCCGCAGCACCAGGTCCTGGCCGCTGCTGGCCTGCAGATAGCACAGGGCCATCTCCACATACTGCTCCACCCGCACCAGTTCCGCCTCCATGGCCGCCCGGCCCGGATCGCCCCGGGTGAGCAGCCGCAGCGCCGCCAGCGGCGTCTTGATCTGATGAGACCAGAGGGTGTAGTATTCCCGCATGTCCTGGCGGGCGGCGTCGGCGGCGCGGGCGGCGTCCCCCCGGTCGGCCTCCAGCGCGGCGCACAGGGCCGCGTACTCGGCCTCGGCAGGGCTGCGAGGGGCGGGCAGCTCCCCCAGCCCGGCGGCCAGCTCCTCCCGCAGGCGGGTCAGCCGGCGGCAGAGCGCGTATTCCCGCGCCGCGCCCGCGACGCCGGCCCCCGCCAGCACCACCGCGCACAGAGCCCCCGCGTAGAGCGCCGGTTCCCCTTTTTCCCCGTACAGTGCCAGCACCACCGCGAAGATGCCGCAGCAGACCGCCAGCAGCGCCAGCGCGCCACGCCGGGCCCACAGATAGCCCCCCAGCCACCGCAGCGTCTTCATACCGTGCCTCCCACCTTGTAGCCCACGCCCTTCTGGGTCTGGATAAAATCGTGCAGACCGGCCGCCTCCAGCTTTTTGCGCAGCCGGGCCACATTGACCGTCAGGGTATTCTCGTCCACATAGCTGTCGGTCTCCCACAGCCGGGTCATGAGGGTGTCCCGCTCCACCACCTTGCCCTTGTGCTCCAGCAGCACCTGCAGGATCCGGTTCTCGTTCTTGGTCAGGGGGATCTTCTGCCCCTGCCAGGCCAGGACGGCGGCGGCGGTGTCCAGCACCGCGCCCCCGCAGCCCAGCAGCGGGGTGGGCTGGGCAAAGTCGTAGGTGCGGCGCAGCAGCGCCTGCAGCTTGGCGATGAGCACCTCCATATCAAAGGGTTTGGCGATGAAATCGTCCGCCCCCATGGTCATGGCCATCACCATGTTCATATTGTCCGCTGCGCTGGACAGAAACACGATGGGCACGCTGCTGGCCGCCCGGATGCGGGTGCACCAGTGGTAGCCGCTGTACCGGGGCAGGGTGATATCCAGCAGCACCAGATGGGGCTCAAAGGCGGCGAACTGCTCCATCACCGTTTCAAAGTCCTCCACCTGCCGCACCTCGAAGCCCCAGTTGGCCGCCTGCCGGGCCACCTCCCCGGCGATGGCCGGGTCGTCCTCCACCATCAGAATCCGATACATGTGGCACTTCCCCCTCTCGCTTGTTCTTTTCATTATACGAGCCAACGCCCCGGATTGCGACAGCTTTCGCCCCTCCGGCACAAAAAATGCCCGGCCGGGCGGGCGACCGGCCGGGACAAAGGATTTTTACAGGGTGGCGTTGAAGGCGGTGCGCAGCGCGCTCCAGGTGGCGCTGCCCACCATGCCGTCCGCCTTGAGGCCGGCCACCGTCTGGAACTTCACCACCGCCTTGCGGGTGCTGTCTCCGAACTGGCCGTCCACCGTCAGGGCCGCGGCCTGCACCGCCCCCAGCCAGGCCTGCACGCACCGCACCGAATCCCCGGTGGAGCCCACCTTCAGCACCGTATTGGGATAACGGGCCGCGCTGGGCAGCGGGTTGCCGGCGGCGATGGCGGCGGCCGCGGCGCGCAGCTTGGTCCAGGTGGTCTTGCCGGCCTGGCCGTCGATGGAAAGGCCCATCTCCCGCTGGAACCGGCTCACCGCCGCGCCAGTGGCGCTTCCGAAGTGCCCGTCGCTCTCCGGCTTGTTGATGGATTTGTAGACGGCGGCGCACACCTCCAGCTGCTGCTGCACGCTCTTGACCACCGCGCCCCGGGCGCCGCTCTCCACCACGATCCCGCAGAACACCTCGCCCGCGCCTTTCTGCCCTGCCCAGGCGGTGTAGAGCGCGTCCCAGGTCGTGTGGCCGGTCTGGCCGTCGGCGGCAAGGCCCGCCAGCGTCTGGAACTGGGTCACCGCCTGGGCGGTCTTGGCGCCGTAGTCCCCGTCCACCGTCAGCTTGGGCAGATTGGGCCAGCGGCCCTGCAGCCCGTTCATCCAGGTCTGCACCAAAGCGCAGTCCGGCCCCTGGGAACCGGTCTTGAGCACCGTGCCGAAATAGGGCGGCAGCGCCGCCAGGGTGATTTTCTCTTCTGTCATGGGGTATCCCCTCCCTTCCCGCCAGCCTATGCCGCCGGGACGAAAAGGGTGCCTCTCACTCTGCCTGGCCGGTCAGCCGCTGCCACCACTCCAGCGCGGCGAACCGCACCAGATAGTCCCCCACCACCAGATCGTTCTCCTCCGGCCGGGCGTAGCCGCCGCCGGCGGCCGCCTCGCAGAGGGTGGGATAGAGCACGCAGAACCAGTTGTGCCCGGCGGCGGGGCCGATCTCCACCTGCACCGCGTCGTACCAGCCGGCGGGCAGGGTCAGGCCATTGGCGTAGTCGGTGGTGGGGAAATACCGGCGCACCAGTCTGGCTTGCACCGGCCAGTCCTCCCCCGCCGCCCGGATCGCCCCGGCGGCCGCCTGCTCCAGGGCGGGCAGCGCGTCGGCGGCCGCGGCCAGGGCCGGCCGCGTATCTCCGCTGGCGGCCAGCAGCGGGGCGGCGGTGGCCAGCACCGCGTCCCGCACCTGCAATTTCAGCGCCTGATCCTCCGCGCTGTCCGAGGCGGCCAGCACATGCAGCCGCAGGGTATCCCGGCGCACCTGGGCGCAGAGCCGGGCAAAGGCGATCCCCTGCCACAGCGCCGCCGCCAACGCCCCCAACACCAGGGCCGCCGCCAGCCGAACCAGGTTTTTTTTCGTAAGTACCCGTTTTGCCATAAAAAACCGCACGTCCTTTCCCGCGTTTTGTTTCGCAGCGGGAGTATGGACCTGCGGCTGGAAGATTATTCCGTTTTTTTGCGGGGGCGGGGCGCCAGGCGGGCGCCGCCCGCGTCCGGGGCCAGCACCCACACCTGCCGGTAGGCCCGGCGCAGCGCGGCCGCGGCCGCCCGGGCGGGCTCTTCCCGTTCAAACACCCCAAACACCGCCGCGCCCGATCCGGTCATCATACTGGCCAGCGCGCCGGCCTCGTCCAGCATCCGGCGGATGCGGGGGGTCTCCTTCGCGCCGCTGCACAGTTCCAGGGCGTTGCTCATCCCGGCGCAGAGGGCCCGCAGGTCCCCGGCGCGCACGGCGGCCTCCAGCGCGTCGCAGTCCGGATGCACCGGGCTGCCCATCTGGTCGTACCGGGCGAAAGCCTCCGGGGTGGAGACCCCCACGCTGGGCATCACCACCACGAATCGGCAGTCCGGGCAGGGGGGAAGAGCCTTCATCAGATCGCCCTTGCCCTGCACCCGGCAGGTGCCGCCCAGCAGGGCAAAGGGCACGTCCGCCCCCAACTGGGCCCCCAGCGCGCAGAGTTCGCTCATGGACAGCTTGGCCCCGTACAGCTCGTTCAGCCCCACCAGCACGGCGGCCGCGTCGGCGCTGCCGCCGCCCATGCCCGCCCGCACCGGGGCGGTCTTGCGGATCTCCATCTCCACCCCCGCCAGCAGGCCGGTGTAGTAGAAGAAGGCCAGCGCCGCCTTGTAGGCGGTGTTCTTGTCGTTGGCGGGCACCCGGCTGCCCGGCAGCCGCAAGGTCAGGTTCTGGCTGCGGCGCAGGGTGACCGTCTCATACAGGCTCACCGCCTGCATGAGCATGTCCAGGCCGTGGTAGCCGCCGGGCAGAGTGCCCACCACGTCCAGCGCCAGATTCAGCTTGGCGGGGGCGATCACGGTGACTTGGTTGCGCATAACACACCTCACAGATGTCGGAACAGGGGCAGCCGCTTGACCTGGATGGCCTGCACCGGGCACATCTCATGGCAGCAGAAGCACCGGATGCAGTTTTCCGGCCGGATGCGGGCGACGCCCTTCAGTTCGATGGTATGGCGGGGGCAGATCTCGGCGCAGCGGCCGCAGCCGATGCACTTGGTCCGGTCCACCACCGGATGGGGGGCGGCCCACCGCTCCAGCCGGGGCAGCACCCAGGCCAGAGGGCCCCGCACATGGCGGGCAAAGTCGGTGTCCCCCGCGCCGTAGCTGGCGGGCAGCCGGAAGGGCACCGGCGCCAGCAGGGCCGCCTCCCCGTCCAGCGCCTCCATCGGAAAGCTCTCCGGGCACAGCCCCTGCCGGATGCCGGCGGCCAGGTAGGGCACCCGGGCCGGCTCGATCCCCATGACGCGGCAGGCGGCCAGATCCACCAGAAAGGGGTCCGCGCCGCCCAGCACCAGCCCCAGCGGGCGGGGGCTGCCGCCGGAGGGGCCGTCCCCCTCCATGGCCACCACCCCATCCAGGATGGTCAGGGCGGGTTTCACCGTCCGGTACAGGTCCGCCAGCATCTCCCCGAACCGCTCCTTATCCGGGAACCGGGTGTGCCACTCGGCCTTTTTCAGCCCGGGGATGCAGCCGAACAGGTTCTTGACCGACAGGCTGGCCCCGGTCATCACATGGGTCTTGAGTTTGGGCAGGTCGATGATGTAATCCCGCTGCGCCACCGGCTCGATCAGTTCAAACTGCCGCACCAGCCCCCCTTGGGGGCCGGGCACCGTCACGCTCTTGCAGTCGCTGTACAGGGCGATGTCCAGCTCTTTGGCCAGCGCCGCCATGCCGGTGCCCTCGTAGAGGGCGCGCATCCGGGCAGGGTTGTACAGTCCGCCGGGAGAATCCGCCAGCAGGATATCGGTCGCCCCCCGGCGGCGCAGCGCCCCCACCACCGCCCGCAGCAGGGCCGGGTGGGTGGTCACCGCCTTGTCCGGCGTGTGGCGGGCCAGCAGGTTGGGTTTGAGCAGCACCCGGCTGGCCGGGCCGGGCTGCCGTTCGGCGGGCAGGGCGGCGAACACCGTCTCCACCGCTGTGTCCAGGGCCGCCGTGTCCTCGTAGGAGGCCACGGGGCGCACAACCACCGGGCTCAGCATCCCCGCAGCTCCCACAGGAATTCCCGGATGCGGGACAGCGCTTCCTGCAGATGGGCCACCGAGTAGGCGTAGCTGACCCGGGCGTACCCCTCGCCGGAGGCGCCGAAGGCGGTGCCGGGCACGATGGCCACGTGCTTGCGGCGCAGCAGCTGCTGGCAGAACTCGTCGCTGGAAAGGCCGGTGCCCCCCACGTAGGGAAACACATAGAACGCGCCGCCCGGCTCAAAGCAGGCCAGGCCCATATTGTTGAACTCCCGCACCAGCAGCCGGCGGCGCATGTCGTACTCCTGGCGCATCTGCTCGATCTGGTCATCGCACTCCCGCAGGGCCACGATGGCCGCGTACTGGCTGGTGGTGGGGGCGCTCATGATGCAGTTCTGGTGCAGCTTGAGCATGACCTGAAGCACCGGGGCCGGCCCGCAGGCATAGCCCAGCCGCCAGCCGGTCATGGCATAGGTCTTGGAGAAGCCGTTCACCACGATGGTGCGCTCGGCCATGCCGGGCAAACTGGCAATGCTCACATGCCGGTGAGAGCCGTAGGTGAGCTCGGCGTAGATCTCGTCGGACAGCACCATCACGTTGGTCTCCCGCAGCACCTGGGCGATGGCCTCCAGATCCCGCTTTTCCATCACCGCGCCGGTGGGGTTGCAGGGGAAGGGCAGCACCAGCAGCTTTGTGCGGGGGGTGATGGCGGCGCGCAACTCGTCGGCGGTGAGTTTGAAGCCGTTGGCCGCCTTGAGGGGCACCGGCACCGGCACCCCGCCGGTGAGGGTGGTGATGGGGTCGTAGCAGACAAAGCAGGGTTCCGGGATGATGACCTCGTCCCCGGGGCAGACCAGCGCCCGGATGGCCAGGTCGATGGCCTCGCTACCCCCCACCGTGACCAGGATCTCGTGGGCGGGATCGTAGGAAAGGCCGAACCGCCGGTCCATATAGGCGGCGATCTGGGCGCGCAGTTCCTTCATGCCGGCGTTGGCGGTGTAGCGGGTGCGGCCCCGCTGCAGGCTGTTGATGGCCGCGTCCCGGATGGCCCAGGGGGTCTTGAAGTCCGGCTCGCCCACGCTCAGGCTGATGCACTCCTCCATCTCGGCGGCGATATCGAAGAACTTGCGGATGCCGGAAGGCCGCATCTGCGCCGCCAGGGGGGAGATCAGATTTTCATAGTCCATGCTCAAAACATCGTCTCCCTTTCCTCCGGCTCATCGTCCTGGAACAGCTGGCCGTCTTTTTTGTAGGTGCGCAGCACAAAATGGGTGGCGGTGCCCAGCACGTCGTCCAGCGGGGAGAGCCGCTTTGCCACGAACAGGGCGATATCCTGGAAGCTCTTGCCCCGCATGACCACCTGCAGATCGTACCCGCCGCTCATGAGCAGCAGGCTCTCCACCTCGTCGAAGGCGGCCACGGCGGCGGCCACATCGTCAAAGCCCCGGTCCTTCTTGGGGCGCACCCGCAGCTCGATCACCGCCTGTACCCGGCCGTCGTCCACCTTGTCCCAGTCGATCAGGGTGTTGAACCCCCGGATGACCCCGTTCTTGCGGTACTTGTCCATCTGCAGGGCCGCTTCCTCGGCGCTGACCCCCAGCATGGCGGCCAGTTCCTCCACGCTCAACCGCGCGTTCTGCTCCAGCAGTTTCAGCATACGTTCCATCCCATACCATCCTTTCCCTCCCGGTTTGCCGGGCCGTTTCGCAGAGTGCGGCGCGGTTTGCGCGCCGTGTTGCCAAATATTATAGCATATTTGCCCGCGGCCTGCTATAATTGTTATGGTCTTGGCAGACCGATCGTTGTTTTTAATTTGGGAAGGAGTATAGAGATGAAAGCTGTGATCACGGTTGTGGGCAAGGACACGGTGGGCGTAGTGGCCCGCGTGGGGGGCGTGTGCGGAAGCCTCAACATCAATATCGAGGACATCACCCAGAGCATCATGCAGGAGATGTTCTGCATGATCATGCTGGTGGACCTGAGCCGCTGCACCGCGCCTCATGAGCAGGTGCGCGCCGCGCTGGAACAGCTGGGCAAGGAGATGGGCATGCAGGTGACCATCACCCGGCTGGAGGTCTTTGAGGCGATGCATCACATCTGACAGGGCGGGAGAGAAACAAAGATGAGTATTCTGAATACGCGGGACATTCTGGAGACCATCCAGATGATCACCGACGAAAACCTGGACGTGCGCACCGTGACCATGGGCATCAGCCTGCTGGACTGCATCGACCCGGACCCCAAGCGCGCCTGTGAGAAGATCTACAACAAGATCACCACCAAAGCCGCGCGCCTTGTGCCGGTGGTGGAACAGATCAGCGCCGACTACGGCATCCCCATCGTGAACAAGCGCATCAGCGTGACCCCGATCGCCATGCTGCTGGGCGCGGCCCCCGAGGCCGACCCGGTGGACTACGCCAAGGCCCTGGACAAGGCGGCCAAGGCGGTGGGTGTGAACTTCATCGGCGGGTTCGGCGCGCTGGTGCACAAGGGCTTTTCCGCCGGGGACGAGCGGCTGATCGACGCCATCCCCCGGGCGCTGGCCGAGACCGACGTGGTCTGTTCCTCGGTGAACATCGGCAGCACCAAGAGCGGGCTGAATATGGACGCCATCGCCCGGATGGGCCAGGTGGTGCGCCAGACCGCCGAACTCACCGCCGACCGCCAGTGTATCGGCGCGGCCAAGCTGGTGGTGTTCTGCAACGCGCCGGAGGACAACCCCTTCATGGCGGGGGCCCTCCACGGCCCCGGCGAGCCGGACTGCGTGGTGCATGTGGGGGTCTCCGGCCCGGGCGCGGTGCGCGCGGCGCTGGCCAAACTGCCCAAGGACGCCCCGCTGGACCAGGTGGCGGAACTGATCAAGCGCACCGCCTTCAAGATCACCCGGATGGGCCAGCTGGTGGGCAACCTGGCGGCCCAGCAGCTGGGCGTGCCCTTCGGCATCGTGGACCTGTCCCTGGCCCCCACCCCCGCCGTGGGGGACAGCGTGGCCAACATCCTGGAGGAGATGGGGCTGGAGAGCTGCGGCTGCTGCGGCACCACCGCCGCGCTGGCCCTGCTGAACGACGCGGTGAAAAAGGGCGGCGTGATGGCCTCCAACCACGTGGGCGGGCTGTCCGGCGCCTTCATCCCGGTGAGCGAGGACGACGGCATGATCAAGGCGGCCGAGCGGGGCAGCCTGTGCCTGGAAAAGCTGGAGGCCATGACCGCCGTGTGCAGCGTGGGCATCGACATGGTGGTGCTGCCCGGCGACACCCCCGCCGCGGTGATCAGCGGCCTGATCGCGGACGAGGCCGCCATCGGCATGGTGAACAGCAAGACCACCGCCGTGCGGGTGATCCCGGCCATCGGCCGCAAGGCGGGCGAGATCCTGGACTTTGGCGGGCTGCTGGGCTACGGGCCGATCATGCCCATCAGCGGCTGGTCGCCGGAGGTGTTCGTGGCCCGGGGCGGCCGCATCCCGGCCCCCATGCAGGCGCTGAAAAACTGATTTTTCGGGAGGTACGCCTATGAAACCGGCCAAACCGGCCGATCCCCGGCTGCTGTGGGGGTTCTGGGTGCTGGCGGCGGCGGGCATTCTGCTGTTCGCCTTTCTGCTGCGCGCCGATCTGCGGTCGGTGCGGCGGCTGGACCCGGCCGACTACACCGAACCGGCGCCGGAGGGCTTTGTCTACGAGTGCGCCGCCGCGCCCGGCAACGGGGTGCTGACTTTGAGCGGCTGGGCCCTGGTACGGGGCGAAGGCCCCGGCGCGGTGGACTGCCAGTACGTGCTCTATGATCCGGCCGCCGGCCAATACTACCGGCTGCCCACCACCATGGAGCAGAGCCAGGCGGCGGTGGACGCCACCGGGGAATCCGGGGCGCTCTACGCCGGCTTGTACGGCTTCGCGCTGACCGATCAGCTGCCCGCCGGGGAGCTGGAGATCTGCTTTGCCTACCGGAGCGACGGCCACAACGCCCTGATCCACACCGGGCAGACCACGACGGGAGGCGCTGTATGAACAAACTGCGGCAGGGGCTGCGGAATCCGCTGACCCCCTTTTTCGTATTCGGCGCGCTGACCCTGGTCTGGCATCTGGGGCTGGTGATCGTGGACGCGGACGAAATTTTTTACGGCAGCATCCTGGGGCAGCGGTCCCTGGTGGGCTTTCTGGTGGAACATTATCAGACCTGGTCCTCCCGGACGGTGATCGAGGCGCTGTTCTGCGTCTTTTCCACCCTGCCCCGCTGGGTATGGCGGCTGGCGGACAGCGCCGTGATCCTGGGCCTGGCCCTGGCGCTGAGCCGGCTGCTGCGGGGCCGCGCCGCCCCCGATGTGCGGGAAAACTGGCTGCTGGCGGCGCTGCTCTGGCTCTACCCCTGGTGGTATCTGAGCACCGCCGGCTGGGTGGTGACCACCCTGAACTACCTGTGGCCGCTGGCCGGGCTCTGCCTGGGCTTTCTTGCCCTGGACGGCTGGGGCGGCCGCTGGGGCGCGGCAGCGGCCGTGCTGGGGATGGTCTGCGCGGTGAACATGGAGCAGACCATGGTGCTGGCCATCCTGCTGCTGGCCTGCTGGGGCGGCTGGCGGGTGTTCCACAAACAGCCGCTGCCCCGGCTGTTCTTCGCGGAGGCGGCCCTGTCGCTGGCGGGGCTGGTCTACATGCTGGCCTGCCCGGGCTCGGCCATGCGCACCGAGAACGAGATCGTTTCTTATTACAAGGATTTCGGGATGCAGTCCTTCCTCTCCAAGGTGGAGGCGGGGGTGTCCGGCGCGCTGGGAGAGATGTTTCTGGACCGGAACCTGCTCTACGCGCTGTTTCTGATCCTCCTGGCGGCGGCGGTGTGGCAGGTCAGCCGCAACTGGCTGTACCGGGCGGCGGCGCTGGTGCCGCTGGCGGTGGAATTGAGCCTGGGGCTGCTGTTCCGCCATTACAAGGACCTGGTGCCCGCGCTGCGGGACGCGATGGCCGCCGCCCGCGGGGTGGGCACGGTGCATGTGTCCAACTGCAACCAGCTCACCGCCTGGATCCCCTTTCTGCTGCTCTGCGGTTGTTTTGCCCTGGTGTGCGGCTGCGTCTACATCGCGCTGGGCCACACGCCGGAGGCTTTCGCCGGGCTGGCGGTGCTGTTGAGCGGTTTTGCCACCCGGGCGGCCATCGGGTTCACCCCGGCGGCCGCGGTATCCGGCGAGCGCACCGGGTTCCTCTTCGCGATGGGCGCGGCGGTCTGCGCGGTGCTGGTGGGCCGGCGGCTGCGGCTGGACCGGCTGTGGCAGAAGCTGCTGGCGGCGGTGATCCTGCTGCCCATGGCGGGGGTGCAGTTCATCTCCCTGTGGGAGATCTGACCCGAATATCAAATGAAAGGCCGTCCCCGGCGCGGGGACGGCCTTTTTGCGGTCCGCAGGAATAACCTCTTCCCCTCCCGGTCAGACTATGCCAAGGAAGGAGGGAGACCTGAACGTGAACCTTTTCAACAAGATCCTACTGCTGCTGCTCATTCTGGGCGGCGTGAACTGGGGGCTGATGGGGCTGTTCACCTTCGATGCGGTGGGCTGGCTGTTCGGCGGCACCGCGTCGCTGATCAGCCGGATCGTTTTCACGGTGATCGGCGCGGCGGCGCTCTGCGCCATCCCCGGGCTGTTCGCCCCGGCCCCGGACGCGGGCAAGAGCGACGGCATGGCTTGATACGGCATACAAAACCCGGCAAAGCGCGCGGCTTTTGACAACTGCAAAAGCCGCGCGCTTTGTTTTGCCCCGAAAACAGCCGCGCCCCGGCGCTGCTGACGCCGGGGCGCAAAAAGGATGGTTGCCGGGAAACGGTCAGTCCACCAGGGTGGGAACTGCGTCCGGCGGGATGGGGCATACATAACCGCCGGCGGTGGCGGTCTCAAACTCGGCCCGGGCGGCGGCCAGGGTCTCCGGCTGCTCGTACAGGTCGATGGCGGCGGCGGCCAGCACCCGGCCTGCCTGCAGCAGGGCCTTGTGGGCCAGGCCGGTGGTGCCGCAGCTGACCGCCTGCCAGCTGTGGCCGGGGGTGCCGGCAGGCCAGGCGGCCAGATGGATCTGGCCGGTGGGGGTCTGCCAGCTTACATCCCCCACGTCGGTGGAGCCGGGCTCAAAGGCCGGGCCGTCGTAGTAGGGGGCCAGGAAATCGTTCATGGCGTGGCCGGCCTGCTTTTGCAGCTGCCGCACCTGCCGGGCGATCTCCTCGCTGTGGTGGGCGCCGATGCCGGAATCCCGCGCCCCCGCCGGGCAGGTAGCCGCCAGCGCGTCGGCAAAGGCCAGTTCCTCCGGGGTGTGCTGCGGCACCCCCAGGGTCTCGAAGTTGGCGTACAGCACCTTCTCCAGCGTGTGGTTGGAGACGGTGTCCGCCAGGCCGTCGATAAATTTTTTGGTCAGGGTGGTGCCGGTCATGAGCGCGGCGCCGCCGGCGATGTCATCCACCCGCTTCTGCAGCTCCACCGCCTCGGCCACCTTGTTGGACCGGACCATGTAGAGCACCGAGGCCTCGGCCTGCACCACGTTGGGGCTGCGGCCGCCCGCGTCGGTGATGGCGTAGTGCACCCGGCACCTGTCCCCCATGTGCTCCCGCAAAAACTGCACCCCGATGTTCATCAGTTCCACCGCGTCCAGGGCGCTGCGGCCCCGCTCCGGCGCGCCGGCCGCGTGGGCCGCCACCCCGTGGAAGAAGTATTGAGTCTGGATGCAGGAGTTGGAGGACCCGGTGACCACCTCGTTCACCTCGCCGGGGTGCCAGGTCAGGGCCGCGTCCAGATGCCGCCAGATGTTGTCCCGGGCCATAAAGGCCTTGGCAGCGCCGCCCTCCTCGCCGGGGCAGCCGTAGAATTCCACCGTGCCGGGATGGCCGGTGAGGGTCAGATATTCCTTGATGGCCAGGGCGGCGGCCATGCTGCCCGCCCCCAGCAGGTTGTGGCCGCAGCCGTGGCCGCAGCCGCCCGGGGTGCGGGGCACCGGCTCGGTCTTGCCCGCCTGCTGGGACAGCCCGCTCAGCGCGTCGTACTCGGCCAGGATGCCGATCACCGGCTTGCCACTGCCCCATTTGGCGCAGAAGGCGGTGTCGATGCCGGCGATCCCCCGCTCTACGGTAAAGCCCAGTTTTTCCAGTTCGGCGCAATACAGATCGGCCGAACGGCTCTCCTGCAGGCTCAGTTCCGCAAAATCCCAGATCTTGTCGCTGACGCCGCACAGCAGGTCGGCGTACCGGTCGATGGCCGCCAGCGCGGCCTGTTTGTTTGTGGTCTCCATGTAATTTGCGTTGCCTCCGCGATCACAGCACCTTGCTCAAGAAATCCTTCAAGCGCGGGTGCTGGGGATGTTCAAAGATATCAGCCGGGGTGCCCTGCTCCAACAGCCGGCCGTCGGCCATGAACAGCACCCGGTTGCCCACCTCACGGGCAAAGCCCATCTCGTGGGTGACCACCACCATGGTCATCCCCTCCTGGGCCAGTTCTTTCATTACGTCCAGCACCTCGCCCACCATCTCCGGGTCCAGGGCGCTGGTGGGCTCGTCAAAGAGCATGACCTCCGGCTCCATCATCAGCGCCCGCACGATGGCCACGCGCTGCTTCTGGCCGCCGGACAGCTGGATGGGGTAGGCGTCGGCCCGGTCGGCCAGGCCCACCCGGTCCAGCAGTTTGCGGGCTTTTTCCTCCGCCTCCGCCTTGGGCATATGCTTGACCTGGATGGGGGCCAGGGTCATGTTGCCCAGGATCGTCATGTGGGGAAACAGATTAAAATGCTGGAACACCATGCCCATCTTCTGGCGGTGCTTATCGATGTCCAGCTTGACCATCTTGCCGGCCTCGTTGCGCACCTTCTTTTTGGTGATATCCACCTCGTCGAAGAGGATGGCGCCGCCGGTGGGCATCTCCATCAGGTTGAGGCTGCGCAGGAAGGTGGATTTGCCGGAGCCGGAAGGCCCGATGACCACCATCACGTCCCCCTTGCGGATGTCCACGGTGATGCCATCCAGGGCCTTGATGGCCCCGTGGTTGTAGTATTTTTTCAGGTCAATGACCTGGATCAGATTATCGGCGGTCGCCACGGCGCATCCTCCTTTCGAAATAGGCAATGATCTTGCTGGTGGGGAAGGTCAGGCAGAAGTAGAGAGCGGCCACGACCAGCAGCGGCTCCAGCACCAGGAAGGTGCCGGCCTGGGCGGCCTTGACGGCGGCCATCAGGTCCGCCACGCCGATGGTGTAGGTGATGGCGGATTCCTTGATGATGGTCACGAACTCATTGGCGATGGCGGGCAGAATGTTCTTGATGGCCTGGGGCAGCACGATGAACCGCATGGTCTGGCCCTGGCCAAGGCCCAGGGAACGGGCCGCCTCGGTCTGGCCGCCGTCCACCGACTGGATGCCCGCCCGGATGATCTCGGACAGGTAGGCGCCGGAGTTCAGCGCCAGCGCCACCACGCCGGGCAGGAAGCGGTTGAGCTTCAAAAAGCCCAGCACGGTGACGGAGGGCAGGTTGATCACGTCCTTATCAAACACCACCTGATAGACAATGAACAGCTGCACCAGCATGGGGGTGGCCCGGATGACCTCCACATAGACGGTGGCAACAAAACTGATGGGGTTGAAGCGGCTGACAAAGGCCAGAAAGCCCTCCTCCCGCATATGGCCGTCCGGGGTCATGGCCAGAAAGCGCAGCGGGCGGAAGTTGCTCATCCGCATGACCGCCAGCACCAGCGCCAGCATGAAGCCCAGGATGACCGTGAACAGGGAGAGGTAGACAGTGCAGAGCATGCCCTCCTTGAACATCTGGGCGTATTGGAAGGTTTTTTCAAAGCCGGAGACAGAAATGCTCATGGCAGAAACTCCTTTCGGGGGGTATGTTCTGGGATGGCAATTCCTCCCCGCCGGAAGACGGAGAGGAATTGTCGGTCATACAGATCTGTGCCTGGGATCAGGCGGCGGAGGAGGCGCTGGCATCGGCGCTGTCGCCTTCCAGCAGGCCCTCGTAGGTCTCGCCGGAAGCCAGCTCGTTGGCCTCGGCCACGAAGGTGTCCATGCTGCCGTCCGCCAGGGCAGCGGCAATGGCCTCATTCACGCCGGCCAGCAGGGCCTCGTTGCCCTTCGCCACGCCGATGGAGGAACCCTCCACCTCGTAAGGCACGTCAAAGGCGATGTACAGGTCCGGGTAGTTCTTCTGATAGCTCTGGGCCACCACCGTCTCAATGAAGGCGGCGTCCAGCTTCTCGCCCAGCAGATCAGCGATCACGTCGGTCACCTTCGCCAGGGTCACAATGTCGGCGTCGGGGGTGTTCTCCATGGCCAGGTTATACTGGATGGAGCCCAGCTGGGCGCCAATGCTCAGGGAAGCGTCGTTCAGGTCGGCCAGAGAGGACCACTTGTCCTTGTTGGCCTGCACGGTCACCAGAGACTGGCCGCCCTGGTAGTAGATGTCGGAGAAGTCCATGGCGTCCATACGGTCAGGGTCCGGGCTCAGGCCGGCCATGCCCAGGTCCACGTTGCCGGCAGTCACTTCGGCCAGCACGCCGTCAAAGTCCATGGGGATGACCTCCAGGGTCAGGCCCATATAGTCGGCAATGTACTGGGCCAGAGACATATCAAAGCCGGCCAGCTGGGCGTTGCCGTTCTCGTCGATGGCGTAGAACTCATAGGGGGCGAAGTCCGGGCTGGTGGCCACGGTCAGCACACCGTCGGTTACGGTGGCCAGTTCTTCCTTCCACCAGCCTTCCGCCTTCTCCTCAACGGCGGAAGAATCCCCGGCGGCGGCGCTGCTGCCGGTGGCGGCGGAAGAAGCGTTGTCGGAGCCGGAGGCGGCGCCGCCGCAGCCGGCCAGCAGGCTGACCAGCAGAGTCAGCGCGCAAACAGTTGCAAATACCTTTTTCATGATTGGTCCCATCCTTTCCAGTCTCATTTGACTGTATATGCAGTATACATGAATATTCTTTCATTTTCAATAGGTAAATCCGCCGAACATCTTTCTGTTATTTGCCTTTTTTCTGTGCAATCCCGCATCTTTCACTTTAGCGAAATGAATTAACATGCATATTTTGTGCATATATGCAGGCAAAGGAGGAGTTGACGGGTCCGGCCGGGCCGGGTATACTGGCCCAAAAGGAGGGCGAGGGCATGGAACGACTTTTAATCACCGGGGCAAACGGATTTTTGGGCAGCCGGGCAGCGGCCTGCTTTTCCGGGCTTAGCGGCTGGCAGGTGCTGGCGGTGGGACGGCGGGAGATGGACCTGACCGACCCGGCGGCGGTGGAGCGGGTCTTCCGGGAATTTTGTCCCAGCCGGGTGCTGCACACAGCGGCGGTGAGCGATGTGGGGGCCTGTGCCGCCGATCCGGCGGGCAGCGAGCGGATCAATGTGGAAGGGGCTCGTCTGGTAGCGCGGGCCTGCGGCAACGCCGGGGCCCGGCTGGTGTTCTGCAGTTCCGACCAAGTCTATCTGGGGCGGCCAGGCCGGGAGGGCGGCGGCCCTTATAAAGAGGAAGAGCCCTGCGCCCCGACGCAGCCCTACGGGCAGCAGAAGCTGGCGGCGGAATCCCTGTGCGCGGCGCTGGCCCCAGGGGCGGTCTGCCTGCGGCTGACCTGGCTGTACGACGCCCGGCCCTACCCCTGCCGGCGAGGCGATCTGGCACAGACCCTGCGGCGGCTGGCCGGGCAAAAGGAACCGATGGAGTTTTCCGCCGCCGACCGGCGGGGGGTGACCGACGTGTGGGAACTGCTGGTCAATCTGCCCACAGCCTTCACCCTGCCGGGCGGGGTGTGGAACTGGGGCAGCCCCAACGAGGCGGGCCTTTCCGCGTGTCAGCTGGCCCGGCGGGGGTTGGCGGCGCTGGGCGCGGACCCGGCGCTGGCCCGGCCCAAAGACCTGCCGGGCCGGGAACTGCGGATGGACCCGGCCAAGACCCGGGCCGCGGGGGTGCGATTTGCCGACGCGGCCGACGCGCTGGCACGGGCGCTGCAAACCATATAACAAACAACAGGGAGGAGCCCGTTTGGGCTCCCCCCTGTATTCGTATGCGCAAAAAGAGGCTTACCGCTCCTTGCTGTCGATCTCGGCGCGGATCTGGTCCAGGAAGGCCTCCACGCTCATGACGCCGCCCTTCTCTTCCTTGCGGGCGCGCACGGCCACCTGGCCGCTCTCCATCTCCTTGTCGCCCACCACCAGCATATAGGGGATCTTCTTCAGCTGGGCTTCGCGGATCTTGTAGTTCATCTTCTCGCTGCGGTAGTCGCCCTCCACCCGGATGCCGGCCTTGTCCAGCCGCTTGACCAGCTCGCGGGCATAGTCGTGCTGGCGGTCGGTGATGGGGATGACCATGACCTGCACCGGGGCCAGCCAGGTGGGGAAGGCGCCGGCGAAGTGCTCGATCAGGATGCCGATGAACCGCTCGATGCTGCCGAACACCACCCGGTGGATCATGACCGGCCGGTGCTTCTGGCCGTCCTCGCCGGTGTACTCCAGTTCAAACCGCTCGGGCAGCTGCATGTCCAGCTGGATGGTGCCGCACTGCCAGGTCCGGCCGATGGCGTCCACCAGATGGAAGTCCAGCTTCGGGCCGTAGAAAGCGCCGTCGCCCTCGTTGACCGTGTACTCCCGGCCCAATTCCTCGATGGCGCTGCGCAGCCCGTCGGTGGCCCGGTCCCAGTCCTCCTGGCTGCCCATGTGGTCCTCGGGCATGGTGGACAGTTCGATGTGGTACTCAAAGCCGAACAGGCTGTACACCTGGTCGATCAGCTTCACGACCCCCTTGATCTCTTCCTTGATCTGGTCCGGGGTCATGAAGATGTGGGCGTCGTCCTGGGTGAAGCAGCGCACCCGCATCAGGCCGTGCAGCGCACCGGACAGCTCATGCCGGTGCACCAGGCCCAACTCGCCCATCCGCAGGGGCAGATCCCGGTAGCTGCGGGGCTGGGTCTTGTAGACCAGCATACCGCCCGGGCAGTTCATCGGCTTGATGGCAAAATCGGTGTCGTCGATGACGGTGGTGTACATATTGTTCTTATAGTGATCCCAGTGACCGCTGCGCTCCCACAGAGACCGGTTCAGGATCATGGGGGTGCTGATCTCCTGGTAGCCCGCCTCGTGGTGGATCTGCCGCCAGAAGTCGATCAGGGTGTTCTTCAGCACCATGCCCTTGGGCAGGAAGAAGGGGAAGCCCGGGCCCTCCTCCATCAAAGCGAACAGCTCCAGTTCCTTGCCCAGGCGGCGGTGGTCACGCTTGGCGGCCTCCTCCAGCATGTGCAGGTACTCCTCCAGCTGGCTGGCCTTGGGGAAGGCGATGCCGTACAGCCGGTCCAGGCTGTCCCGGGTGGCGTCGGCCCGCCAGTAGGCGGCGGCCACCTTGGTCAGCTTGACCGCCTTGATGGCGCCGGTGCTCATCAGATGGGGGCCGGCGCACAGGTCGGTGAAGTCCCCCTGCTGGTAGACGGTGAGTTCCCAGCCCTTTTCGGCGTACTCCTCCAGCAGTTCCAGCTTGTAGGTCTGGCCGGCAAAGATCTGGCGGCCCTCTTCCACCGTGATGACCCGCTTTTCCAGCGGCAGGTCGGCCTTGACGATCTTCTTCATCTCGGCCTCGATGGCCTCAAAATCGCCGGTGGTCAGCGGCCGGTCGGCCTTGATGTCGTAGTACCAGCCGTTTTCCACCGCCGGCCCGATGCCGAAATGGGCGCCCGGGAACAGGTGCTGCACCGCCTGGGCCATCACATGGGCGGCGGTGTGCCAGAAGGCGTGCTTGCCGCCCTCGTCCTCAAAGGTCAGGATCTCCAGCGCGCAGTCCTTCTCCAGCGGGGTGCGCAGATCGCACAGTTCCCCGTCCACCTTGGCGGCGCAGGCGCTCTTGTACAGGCCCATGCCGATGCTCTTGGCCACCTCGGCGGCGGTGGTGCCCGCCTCATACTGCCGCACAGTGCCCTTCAGATCCACATTGATCATCGTGTTTTCTTCCTTTCTAAAATCCTTGTCCGCACGCCTTGCCGGCGGCGGGAATGAAAAAAGCCGCTTCACCCCGCAACTGCTGCCACGGGATGAAGCGGCGCAAACGCACGCTCCACGGTTCCACCCGGATTGCGCCCCGCCGCAAAGCGGAACGCCCCTCGTTTTCGGCTGTAACGGGCCAGCCCGGCGGGGGTTCTCCCCCGCGGTTCCGCGGTTGGTAAGACCGGACGCCGCGCAAGGCCGCTCACAGCGCGTTCCCGCGGCGGGAACGGCGGCCCTCTCTGCTGCGGCGGACGCGCCCGGCTCATGGCCGCATCCACACCTTTTGCAAGATGAAACAGTCGGTTAACGGCGAGGAAAGCGCACCGCTTTCGCCGTCGCCTATACTATACCCCCACCGCCGCCAAAAGTCAACTCTTTCTTGACATTGCGCAGATTCTACTTTACAATAATATTGATATTTTGGTGGACCGTTCGGGGCATCTGCCCCCGCCTGACTGTTTTCTGGGGCCATCCCCTTTATAGTATTTTATAAGTTTTGCGATTGAATTCTGTGCACGGCGCGCGTTGTGGAGCGGTCCGTGTGGTTGTTTTGCCCAACTTATAAAGAATTGAATAGCACTCTCGCAGAAGGCGTCCCCCTGTTCGGCGGTCCATCTCAAGATAGCAAGTATATTTTGAGGAGTTGACACCATCCATGAACCCGAGCATTGTTATTGCGTGCGTCGTGGTGGGTCTGGTCGTGGCCGTTGTGGTGGGCGCCCTCGCGTTTTACGCGGGCTCGCTCTACCGGCGCAAGACGGCCGAGGCCAAGATCGGCAGCGCCGAGGAAGAAGCCAAGCGGCTGGTGAACGAGGCCATCCGCACCGCCGAGCAGAAACGCAAGGAAGCCGTGGTGGAGGCCAAGGACGAGGTTTTCCGTCTGAAGGCCGAGGCCGACAAGGAGGTCAAGGAGCGCCGGGGCGAGCTGTCCCGGCAGGAGCGCCGGCTGGACCAGAAGGAGGAATCCCTGGACAAGCGCACCACCGCCCTGGAGAAAAAGGAAGAGGACCTGAAGGGCCGCAGCGAACTGGTGGAGGCCCGGCTGGACGAACTGGAACAGCTGAAGCTGCGCCAGATGGAAAAACTGGAGACCATCGCCGGCCTGACCCAGGAGGACGCCAAACAGCTGCTGCTGAACCGGCTGGATGAGGAACTGACCCACGAGAAGGCCATGCGGATCAGCGCCTATGAGGCCAATCTGAAGGACGAGGCGGACAACATCGCCCGGGAGATGATCGGCCAGGCCATCGCCCGCTGCGCCGCGGACCATTCCAGCGAGACCACCGTGAGCGTGGTGCCGCTGCCCAGCGACGAGATGAAGGGCCGGATCATCGGCCGTGAGGGCCGGAACATCCGCGCGCTGGAGACCGCCACCGGCGTGGACCTGATCATCGACGACACCCCCGAGGCCATCACCCTGTCCAGCTTTGACCAGACCCGCCGGGAGGTTGCCCGGATGGCGCTGGAAAAGCTGGTCAGCGACGGCCGCATCCATCCCGCCCGCATCGAGGAGACGGTGGAGAAATGCCGCCGCGAGCTGGAGATCAGCATGAAGCGGGAGGGCGAAAAGGTCGTGATGGACCTGGGGCTGCACGGCATCCATCCCGACATGGTCAAGCTGCTGGGCCGTCTGCGGTTCCGCACCAGCTTTGGCCAGAACGTGCTGAACCACTCGCTGGAGGTGGCCTGGCTGTCCGGGCTGCTGGCCGCCGAGATGGGGGTCAACGTGACCCAGGCCCGCCGCGCCGGCCTGCTGCATGACATCGGCAAGGCGCTGGATCACGAGATCGAGGGCAGCCACATCCAGATCGGTGTGGAGATCGCCCGCAAGTACAAGGAGAATCCGGCCATCATCCACGCGATCGAGGCCCACCACGGCGACGTGGAGCCCAAGACCCCGCTGGCCTTTATCGTCATGGCGGCCGACGCGATCAGCGCCGCCCGGCCGGGCGCCCGCCGGGAGAATCTGGAGAGCTATATCAAGCGCCTGGAAAACCTGGAGGAGATCAGCTGCAGCTTCGAGGGCGTGGATACCGCGTTCGCGGTGCAGGCCGGCCGCGAGGTGCGGATCATGGTCAAGCCGGAGGCGGTCAGCGACGATCAGCTGATCCTGATGGCCCGGGCCATCACCAAGAAGATCGAGGAGGAACTGGACTACCCCGGTCAGATCAAGGTGAACGTGATCCGCGAGAGCCGCGCGGTGGAGTACGCCAAATAAGATTTTCCTATATACCGTCTTACGCCGGACACAGAGGCAAACCCTCTGTGTCCGGCGTTTTTTCTGCCCGCGGGCGGGAACTCCCCCTTTCCGACAGAAAGCGCGGACGCCTTTCGCGGAACTTTCACAGACCGGGCGCGTTTTTTCAGTTTCGTTTCAGCCCGGCGTGGTAGAGTGGATGCCAGGAACTAGGGAGGTATCTACCATGATCCAGGTTACACATCTGACCAAACGATACGGCGACTTTACAGCGGTGAACGACGTTTCCTTCACCCTGGAGACCGGCCATATCTACGGATTTCTCGGCCCGAACGGGGCGGGAAAATCCACCACCATGAACATTATGACCGGCTGCCTGGCCGCCACGTCGGGCGAGGTGACCATCGACGGCCACGACATCTTTGAGGACGCCCGCCAGGCCAAGCGGCTGATCGGCTATCTGCCCGAGATCCCGCCCCTCTATACCGAGGAGACGCCCTGGGAATATCTGCGGTTCGTCGCGGAGGCCAAAGGCATCCCGGCCCGGCAGATCCCGGACGAGGTGGCCCGGATGGTGGCCGAAACCAAGCTGGACGAGATGGCCGGGCGGCTGATCCGGAATCTGTCCAAGGGCTACCGGCAGCGGGTGGGCATCGCCCAGGCGCTGCTGGGCAGCCCGCCCTACATCATCCTGGACGAACCCACCGTGGGGCTGGACCCGCTGCAGATCATCGAGATTCGGGATCTGATCCGCCAGCTGGGGGAAAAGCACACCGTCATCCTGAGCAGCCATATCCTGAGCGAGGTGCAGGCGATCTGCGGCAGCGTGCTGATCATCGCCCATGGCAAACTGGTGGCCTTCGACACCCCGCAGAACCTGGAAACGGCCATGGCCTCCGCCGGCCGCATGACCCTGTGCGCCGAGGCCAGCCCCGACCAGGTGCGCGGGCTGCTGGCCGGGGTGCCGGCGGTGACCGGCTGCCAGGCACAGGCGGACGCGGCGGCGGGCGGCTGCCGGGCGCAGCTGACCCTGCAGGGGGACGCGAACGCCGCGGCCCGGGCCATCTTCCTGGCCTTTGCCCAGGCCGGACGGCCCATTCTTCAGATGACCCCGGTGCGGGCCGATCTGGAAAACATCTTTATCGAACTGACCGAGGACGAACCGTCCGGAAAGAAGGAGCCCACCCATGAAAGCGGTATTTAAGCATGAGGCCGGCCTGTACAGCCACGGGCTGCTGGCCTACGTATTCGGGGCGTTTCTGCTGGAATTCATCGGCATCGGCGCGATGCTCTACAACATCAACGCGGCGGTGGCCAACTTTGAGTACGCCCTGGGCACCTTCTGTATCGGCTTTGTGGCCCTGGTGC
The DNA here is from genome assembly GCA_944388245.1 of uncultured Gemmiger sp. Classification (GTDB taxonomy): domain Bacteria; phylum Bacillota; class Clostridia; order Oscillospirales; family Ruminococcaceae; genus Gemmiger_A. Next base: position 13,470 of record CALXIA010000017.1, on the reverse strand, counting down.
CCATTCTGACCATGCGGGTGCTGGCGGAGGAGAAGAAGCAGAAGACCGATCAGCTGCTCTCCCTGCTGCCCCTCTCCTCCACCGATGTGATCCTGGGCAAATACTTTGCCATGGCGCTGGTGTTCGTGATCCCCATGCTGGTGGCCTGCCTCTACCCGCTGATCTTCTCCCTCTACGGGGAGGTCTACCTGCCCACCTCCTACGGAGCGCTGATCGCCTTTGTTTTTCTGGGGCTGGCCCTGATCGCCATCGGCATGTTCATCTCTTCCCTGACCGAATCCCAGGGCATGGCCGCGGGCATCGGGGTGGTGGTGATGCTCTTCTGCTACTACAGCGCCTCCCTGGCCGACTACATCGCCTCCACCGCCTTCAATCTGGTGGCGCTGGCGGTGCTCTGCCTGGCCATCTTCATCGCCACCGGCGTGGAACGGCATATGGACAGCATCTCCACCACCAGCGAGGAGATCCTGGCCCTCCCGGAGGAGGACCTGACCGCCGTTTCCTGGACCACCGGGGATACCACCCTGCGGTTCACCTGCACCGACGGGGTCTGGCAGGACGCGGAGGACGCGGACTTTCCGATCGACCAGGACAAGATGGCCGATCTGCTGGCGCACTTTGCCAGCGTGACCGCCAGCTTTGTGATCGAGAATGTGGAAGATTTCGCCCAGTACGGGCTGGCCAGCCCCACCGGCACGGTGACCCTGACCACCGCCGACGGGGACACGGTGCTGCAGCTGGGGGACTACTCCACCATGGACAGCAAGCGGTATGTGACCCTGGGAACCGGCACGGTCTATCTGATCGAGGATGACCCGGCGGACTACCTGGCGGAGAGCCGGGACGATTTGATGCGTCAGGACACCATCCCGGACTATGACACTCTGGACGGCATCACTGTGGAGGGGGCGGCCAGCCTGACGGTGGAATACCGCCCGGACGAGCAGCTGACCTACACCGACGCCTACGATTACTACCTGGAGCAGGACGGCAGCTGGAAACCGCTGGATGACAGCAAGGTGACCGGTCTTGTGACCACCTTCGCCGGCCTGGACCGCACCAGCTACGCAAGCTACACCGCCACCGAGGACGATCTGGCCCAGTGGGGGCTGGACGCCCCGGCCATCCGGTTCACCGTGACCTATACCGCCGACGAGGAACAAGGCATCTTCGTGCTGGCCTTCGGCCAGGACGCGGACGGAAACGGATATATGCGGATGGACGATTCCCCCATCGTCTATACCGTGGACGAGGATTCCTATGAAACGATCACCGCCACCGACTACGACGCGCTGCGCCCGGACGCGGTGCTGGCCCTGGATTGGGACGCGGTGACCGGCGTGGACTTCACCCTGGACGACGCCACCTACTCCCTGACCCCCGCCGGCGACAGCTGGACGGTGAACGACACCGAGGTGGAGTTTGCCGATGTGCAGAGCGCGGTGGACGGGCTGACGGTGAGCGAATTCAACAGCGAGACCCCTGCCAAAAAGCAGGAGATCGCCTTTACCGTACACCTGGACAATGAGACCTGGCCCAGCCTGACGGTGGCCCTCTACCAATATGACGGGGAGAGCTGCCTGGCCACCCTGGACGGGGAGACGCTGGGCCTGGTGGACCGGGCCCTGGTGGTGGATCTGACCGAGGCGGTCAACGCCATCACCCTGGGGCTGGAATGATCTGTGCCATCCTCTTATTCTCTTTTCTTCTTTTCTTTTTCAACAGGAAACCGCCCGCGGACAAACGTCCGCGGGCGGTTTCCTGTATTTTGATGGTATGGGGAAAAGAAGATCAGGATCCGCTGTGCCGCCGGCGAATGACCAGCACGGCCAGTCCGCCTGCCAGCACCACGGCGATCCCGATCACCACCGGCAGCAGCGGGAATCCGCCGGCTGCTTCGGGCTGGGGCTGGGTCTGCACCGCGTCCTGGGTCGGCGCCTCACCGGCGGGCGGGGTCACAACGTCCTCCACCGGCTCCTCCGTCACCAGGAAATAGATCGAGCAGTGTTCCAGCGGCAGGGATACGCGGCCGTTTTCATCCACCTCCACGGTGGCCACACGCTCCGCGTCGCCCTCCTCGGGCAGCCAGTACAACCCGCAGCGCATCCCCACAAAGGCCGTGGTATTCACCACGATCTCCAGGTTTGCGGGGCCGGGCAGCTGGCCGGAAAAGGCGGTGTCAAAGCCGTACCAGGGCGCGCCCGCGGCGACCTGGCTGATCCGGGCGGCCGCGTCATCGTCCACGCCCTGGGTCACGCCCGCGGCAAACACGCCGTCGGGCAGTTCCGCGCTCTGGATGGTGCCGCCGGTAAATACCCAGGCATAGCCATCGCCCTCCAGCCGGAGTTCGGCGTCGGGCCGGTTGGCCAGCAGTTCAAAGGCTTTCTGGCTCACGGTGCTCTGGACGCTCACATCCAGGGTCACATCTTCCGGCTGATCCTTAAAGGCGTCCATCACCTGCTGCGCGCTGATCAGCTCGCTCTGGGCGGGCTGCGCGGTGGCGGTGGGACGCGGCCGGGCTATGGCCGCCGGGGTCGGGGTCGCGCTTGCGGCCGGGGCCGCGGTGGGGGCCGGGGTCGCCGTCGGCTGGCTACCGCCGCCCGCAGCCGGGGTTGCGGTCGGAGCCGCGCTGGGCGCGGCGGTCGGCGCAGGGGTGGCCGTGGGGGCCGCGCTGGGCGCCGGCGTGGCGGTGGGAGAACCGCCCTCCCCCACATTCTCCAGCTTCCCGTTGGTGATGATGTATTCCGAGCAATGATCGATCGTGATCACATAGCACTGGGTGGCCGCGTCGTACTGCACGTCCACCACCTCGGCGGGCACGATGGTGCCGTCCGGCTTGACCCAGTACAGGTACAGCGCGTCCACGCCGCCCTGGGGCAGCTGGGTGGCCTTGATGGACAGGGTGGCCCGGCCAGGCAGCTGGCCGTTATGGCTCAGATTGACCTCCTGCAGCACCTTGTCCTGTTCGTTCTGGGGCAGCTTGTCCACCGTGGCCTGGGCGCCGTCCGACAGGGCGGTGTCCACGTTCAGGTTGGTGTCAATAGTGGTATCCTGGATGGTCTCGAAACTCCAGCGGGCCATCTCCCGGGAATCGGTGCCCAGGATCGGGAACTGGGCGGGCTTGTCGGCCTGCTGAATGTTGGCGAACGCGTCGGCCGCCACGGTCATGCCGCCCACGCCGATCTCACTCTTTTCCACCGGCAGCAGCAGGGTGTCGTTCTCCATCTGGGTGGTGTTGATATCCACGTTCAGGGTGGTCAGCGATTCGTCCATGTAGTAGGGCGAAGTGTACAGCTTCACCGTTTTCTCCAGCTCGGTGCTGGTATCGCTCAGCTTCAGCACCTTGAGGGTGGGCGTGGAACTGCCGTTCCAGTAGTTCTGGGGCAGGTTTACGGTGTACGCCTCCTGGCCCATCGTATCGGTCAGGATGACCAGGTCGGTGGTGTTATCCATAAAACGGGTCCAGCGGGCGGTGAGGTCCTGGGTGATATTCAGGTTGTACTCCTGGGCCAGCGCCATGTCGTTGTTCTGCAGGGTGCAGTAATACAGCAGGGCGCCGTTCACGCCGACGGAGCAGGCTTCCACCTGGGTATTTTCCAGCCGCAGGCCGCCCATGAGCAGGCCCGAAACGCCGGTGGTGCAGTTGCGGATCTGGCAGCGGCGGATGGTAAAGGGCACCCGCACGCCTTGCGACTCATCCCCCAGCTGCTGGATGCCGCCCCGCTTGCCGCCGCCGTCCACCACCAGATCTTCCAGCGCGAAGCTGCTGGAGGGGGCGTTCACCTGAATGATGAAACCGCCCTCCGCGTCCGGGTCACCGGTGAAACGGGCGGGATTTTCCGGGTCGGCGCTGCGCAGGATCAGGTTCTTGCCGGAGATGTTCAGGTCCATGGCATAGTCCCCGCCCTCCAGCAGCACCAGCACCGGGGTGCTGGTCACCGGGATGCTGTCCAGCACCTGCCGCAGGGTATCCGGGGCGGCGTAATAGGTCTCCGCCGCGTCCCGGGACTGGACCGTGAAGGTATGGCCAATGGTCACAGTTTCCGGGGTCTTGCTCATATCGCAGCCGAAGGGGTCGTTGGCGCTGGGGCGCTTGAGCCGGATCTCCGCGTACACCTCACAGCTGCCGCTCTTGCCGCCGGGGGTCAGGGTCACGCCGAAGCAGTTGCCCTCCGGGTTGGCATAGCCGTTGCCCGGGAACGCCCCGTCGGTCTCATCCGAATGGGTGATCTGCTTCTCGATGCGCAGCACCTCCGGGTCGGAGGTGTAAAACTGGATGCTGTCCACCAGTTCGGCGGCAAAGCTGTAGTAGCGGCCCATCTCGGTGGGGTTCGCCATGTTTTGCGCCGCGATGTACTGCTGGGAATAGAGATAGAGGTCGAAGCTGCCGTCCTCCACGAAGCGGGCCGTCTGCACCGCCTGGGGATTTTTTCCGCTGACGCCGGCCAGATCCCCGGTGAACTACAGCGATTCGGTGTAGTTGCGGTAGGAGCCGTCCAGGCCGCTGGAGTAATAGGTGGCCGACGCCGGATACCGGATAAAGGTATAGACGATGCGGCGCACCGTGTTCCCCACGCGCACCTCCACCGTGGCCTCGCCGGGCACCTGGTTGGCGTTTCGGTCCACCCGGAAGCCGGACAGGCCCTCTTTCCAGACCACCGTCAGGTTCTGCGCCGCCGTGCCGGTGACGGTGGGCGCGGCGGTGAGCGGCAGGGCCGCGCCGCTGTCGTCCTTCACCGCGTAGATGGTCCCCTGCCGGGCCTGATCGCTGAGCTGCAGGGTCTCCAGCTTGTCGCTTTGCAGGGCGGTGCAGCGGTAGCCGTTGTTGTTCATGCCGTTCAGGCTGTACGGCAGTGTGGCGATCGTCTCATCCCCCTGGAAAATGGTCAGGGAACGGGATTCGTTCATGGCGTTCTCCGCCAGTGCGCTCACGCAGAAGCCCCACACCTGGCTGGTCTTGCCGATGCTGTCGGTAAAGTTCAGCTGCCGGGGCACGGCCTGGATCAGGTCCGGGTCGGCGCTGTCCGCCACCGTGATGCCGCTCTGCTCCAGTTCCTCCCGGGTGGCGGCGGGGCGGCCGTCCACCAGCGGGATCACCGCGTTGTACTCATACAGGGTGTCGATCTGCAGGCTGGTGAGGCTGCTGTACCGGTAGGAATAGGGCGGCAGCGAAGTGTCCATATTGAAGCTGCCCAGCCAGTAGGCAGGAGCGGGCTTCACCCGGATCTCCAGCGTCTCCGGGCTGTTCATGCCCGGCAGATTCGCCGTCAGGGTCCAGGGGGTGTCCCGCACGTCCTGCCCGGTCAGGGTATATTCCACCAGCAGCGTCACGCCGTCCGGCTGCAGGGTGGCGGTCATGCCGGCCGGCAGGTCTTTGGTCAGATACTCCTCCTGCAGCGAAAGGGGCACTCCGCCGCTGTTGGGGCGTGCGTTCTGGGGATACAGCCGCAGCTTGAAGCTGCCGGACTGGCCCGCCATCAGCTGGTCCTCGATGTTGGGGCCAAGTTCTGTGTACCAACGCTCGATGCCGGCGCTCAGGCAGCTGTACCAGCCGGCATACCAGCCGGAGTTGGTGTAGGACACCGCCAGGCTGTGCGGCTGCTGGTCCAGCTTGCCGGTCCAGGTCAGCTGGCCGGTCACCGTCTCGCGTGCCTCCAGCTCCGCCAGCTTGTCGGTGGCGTTGAAGGTCAGATCATAATTGTCGCCCACCCGGGGATCGGTGAAATAGGCCGCGATATCCCCGGTCAGCTGCATGTTGGCAGCGATCCAGTCCATGTTGGGGGAAATGCCGTACAGCACATCACCGCTCACAAACAGATACAGGCTTGCCGTGTACAGGTCCGGCCCGCTGCTCTCTATGGTCAGCGATTGGACGTATTCCGGCACGCTGACCTGGACCCCCTCGTTGGGGATCGAGATGGTCAGGCTATCCCCGCCCGCGGTCAGCTTCAGTTCCATACCGAAATTCGGGCTGGCCTGCCCCAGCAGGCGGCCCAGAGGATCGGCAGAAACCTGCACGCCATACTGGGCATAGCTTTCATGCAGGGGCACGAACTGCACCGCCTCCGCGGGCACAGGCGAACCGTTCAGCAGCAGCTGGACGGTCGTCTCGCTCAGCGGGACCGGATGGTCCGCGTCCCCCCGGCAGAGGGTGATCTCCCCGAACACCTGCTGAAAGAACGGGATGGTATCCCCGTCCCGCAGGGTATCGGTCACATAGGGCGTTTCGGAATTGCCGGTCTGATGCTCATACAGCAGGAGCAGGTCCTGCCCGCTGCCGGTTTCGGTTTCCCCGGCCTGCGGCTCGCCGGTCGCATCGGCCTGCGCCGCGCCGGCTTGTTCGGTCTGCGCCGCGGGAACCGGGCTCTCCTCCGCCCACACCGTGGCGGCGGGGGCCAGCGCCCCCCACAACAGGGCGGCGCCCAGTGTTGCGGCGGCCACCCGCCGCAACAGCCGGTCAAAAGATCGCTTCATGGTCATTCTCCTTTTGTTCTTCTCTATCAAAAACAGGCCGTTGTTCAGCCTGTTTTTTGCATTTCACATTCCAGCCGGCGCTGCGGATACAGGCACAGCGGATCCTCATAGCTTTCCACCGTCACCCGGACCCGGCCCTCGCCCATCTCGTCCCACTGGGTCACACACATACGCGCCTCGGGGGTCTCCTGGTAAAAGTAGGTGCCGGTGGCCTGGTCGTACACCGAGGGATCCTGGCAGGAAAAGCTGTCCAGTGCAAAATATTCCCGGGCCAGCTGTTCCATCCGCTTCTGGGAGAAGGGCGGGCTCTCCCCCTTGTCCGCAATGGCGCTGGCCATGCACACCCGCGCCACCGCCACCGGGGAGATGTTGTTCGCCGCAAAGTCCCCCGGCTCCAGATCCGCGCACAGCCGCACCGCCAGGCGGGCGGCTTCGCTGCCGGTATCCGCCAGGCGCATGGTCTCGTACTTGGTCTGGGGCATCAGGCAATCCACGATCGGCTCGGCCCGGTACTCGGTGCGGACAAGATGCGCCACCAGTGTGCCCTGGCCGGCCTGGTACAACCCCGCGCCGTCCTCCACCGTCACCCGCAGATACAATTCCGCCGCGTCGGCGCTGTTGCAGAACAGCCGCATACCGTCCACCGTCAGCCGCAGATCGGCCAGATCGGCGTAGAGCGGCGCAAAATAGGCCGGGTCCATGCTGGCCTGTTCCGCCAGCGCCATCGGATCGGCGCTTTCCAGCGCGTCGGTCAGCCGAAAGGCTGCCTGACGGAATTGCTCTTTGGCCGCCTCGCTCACAAAGGGCGACGAGACCGGCAGGTAGGCGTCCTGGCGCAGCACAGGATTGGTGGCGGAGCACAAGAACACCGCCAGCGTAACGCAGGTCAGCAGAATCTGCGTCCAGCGGGGCAACCGTTTCCAGCCCAGGACCCCCCGCACCCGCCGGACCACGTCCCGGTCACCGAAGGCCGCGTAGGACCCCCAGCCGGAACGCCGCCCCGCCCAGTTTACCAGGGTCTCGGCGTAGGCCAGCTGGCCCCGCTCGTCCAGCCGCTGCAACACCCGGGCGTCGCAGGCACGCTCCACATCCTGGGCCATCATCCGCCGGGCGATCCACACAAACGGGTTGAACCAGTGCAGCGCCACCGCCAGATTGCCGACCATCAAAAGCAGATAGTCGCCCCAGCGCACGTGGGTAAACTCGTGCAGCAGGATATACTCCCGCCCCGCGTCCTGTTGCCACAGGGAGATGGGCAGCAGCACCCGGGGATGGAGGATGCCGAAGACGATCGGCCCCTGCACCGCGCCGGTGCAGAGCACCGGCACCTTACGGCGCAGCCCCACCCGGACCAGCAGCGGGCCTGTCTCCCCCTGCGGCAGACGCAGCGCCGTGGCCAGCGCCTGCCGCAGCCGCAGATAGCGCAGCAGGAACGCGCCGACCATCAGGCCGACCCCCGCCGCCCAGACCAGTCAGCCCACCGTTTGCAGCTGCTTTTCCGCCAGGGCCTGCCCGGCAGCCAGCGACTGCGCGTGCAGGGTGGAGGGATCCAGGTACACCATGCTCAGCAGCGTGCCGCCGGGGCTTTCCAGCCCGCCGTGGAACAGATTGTATACGCTCAGACCGCTGGGCAGCGAATAGGGGATCAACAGGCGGAACAAAAAGGGCAGCCACACCAGATACCGGAACCCGGCCGTGCCGTACCGCCGCAGCGCCCAGCGCCAGACCAGCGCCAGAACCAGCAGCACCGCGGAGGCGATGCTCATATTGAGCACCGCGAAAAACGCGCCCATCATGTCCCGACCTCCATACTATGCGCCGCGCTCACTTTTTCTGCTTCTCTTCGATCAGGGTCCGCAATTCGGCCAGGGTGGTATCCGACACCCGATCGGAGGACAAAAAGCTGGCAAACAGGCTGGTAAAGCTGCCGCCGAACATCTTGTCCAGCAGATTGGCGGTTTCGGCGTGCTGCACCTGCTCCCGGCTGACCAGCGCCCGGACCTGGTATTTGGGCTTTTCCCGCAGGATCGCGCCCTTGCTCTCCAGCCGCTTGAGCACAATGTAGGTGGTGCTCTTCTTCCAGCCGTACAGCTCCAGAAAATCATCCGCCATCCGGGCAGCCTGCAGCGGCTCATGCTCCCATATATACTGCATTGCCAGCAATTCCGCGTCAAACAGTTTGAGTGTATCCACAAAGCCACCTCCCAAAAAGATTTATTCAAATAAAATTTTTCTGCTTCTAGTCTACCCGGTTTTGCCCATGCCGTCAAGGCTTCCCGTGGAAAAATTTTATTTTTATAAAATTTTTGTTGACATTCCCGGCCGTCTTCGCTATACTTTTGTTTACCGTGATAAAATTTTTTATCGCATCATGAAAAGTGAGGAGTGTTTTTGAGTATGCGAAAGCTTTCTATCCTTCGGCTGATCAGCGCGGCGACCCTGTGCGCCATGCTGGCCGCCTGCGCCGGCGAGCCTTTGTCACAACCTGAATCGGTGCCGGAATCGGCGCCGACGGCCTCTTCGGCCGAGCCTACCCCCAGCCCGGAACCGGCCGCATCCGGCAAACAGCTGACTGCCGATCAGCCGGTGGAGGGCTCCCTGACCCTGACCGAGAGCACACTGCTGGACGGCTACGACCATGTGAGCCCGTTTTTTGACGGCTGGGCCTTCGTCTACCAGAATGACGGGCAGGCGGGGTATCTGAGTGAAACGGGCGAGTTCAAGGCCCTGTACACCGCCACCCAGGATGAGTTGAGCCAGGTGGACTTTGTGGGGATCCCATATTTTTACAATCCGGATTTTGGCAGTTCCCGCCGGTCGGAGATCTACTGGCTGGGGCACACCTTCCGCTATGGTTCCAACGGTCTGGTACCCTGCCTGCGGGACGGCAAATGGGGCTACAGCGACCTGGACGGCAACATGGTGGTGGAGCCGGTATACGACCAGCTCAGCTGGCTGGGCAAGGTCGGGTACGGCTTGCGTAACGAGTTCAAGGAATCCAACGGTACCGGCAGCATCTACCGCTACTACGATATCTTCAACAGCCAGGGCGAGGTGATCGCCACCAGTTCGAACGTCGGCTGGGCAGACCCGGAATTGGGGTACTATATGATCGAGAACGAGCAGACCCATAACGGTGATCTGTACAACGCGGACGGCTCGCTGGTGATGGCGGACGTACCCTACAGCATCGGCAACTGCCCCTGGCCGTCCTGTGACCTGTACGAGGGCGGCATCGTGCTGAACGGAGTCGCCTACGACCGCACCGGCGCCGAGCTGCCGGTGGACGCGGAGAGCATCGACCTGTTCCAGAGCGATCTGCTGGCTCTGTTTGACCAGGAACTGCAGGACGATGTGGGCACCGATCTGCAGGGCAACCCGGTGCTGGAGGCCGGTCTGTGGATGGTAAGCGACCCGGACGAGAGCGGCAACCGGTACATCGGCGTGCAGGGAAGCAGCGCCATTCGGCTGTACAACGCCCAGTTTGAAGAGCAGCCCACCCCGCCGCTGCTGCGCGCTTCCAAGGGCACCCTCTACAACAATGACGCCGGCCAGGAGGTGACCCCCGTCCGCTTTGTGGATCAGGACGGCAACGAGATCCTTCAGCTAGAGGCCGTGGACGCGGCGGAGTACCCGGTCTACTACCCGGCCGAGCCGCTGACCGAAGGCGATTGGGTCTACTGGTGCGCCGGCGACAACGGCCTGACCCTCTATCAGGTAACGGCCGCGGGATAATCATTCTTTCCCCTTGCCAGAAGCGGCCCGCTCTGGTACACTGATGGCGAGGTGATCGTTATGGAATTTCGTCAGGAACCGGGCCGCATCTTTTCCCTGGATGAGAGCGGCCGTCTGCTGGCCGAGGTGACCTTCCCCCAGCGGGAGGGCGTGGCCGAGATCGACCACACCTTCGTGGACCCGTCGCTGCGGGGGCAGGGGGTGGCCGGGCAGCTGCTGAAGGCTGCCGCCGACACCCTGCGCGCTGAGGGCCGCAAGGCGCGGCCCACCTGCTCCTACGCGGTGCGCTGGTTTGAGACTCACCCGGAATACGCGGATCTGCTGGTTTGAAAAAACGGGCCTGCTGCGGCAGGCCCGTTTTTTCTGTTTGCCCCAGAGAAAGCTCTCACAGGCATTTACTTTTGTACGCAACCAGGGTACAATATAGCGGTAGCTGCCGGTATTTTTCGCGGCAGCTTGATTCTAAAACAAAACGTGTGCGCGCATGCGCGGACACCTTGCCTGTGAGGAACGCAACATGGACATTTTTGACATCATCGGGCCGGTCATGATCGGGCCCTCCAGCAGCCACACCGCCGGGGCGGTGCGGATCGGGCGGGTAGCCGCCGAGATCCTGGGCGAGCCGGTGCGCATTGCCCGCATCGGGCTGTGCGGCAGCTTTGCCCAGACCTACCGGGGCCACGGGACCGACAAGGCGCTGGTGGCGGGTATTCTGGGTTTTGCCCCGGACGACGCCCGCATCCGGGACAGCCTGAACCTGGCCCGGAAGGCCGGGCTGGATTTTTCCTTTGAGCCCCGCAGCCTGCCCGGCGCCCATCCCAACACCGCGGTGCTGGAACTCTGGGGCAAGGACGGCGCCCACTGCCAGGTACAGGGCGCTTCGGTAGGCGGCGGCAATATCCTGATCAGCCACATCAACGAGATGGAGACCTGCGTCACCGGCGAGCGGGATACCCTGATCGTGCTGCACCGGGATGTGCCGGGCATGATCGCGGCGGTGACCGGCAGGGTGGCGGATTCCGGCGTGAACATCGGGAATTTCCGTCTGAGCCGGCCTCACAAGGGGGCCGAAGCGGTCATGACCATCGAGACCGACGCGGCGGTGGACCCGGCGCTTCTGGACACGCTGCGGGCCGTGCCGGGCATTTTGCGGATCGTGCCCATCCCGGCCAACAATACCCTGTGAGGAGGTTCGATTCATGCTGGACTATACAACGATTCGGGAACTGGTGAACCAGGCGCAGGCGCAGGGGGTGACCATCGGCCGCCTGGCTCTGGCCGATCAGGCCGAGCAGTGCGAGAGCCCGGCCCAGGCGCTGGTACAGCGGATGCGGCAGGATCTGGAGGTCATGCAGGCGGCAGCCCGGGACGGAGCGGAGCGGGAGCTGCGCTCCACCAGCGGTCTGACCGGCGGCGACGCCTGGCGGATGCGGGACTATCTGGCCCGGGGCGGGGCGCTCTGCGGCCCGGTGGGGGCGCGGGCGGTGGCCATCGCGCTGGCGGTGGCGGAATACAACGCCGCCATGGGGCGGATCGTGGCCGCGCCCACGGCGGGCAGCTGCGGTATTCTGCCGGGGGCGGTGCTGGCTTTGCTGGAGCAGGGCCTGGCGGACGCCGACGCCGCGGTGGACGGCCTGTTCTGCGCCGGGGCCGTGGGCATGGTGATCGCCAACCGGGCCAGCATTTCCGGGGCGGAGGGCGGCTGTCAGGCCGAGTGCGGCAGTGCCAGCGCTATGGCGGCGGCCGCCCTGGTTCAGATGCGGGGCGGCAGCCCGGAGATGGTGGAAAACGCGGTGGCGATCGCCATCAAAAACCAGCTGGGGCTGGTCTGCGACCCGGTGGCCGGGCTGGTGGAGGTGCCCTGCATCAAGCGGAACGCCGGCGGGGTGACCAACGCCCTGACCGCGGCGGACATGGCCCTGGCCGGGATCCGCAGCGTGATCCCGGCGGACGAGGTGATCCAGGCCATGCGAGAGGTGGGCGAAAGCATCCCCTGCTCCTTGCGGGAGACCGCCCAGGGTGGTCTGGCGGCCACCCCCACCGGCAAGCGCATCCGGGAACAACTGTTCGGCCGGCCCGTATAAACGTTTTGACGCAAAAAGCACAGCGCGCCCGCTCTCGTATACGAGAGCGGGCGCGCTGCCTTTTTATTGGTTGGATCAGTAGCCGATGTTCATATCCACCCGGCCATTGATGCCCTTGACCGAACCGCTGGAGGTGTACTGCCAGATGTCATAGCGGTACTTGAAGTCCAGGGTGGTGCGGTACTGGGCGATCCAGATCTTATACTTCTGCACGTTGGCAAAGTTCAGGTTGTAGTAGAACCAATCGCGATAGGAGTACACGCCGGCCGTATACCCGGCGCTCTGAATAGCGTTGCAGAAGGCCACCGCGTTGGCGGTGCGCTGGGCGGCGCTGATGTTGTCCGCCCGGCCGGTAGCGCCGGCCACCTTCTCGGTATCAAAGAAGATGGGATAGCTGATGGGATAGCCCTTGCACAGGGCCAGCACCATGGCGGCCTCGTCCACCGCTTCCTGCTCATTGATGGCCTGGCTGTAGAAGTACAGACCCACCTTGACGCCGGCGGCGGTAGCGCCCTTGATGTTGTTCTTGAACTGGCTGTCCTCTACCAGAGCGCCGGTGCCGTAGCCCCGGTAGCCCACGCGGATGATGGCGAATTCCACGCCGTCCGCCTTGACCTGGTTCCAGTCGATGGTGCCCTGGTATTTGGACACGTCAATGCCCTTGCGGTTCATCCCCAGCGCGCCGTCGGCGCCGAAGGTGTACATCTCACCGGAGATGATCTGCACGCCGGTCACCGGCTTATGGGTGGCGGGGTCGTAGTAATACTGTTTGCCGCCCAGCGTCTGCCAGCCGGTGTACTGCACGGTGGTGCCCACCTGCATCTCGCTGGCGGTCAGGCGGAACTGGCTGTTGGGCACCAGCGAGTTGGTGGAGGTGTCGAACAGAACAATGCTCTCGGCCAGCGCCGGAGTCGGGGTGGGCGAAGCCGACGCCGAGGGGCTCGGGCTGGCCGTGACCGACGGGGTGGCCGTGGGGCTGGCGGAAGGTTCAGCCGTGGGGCTGGCCACCGGCGTCTCACTGGGAACAGGCGTTTCGGTGGGAGCCGGCGTCTGGGTAGGTACAGGGGTCCCGGTAGGCGCCGGGGTCGCGGCCGGCACAGGCGTCGCGGTGGGCACCGGGGTCTCGGTGGGCGCGGGCTCCGCCGTGGGATCCGCTGCGGAATCCGAGGTGGGCACC
>CALXIA010000016.1 GCA_944388245.1 uncultured Gemmiger sp. | reverse complement strand
GAAGTGGTCATCTGCACCCCCTTCACCAGCCTGGTGACCGCCGTGGAAAAGACCCGCGGCACCAACATCCATGTGGGCGCGGAGAACGTGCACTTTGAGAAGAGCGGCGCGTTCACCGGCGAGATCAGCGCCGACATGCTGGTGGACCTGGGGGTGGAGTACGTGATCACCGGCCACTCCGAGCGCCGGCAGTACTTTGCCGAGACCGATGAGACGGTGAACAAGCGCACCCGCGCCGCGCTGGCCGCCGGGCTGAAGGTGATCGTCTGCGTGGGCGAGAACCTGACCCAGCGGGAGCAGGGCGTCACCGAGGAACTGGTGCGCATGCAGACCAAGATCGCCCTGCGGGACGTGACCGCCGACGAGATGAAGAACATCGTGATCGCCTATGAGCCGGTGTGGGCCATCGGCACCGGCAAGACCGCCACCAGCGACCAGGCCCAGGAGGTCTGCGCGGCCATCCGCAAGGTGCTGGGCGAGCTGTACGGCGAGGCCGTGGCCAAGGCCACCACCATCCAGTACGGCGGCAGCATGAACGCCGGCAACGCCGACGAACTGGTCGCCAAGCCCGACGTGGACGGCGGCCTGATCGGCGGCGCCTCCCTGAAGGCGGACGCCTTTGCCGCCATCGTGAAGGCTGCCAGCAAGTAAACCGCTTTCTTTCGCCTTTTGACCAGGCGCCGTCTGCCCTGCGGGCGGGCGGCGCTTGTTCGGTTTTTGCGGGCTTTGCGGCCCGCGCCATCATCCGTTTTTAAGGAGGATCTTCTCTTATGGCAAAACAACCCCTGATGCTCTGCATCCTGGACGGCTTCGGCTGGGTGCCGGACAAGACCTACGGCAACGCCATCGAGGCCGCCAAGACCCCCAATCTGGACAAGCTGTTCGCCAGCTGCCCCTACACCACCATCGGCGCCTCCGGCCTGGACGTGGGCCTGCCCGACGGCCAGATGGGCAACAGCGAGGTGGGCCACACCAACATCGGCGCCGGCCGCATCGTGTACCAGGAACTGACCCGTATCACCAAGGCCATCGAGGACGGCTCCATCCGGCAGAATGAGGCCATCGTGAAGGCGATGCGCTCCGCCATCGACAACGGCAAGGCCATCCACCTGATGGGCCTGCTCAGCGCCGGCGGCGTGCACAGCCACATCGAGCACCTGTTCGGGCTGCTGGACATGGCCAAGGACATGGGCGCGAAGGAGATCTACGTCCACGCCATCATGGACGGCCGCGACGTGCCGCCCGACAGCGGCAAGGGCTATCTGGAAGAGCTGCAGGCCAAGCTGGACGCGCTGGGCGTGGGCAAGATCGCCTCGGTGACCGGCCGCTACTACGCCATGGACCGGGACAACCGCTGGGACCGTGTGGAAAAGGCCTACGCCGCCTTTGTGTACGGTGAGGGCGAGAAGGGCACCCCGGCCGAAGTGATCGCCAAGAGCTACGCCGCCGGCGTGACCGACGAGTTCGTGGTGCCGGCCGTGACCTGTGAGGGCGGCCGGGTGTCCGCGGGAGACAGCGTGATCTTCTTCAACTTCCGCCCCGACCGGGCCCGGGAGATCACCCGCACCTTCGTGGACGACGACTTCACCGGTTTTGAGCGCCGCAACGGCCGCTTCCCGGTGAACTATGTCTGCTTCACCCAGTACGACGCCACCATGCCCAACGTGGAGGTGGCCTTCCATCCCCAGAGCCTGCACAACGTGATGGGCGAATACCTGGCCAAGTGCGGCAAGACCCAGCTGCGCATTGCCGAGACCGAGAAGTACGCCCACGTGACCTTCTTCTTCAACGGCGGCGTGGAGGCCCCGTTCGAGGGGGAGGACCGGGCGCTGATCCCCAGCCCCAAGGTGGCCACCTACGACCTGCAGCCCGAGATGAGCGCCTACCTGGTGGCCGACGAGTGCGTCAAGCGGATCGAGAGCGGCAAGTACGACGTGATCATCCTGAACTTCGCCAACTGCGATATGGTGGGTCACACCGGCGTGTTTGAGGCCGCTGTCAAGGCGGTGGAGGCGGTGGACGCCTGCGCCGGCAAGGTGATCGACGCGGTGCTGGCCGCCGGCGGCAAGGTGCTGCTGACCGCCGACCACGGCAACGCCGACCAGATGTACGAGCCGGACGGCGCCCCCTTCACCGCCCACACCACCAACCCGGTTCCCTTCCTGGTGGCCGGCGCCGGCGATGTGAAGCTGCGCCAGGGCGGCGTTCTGGCCGACATCGCCCCCACCATGCTCAAGCTCATGGGCCTGCCCCAGCCGGAGGAGATGACCGGCAAGAGCATCATCGTGGACTGATCTCCGCGGCATTTCTGCCCGCGCCCCAAGAGGGGCGCGGGTTTTTTGCGCGGTTTTGCCGGGTTCTCCCCACGAAAATTCTTTGGCTTTTTTGTGCAGTTTGCTATTTCCTCTCCACCTTACTGTTATTATTTTAACAATAATTGACAATTCTTTATCGAGACCGTATGCTGAATATAGAAAATGATTTTCAGAAAGGCAGGGAGAAGAATGAATTCAGCCAAAGCATTGCTGCTGGTGGACAACGCCTCGGCGCTGGATCTGCTGCACAGCGGGACCTATCGGTTCCAGGAGATCTCCTTTGAGGAGGTGCGGGCCATCGTGGAGATGCACGGCCAGAAGGACGTGCTGCGCTGCTTCTCCCACCCGGAGATCGAGCAGCTGCTCTACAAGCACGCCGGCATCGTGATCAGCAATTTCCACTATCTGCCGGTGGAGGAGATGGCCCCCGGTCAGGACGCGATCGTCTTCCGGTTTTATGTGACCCCCTCGGAGACCCAGCCCAGCATCCAGACCGTCTATGGCAACGAGGCCACCAAGTTGCAAAACCTCTATGTATACTGCCAGTTTGTTACCCGGCTGGAGGAACCCTGAACCTTGCACGCCGGCTTTTCCTCTCCGTGCCCGGGGCGTTTGCCCCGGGTTCTTTTTTTGCGCGGTTGTGCAAAAACCCCGAAACGTGGTATACTGATTTTGTATGACGGGCGGCGGTTTGCCGCCGAATCTTGCGCATAACTCGATCAGGAGGAAAGCACAACTATGACGATTCGAATCGGTATTCTGGGATACGGCAACCTGGGCCGGGGCGTGGAGTACGCCGTGGCCCAAAATCCCGACATGGAACTGGCGGCGGTGTTCACCCGCCGGGATCCGGCTTCCCTGACCCTGCACACCCCCGGCGTGCCGGTGGTGGCCGCCGAAAAGGCGGAAGACTGGAAGGACAGGATCGACGTGATGATCCTGTGCGGCGGCAGCGCCACCGACCTGCCCACCCAGACCCCGGCCATGGCCCGCTGGTTCAATGTGGTGGACAGCTTTGACACCCACGCCCGCATCCCCGAGCACTTCGCCGCGGTGGACGCGGCGGCCAAAGCGGCCAAGACCACCGCCCTGATCTCGGTGGGCTGGGACCCGGGCATGTTCTCGCTGAACCGGCTCTACGCCGGGGCCATCCTGCCCCAGGGCAAGGACTACACCTTCTGGGGCAAGGGGGTCAGCCAGGGCCACTCCGACGCCATCCGCCGCATCGAGGGGGTGCAGGACGCCCGGCAGTACACCATTCCGGTGCCCGCCGCCCTGGAGGCGGTGCGCAGCGGCGCCCAGCCGGAGCTGACCACCCGCCAGAAGCACACCCGGGAGTGTTTTGTGGTGGCGGCGCCCGGCGCCGACACCGCCCGCATCGAGCGGGAGATCAAGGCCATGCCCAACTACTTTGCCGACTACGACACCACCGTGCACTTCATCAGCCAGGAAGAGCTGGACCGGGACCACAAGGGCATCCCCCACGGCGGCTGCGTGATCCGCACCGGCACCACCGGCGACGGGGCTCATCCCAACACCCATGTGATCGAGTACAGCCTGAAGCTGGATTCCAACCCGGAGTTCACCTCCAGCGTGCTGGTGGCCTACGCCCGGGCCGCCGCCCGGATGAATGCCGCCGGCCACGCCGGCGCCGCCACCGTGTTTGACGTGGCCCCGGCGCTGCTGCGGCCCGAGGACGGCGAGACCCTGCGGCGCACCCTGCTGTAATTGCCGCAAGGCCCGTCGCAGCTGGCCGAACCGGCGATTTTGGGAAGGGTTTTCGTCAGGAAAAGCCCCGGGCGCGGACCTGCCTGGGAAATTTCCGCGAATTGTGGCCAGATGCCCAAAATAAACCTTGACATCCCCTTGCAGATAGGCTATAAAAGGTATAGTGATTTGGCCGGGGCACGGTCTCGCGCCGCGCATGCCCGGCCGGAATAGCTTGTTAAGGAGAGTTCATAGCATGGATACGTTTGAGAAGATTCGCGCCTGCCTGGCCGAACAGCTGGACATCGATCCCGACGAGATCACCATGGACAGCAACATTCTGGACGACTTCGGCGCCGACAGCCTGGACCTGGTGGATCTGGTGATGGCGCTGGAGGACGAGTTTGACGTAGAGGTACCGGACGACGCCATCGAGAATTTCCACACGGTGGGCGACGTGGTGCGTTTCGTCGAGGACCACACCTGAGCTTCATGCCATCGGCACCCGGCGAGCCCCACGCTTTGGCGCGGGGCCCGCTTTTTTCACCAGAAACTTGCGGAGGGAAGTTATCGGATGAGCGAACAGAAGAAAAAACTGGTGGAGGCCATCACCCCCATCAACGAGGACTTTGCCCAGTGGTACACCGACGTGTGCCTCAAGGCGGAACTGGTGGACTACTCCACCGTCAAGGGCTGCATGATCCTGCGGCCCTACGGCTACGCCATCTGGGAAAACATCACCCACATTCTGGACGGGATGTTCAAGGCCACCGGCCATGAGAACGTGGCCATGCCCATCTTTATCCCGGAGAGCCTGCTGCAGCGGGAGAAGGACCATGTGGAGGGCTTTGCCCCCGAGGTGGCCTGGGTCACCTACGGCGGCAACGAGAAGCTGGAGGAGCGCATGTGCGTGCGCCCCACCAGCGAGACTTTGTTCTGCGACCACTTCGCCCACGTGCTGCACTCCTGGCGGGACCTGCCCATGAAGTACAACCAGTGGTGCAGCGTGGTGCGCTGGGAAAAGACCACCCGCCCCTTCCTGCGCAGCCGGGAGTTCTGGTGGCAGGAGGGCCACACCATCCACGAGACCGCCCAGGAGGCCATCGACGAGACCCTGCAGCAGTTGAACACCTACGCGGATTTCTGTGAGAAGTACCTGATGATCCCGGTGGTCAAGGGCAAAAAGACCGACAAGGAGAAATTTGCCGGCGCGGAGGCCACCTACACCATCGAGGCCATGATGCACGACGGCAAGGCCCTGCAGAGCGGCACCAGCCACTATTTTGGCGACGGCTTCTCCCGCGCCTTCGACGTGCAGTTCACCGGCCGGGACAACCAGCTGCAATACCCCCATCAGACCAGCTGGGGGGTGTCCACCCGTCTGGTGGGCGCCATCATCATGACCCACGGCGACGACGAGGGGCTGATCCTGCCCCCGGCCATCGCCCCCTATCAGGTGGTGATCGTGCCGGTGGCCGCCCACAAGCCCGGCGTGGCCGAAAAGGCCGAGGAACTGGCCGCCCGGGTGGGCAAGTTTGCCCGGGTCAAGCTGGACACCAGCGACAACAGCCCCGGCTGGAAGTTCAGCCAGTGGGAGATGAAGGGCGTGCCGCTGCGCCTGGAGATCGGGCCCAAGGACATCGAGAAGAACCAGTGTGTGCTGGTCCGCCGGGATACCCGGGAAAAGACCTTTGTCTCCCTGGATGAACTGGAGACCGCCATCCCCCGCCTGCTGGAGGAACTGGCCGCCAACCTGTACCAGCGCGCGCTGGAAAACCGGGAGGCCCGCACCTGGGCCGCCACCACCATGGACCAGGTCAAACAGCTGGCCGCCGAGAACAACGGCTACATCAAGACCATGTGGTGCGGCGACGAGGCCTGCGAGGAGAAGATGAAGGAAGAGGTGGGCCTGTCCAGCCGGTGCATGCCGTTTGAGCAGGAGCATCTCAGCGACGTCTGCCCCTGCTGCGGCAAGCCCGCCAAGGTCATGGTCTACTGGGGCAAAGCCTATTAAATTACCACGCTGCGCCGCCGGGCATTGGGCCCGGCGGCGTTTTTGCTTGCCGCGCGGTTGCGCTCCCGGCCGCAATCCGCTATAATCTAGGTAGGCGGGTTGCGGAATATGCCTTTCCGCGGCCCGTTTTTGCCCGGAGCGGTTTTTGTAAACAAACTGTAACGGTCCGGTGACAAAATTGAAATATTTTTGCCCCCTCAATCGTTGTTTGGGTGAAGGCGTTAAGGACGTGAAGAGTTGTTCGCTGCGAAGGCCGGCCTGAGTGCCGAGGAGATGGAGCGCCTTGTGGATCAGTATGGCGACGCCATGCTGCGTGTTTGCTGTGCCTATCTGGGCGACGCGCACCTGGCCCAGGACGCCGTGCAGGACGCGTTTGTCAAGATCTACAAGAGCTATCGCCCGCTGGAGGATTCTCCCGCCTCGGAAAAGGCTTTTGTCATGCGGGTGACGGCCAACGTCTGCAAGGACTATCTGCGCAGTGCCTGGCACAAGAAGGTCAATCTGGTGGAACAATACCCCGAGTTGGCCTCCCCGGAAGCCCTGCGCAGCGAGAGCGGCCGGCTGCTGGCCGAGGTGCTGGCTCTAAAGCCGAAATACCGCGAAGTCGTCCTGCTGCATTACTACCACCAGTATTCAGTGGGCGAGATCGCCCAGCTGCTGCACGCGCCCCAGAGCACGGTGAGCGTCCGGCTGCGGCGCGCCCGGGAACAGCTGGCAAAACGATTGGAGGAGGTGCCCCGCGATGATCTCTGAACCATCCATCCGAAAGGCAGTCGAAGACGGCCTTTCGGGCGTGGCCCTTTCGCCCGGGCAAAAGGCCGCGATCCTGGCCCGGTGCCGGCCGGAACCACTGCAAGTGCATCGCCGCAGCGCGGCGCGGCGGCTGCTCAGCGTGGCGGCGGTATTCGCCGCGGCGCTGGTGCTCAGCGCCGGGGTGCTGGCCACCTCGCCGGAACTGGCCCGCCAGCTGGCGGTGCTGGGCCGGCAGACATTGACCTTTTTGCAGCCGGTGAACCAGGTCAGCGAGGCGGACGGCATCCGCATGGAGGTGCTGGCCTCCATGCGCAGCGAGGACACCGCCGTTGTCTACCTGACCCTGCGGGACACCACCGGCCAGGGCCGCGTTCAGGAGACCACCCAGCTGTGGAACTACCAGCTGGAGGGCGCCGCTTTCGCCCACGCGGAACAGGTGGACTACGATCCCGAGACCGGGACCGCCATGTTCCGGCTGACCGGCGAAGAGGTGCAGAGCGACAAGATCACCGTGCAGGTGGAGGCGTTTTCCTCCGGTATCGAGTATTATCCGCCCCGCTCTACCGGCTGGACGGTGGCCGAACTGGCCGCGCTGCAGCCCGCGCCCGCCCTCTCCTATCCCTCGCTGGACTATGGCTGGAGCATGTTGAACGGCCAGGGGGACGAGGCACTGGAAAAGCTGATGGACGCAAACAGCCTGCCGGTGCTCAAGCCCCAGTTCTCCTACACGGTGGAAGGATTTGACTGGCTGACGGTCCAGGCGGTGGGCCTGGTGGACAATGCGCTGCATCTGCAGCTGCGGCAGGACGAGGATCTGGGCCGGTTCTCCCATGTGAACCTGGGTTTGCAGCGCACCGGCGACGAGGAGAGCGGGATGGCGGTGCTGGAGGCGATCCTGGAAGAGGGCGACGCCGGCTTCAGCAGCGGCGTTCAGGAGTATGTGCTGCCGCTGCCCGAAGGCGCCGATCCCGCGGAATGGACCCTGTGCGCCAGCGGCGTGAGCTGCACCGTGGCCTGCGACGCGGGCTGGCAGGCAACCTTTACGCTGGAGCCCGCCCACGCGGACCGTACCGGGACCTGCGATCTGGACACCGGCAGCTGGCAGCTGGATCAGGTGGCGCTGTCCAGCCTGGGCATCGTCATTGAGGGGCACGGCGAACTCTACGCCGACACCCCTGACCTGACCCCGGTGGTCACCCTGAAGGACGGCACCCAGCCGGAATTCATCTCCTCCTCGGTGAGCACCGACGGCGAGCACATCGTCTATCGGATGCTGTTCCGCACCCCGGTGGACACCAGCCAGGTGGCGCAGATCACCCTGTCCGGCCAGCCGGTAGTCTGGAACTGATCGTTTTTGTACAGCACAGGCCCCCGCGTGGATCGCGGGGGCCTGTTTTTCGATCGAGAAGCGGCAAACCAAAACGGGAGAGGGCTTTCCCTCTCCCGTTTGCTGTTTTCCTGCCGGCTTACTGGTTCTTCTCGTCCTCCCCGAACAACAGTTCGGCGGCCTGGACCATATCCGGCCGGGGCGTCGGTTCCTCCTGGGCGGCCCCGGTCTCCTCGCCGTCCTCCAGCGCGGGGGCCGCGGCCGGGATCTCGGGCAGTTCGGTGCCAGCGTCGGGCAGATCGGGCAGCTCCATGTCAGGCTGCGCCGCCTGCCGCGGGAAATCGTTCTCCGGCTCTTCCTCGTGTGCCCGTTGATCCGCCCAGTCCTCCCCGGCTTCGTCCTTCTCCGTCTCCGCAGGGTCGTCCGGGTGGCGCGCCGCCCGGCGCTGCTGTTTCTCCGCTTCGCGGCGCTGCTCTTCCAGCACGGCCCGGGCCACCTTTTCCATCGCGGCGCAGTTCTCCGGCAGGTCGGTCAGGCTCTGCCCGTAGTGGGCCATCAGCACCGTACCGTCCCGGTCGATGAGCAGGGTCAGCGGTAACTGGTAGGTCTCCCCCTCGGTCGCCTTATATCCCATCTTGCGGGCCGCCTTCAGGATGCGCAGCGCGGTCAGGGAGTGGCTGCGGAACCAGCTGGTGGTCTCGGGCACACAGAAATGCTCATAGAGCACCCCTTCCGCGTCGCAGATCAGCGCAAAGGGCATCTGATCGGCCGGAATCGCACCGGCGATCACATGGGGATCGGTGCGCACCACGCAGGCCAGACGAGCGCTGGTCAGCTTGTCCTTGTCCTGGATGTATTCCATGACATAATGCCGGGTGATGGGGTGGCCGAAGTTGCGCATGAACACCACAAACAGCGGCTTTTCATCGTCCAGCAGTTCATAGAAAGGCAGCTGCGGCTGGTAGGGGCTATCGTAGGTAAAGCGCGGGATCTGATCCCCCGCCTGTAACTTTTTGGGCACGAAGGGCACCTCCGAAAATAATACTCTCTTATTCATTCTACACACTCCTGTCTTTCTGTCAACCTTCTTGACCCATCTGGTATAATGGAATCAAAAAAGTTTTCGGGTACTGGCGCCCAGGTCGGGGTATACGATCAGTGTTCCCCGCGCCGCGCCCGGCATACCCGCCCAGAACAGGAGGTAACAACCATGAATGAATTTGTGCGTTCTGTCGTGGAAAAGCGCATCCGCCGCGCCATGGCGGCGGTGGAGCGCAACAACATGAAAGCCTTTTATTGCGAGCGGGCCGATCAGGTGCCCGCCTTTGTCCGGCAGCTGCTGCCCGCCGGTTGCAGCGTGTCCCACGGGGGGTCCGCCACCCTGAGCGAGTGCGGCGTGACCGATCTGCTGGCCCAGGGCGGATACCGCTACCTGGACCGGAGCAAGGCCGCCGGCCCCGAAGAACTGGACAAACTGTACCGGGACGTGTTCAGCGCCGACTGGTATCTGACCAGCAGCAACGCCGTGACCGAGGAGGGGGAGTTGTTTAACGTGGACGGCAACTCCAACCGGGTGGCCGCCATCGCCTTCGGCCCGGCTCATGTGCTGGTGATCGTGGGCTGCAACAAGATCGTGCGGGATCTGGCGGAGGCCCAAAGCCGGCTGGAGACCCTGGCCGCCCCCGCCAACACCGCCCGGCTGAACAGCCGCACCCCCTGCGCCCAGACCGGCCGCTGTGAAAACTGCCACAGCCCTGCCCGCATCTGCTGCAACACTCTGATCACCCGGTTCCAGCGGGACCCGGACCGGGTCAAGGTGCTGTTTGTGGGCGAACCGCTGGGATTCTGATCCGTTCTGTCCAAAAACCGGGAGGCCCTGCCGCGCAGCGCGGCAGGGCCTCCCGGTTTTTTCGTTTTATTCCGCGGCCGGCTCGGTTTGCGCCGGCGTCTGCGCCCGACGGCCGGACACCGCCCAGGCCGCCCCCAGCCCCGCCAGGCCGACCAGCGCCGGCAGAACGCTCAAGGCCACATCGGCCAGGTCAGCCGCGCCGTTGCGCCAGGACAAGACCGTCTGGGGCAGTTCCAGGCAGGTGCCCAGCAGAAAGGCGGTAAGGCCCAGAATATACAGCCACCGGGCCGACCGGGCCTGCCCCACATACAACAGGCGCACCAGCGCGGTGGAGAAGAGCAGCGCCAGCAGAGCGCTGAACACCTCCACCGTGGGGCCGATCCGCTGCACGCTGGACGGGGCAAAGCCGAACCGGCTCACCGTGAGCAGGTAGAAGCCCAGCGTGGCGCCGACCCCCGGCAGCACGCTGCGGGTGGGCGGCTGCAGTTCCTCGCCCAGATGGGCCAGGCCGGTCAGCAGCAGCCACACCGCCGTCAAAAAGAACAGCCCCGCCTGGACCAGACCGAACCAGTCCCGCTGCGGCCACAGCAGCATCGCCTGGCTGCCGGCCCAGGCCGCGAACACCACCGAGGCCAGCAACCCGTAAACGCCCAGGCCCCGGCGGGGGGCGGTGAGCCGGAAACTCCCCGGCTGCTGGGCCAGGGCGGCCACCCCGATCAGCGCCAGCACCCCGGCCAGCACCCCGTATCGGGCCCAGACCGACCCCCAGGTGACAAACCCGGTGGTCCAGTCGTTGTATGCGAAAAGGTCCAGCCCGCGCACAACGCCGGCTGCTATGCACACCAGCGCCGCCAGGGCGGTTACGGCTCGTTTCATCTGCGCTCCTCGATGGTTTTGTATTTCTGGCGAACACCCAGATATTTGTAGGCCGGCCGGATGATCCGGTTGGCGAACACCACTTCTTCGATCCGATGGGCACACCAGCCCGGGATCCGGCTGATGGCGAACAGCGGGGTGAACAGATCCTCCGAGATGCCCAGCATCTTGTAGATCAGGCCGCTGTACAGGTCCACATTGGCGCAGACCGTCTTGTTGCCCTTCTCCTCGCCAAACACCTGCGAGCCCAGCTTTTCCACCAGGCACAGCAGGTCGAACTCGTCCTCAAAGCCCTTTTCATAGGCCAGTTCCCGGGCATTATCCCGCAGGATCTCGGCCCGGGGATCGCTGATGGTGTAGACCGCGTGGCCCATCCCATAGATCAGGCCGCTGCCGTCCCCCTCTTTTTTGCGGATGATGCGGCGCAAGAACTCCCGCACCTCGTCCTCGTCCCGGTGGTTCTCCACCCCCTGCTGGATGGTGCGCAGCTGCTGCATCACCTTCAGGTTGGCGCCGCCGTGCTTGGGGCCTTTCAGGCTGCCGATGGCCGCCGCGATGGCCGAGTAGGTATCGGTGCCGGAACTGGACAGCACCCGGCAGGCAAAGGTGGAGTTGTTGCCGCCGCCGTGGTCGGCATGTACCGCCAGGCACAGATCCAGCAGCTTGGCCTCCGCGTGGGTGAACTTCTGGTCCGCCCGGTAGGTGGAGAGGATATGCTCCGCGGTGCTCTGCCCGACCTGGGGCAGGTGGAAGAACATGCTCTGCTTGTCGTAGACCCGGCGCTTGACCTGGTAGGCGTTCACCATGATGGTGGGCAGCCCGGCGATCAGGTTCACCGACTGCTGCAGGATATTGCCCAGGCTCAGATCCTCCGCCTCCGGGTCGTAGCTGTACAGGGCCAGCACGCTGCGGGCCATCTTGTTCATGATGTTGGGGCTGGGGGCCTTCATGATCATGTCCTCGGCAAAGCCGTCGGGCAACGCCCGGTGTTCCTCCAGCAGGTGGCAGAACTGGGCCAGTTCCGCCAGGCGGGGCAGGCTGCCGAACAGCAGCAGCCAGATGATCTCCTCAAAAATAAAGCGGTCCTTCTCCAGCGCCTCCCGCACGATCTCCCGGATGTCGATGCCCCGGTAGATCAGCTTGCCCGGGATGGGCAGGATGGTACCGTCCGGCTTTTTGTCGTACCCGATTACGTCGCAGACGTTGGTCAGGCCCGCCAGCACGCCGGTGCCGTCCGGATTGCGCAGGCCCCGCTTGACGCCGAGCCGTTCGCTGGTTTCCGGATCAATGTAGTTATTTTTCAGATACTCGTTGCATAGGATGGTCATGGACTGTGGGTCCAGGATCGGTACTTCTGTGGACATACCTTACTTCCCCTTTCTAAAGTGAATTCCCTCTATGGTATGTAGTGTACAAGGTTTTGGGCCAAATTGCAAGCAGCCCGCCGGAGGATGGGATGAAGAAGACCCTGTTGTGCATGATGACCTTTGCCCTGCTCACCTGGCTGGTCCCGGTAGGGGGCTTGCTGCTGGCCGAAGCGCCCCTGCCGGACGCCCCCCTCACAAGCCCGGCCGCCACCCCGGCGCCCGGCACGGCGGCGGACAGCGGCGCGGCAGCGACCCCCGTGCCGGACGCCAGCCCCGACGCCGACAGCCTGCGGGTGCTGGACGAGGCCACCGGTGAGATCCTGACCGTTTCCGCCCGGGACTACCGGATCGGGGCGGCCGCCGCGGAACTGCCCGCCGACTGGCCGGATGAAGCGATCAAGGCCCAGATGGTGGCGGCCTGGAGTTACGCGCTGTTCCAGCAGCAGCAGGCCCGCGCCGCCGGACAAGCCCACGACCTGTCCGCCGACCCGGCCCGCCGGCAGGGGTTCATGACCCGGGAGGTGCTGGAGAGCTACTGGGGTGTGGACTTTGAGGCCAACTACGCCCGGCTGGCCGCCCTGGCCGACCAGGTGGACGGCTGGGTGGTGCAGTGGCAGGGCGCGCCCGCCGCCTGCTGCTACCACGCCTCCAGCTGCGGGCACACCGAAGCGAGCCAGAATGTCTGGACCGAGTCGCTTGCCTATCTGCAAGGGGTGGACAGCCCCTGGGACACCGCCGCCGACGGCTGGGAGGTGACGGTCACCTACACGGTGCAGCAGATGACCGACGCGTTGCAGCTGAACTTTGCCGACCGGGGGCTGGATCTCTCGGGCGAGCCGGCGGACTGGTTCGGCGCCCCCACCCTGACGGCGGCGGGCTATGTGGCCAGCCAGCCGGTGGCTGGCGCGGAGCTGACCGGCACCGAACTGCGGGGGGCGCTGGGGCTGCGCAGTGCGGCCTTCACGGTGGTGTACGCCGACCGGACCTTTTCGGTGACCACCCACGGCTACGGCCACGGGGTGGGTCTGAGCCAGTGGGGCGCGCGGGGCATGGCGCTGGAGGGCAAACGCTGCGCGGATATCCTGGCCTGGTACTACCCCGGCACTACCCTGGTCCAGCCATAACAAACGCGGCGCGGGCCGCGGCAGGATCCTGCCGCGGCCCGCGCCGCTTTGGTATCGGTATTGGTATTTGGATCAGTCCCGGGCTACCTTGAAGATGGCCTTGCGCACCTTGTCGCACCCGGCGGCCCGCACCTGCGCCTTGTGCGCCTCGCCGGTCATGAAGACGGCGAACCGGTCCTCGCCCAGCACACCGGCGCAGCTCAGCGGCGCCTTGTACAGGCCGGTATCGGTGGTCTCGTCGTAGGGGGCGGTCTCCTCCAACTCGCCCAGCGCCACCTCGAACAACTCCACCCCAGACAGGTCCAGCTGAACGTCCATATACTTGTCGTGCATCTCAAATTCCCGCTCCTCCGAGGCGCAGGTATCCGCCTCGGTCACCTTGACGAACACCTTGTCCCCGTCGATGTCGGTGCGGCCCAGCGGCAGTTCGTCCAGATCGTGTTCCGCGATATAGGCGATGGCGGTGTCCAGATTTTCAAACAGACCGGTGTATTGCTCGATGTTTTCCAAACGGTCGTACAGCATAGCGATTCCTCCTTGTAAAAGGGCCCGAACGGCCCGGTTTTCGATTTGTTCTGATTATACCACCTTTGCGCCGTTCCGCACAGTGGGCAATGGACGAAAATGCAAAAAAGTGGGCCTGCCGGGTCAAGACGGCGGTGTTCAGGGCGTTTACAATAGAAACTAGAAAAAGCCGCCCTGTGAGCAAGAAAGGAAGCTGCGTCATGAAATTTCTGAATGTGGAGATCCCCGTCAAGAATCTGCCGGAACTGGACCCCGGTTTTGTGCCCCTGGGCTTGTTCTTCCAGCACTACGCCACCGGCGCGGAAAAGCCCCTGTGCATCGCCGTGGAGCGCAGCGGCGGCCAGATCGGCACCTGGGAGTGCAAGGTGCACGGCACCCCGGAGATGAAGGCCGCCGACGAGTATTTTGTGGACCGTCTGGTCAAGTTCCTGCTGTGGAGCTGGGGCGGTTTCAAGGTGTACATCTGTGGTGACGACGCCCTGGCCCAGACCGTTCGCCAGGCCTACACCGCCACGGGCAGCCGCGCCTTCGACAAGGACTTCATGGAAAACGTGTATGAGCGGGCCTTTGAGGTGGTCAGCCTGCCCTACGACCAGCGCCCCGCCCCCTTCCAGAAGGCGGAGAGCGTGGGCCGCCACACCAAAGGCGCCCGGATCGGCTTTGACGCCGGCGGCTCCGACCGGAAGGTCAGCGCCGTGATCGACGGGGAGACCATCTACAGCGAGGAGGTCGTGTGGTATCCCAAGACCATCAGCGATCCCAGCTACCACTATGTGGGCATCCTGGCGGCGCTGCAGACCGCCGCGGCCAAGATCATGGAAAAGGGCCGCAAGGTGGACGGCATCGGCGTTTCCAGCGCCGGCGTGTACATCGACAACAAGTGCATGGTGGCCAGCCTGTTTTTGAAGGTGGCCAAGGCGGACTTTGAGACCAAGGTTAAGAACATCTACACCCGCGCGGCCGAGGATCTGGGCCGGATGCTGGGCTATGAGATCCCGGTGGTGGTGGCCAACGACGGTGATGTGAGCGCGCTGGCCGGGGCCATGGGCCTGGCCGAAAACGGCATCATGGGTATCGCCATGGGCACCAGCGAGGCCGTGGGCTATGTGGACGCGGACGGCAACATCTGCGGCTGGCTGAACGAACTGGCCTTTGCCCCGGTGGACGGCCAGCCCGAGGCCATGGCCGACGAGTGGAGCGGCGATATCGGCTGCGGCGTGAAGTACTTCAGCCAGGACGGCGTGATCAAGCTGGCCCCCCGCGCCGGCATCGAGCTGAATGAGGACGACGCCCCCGCCGCCAAGCTGAAGGTGGTGCAGGGCCTGATGGCCGAGGGCGATCCCCGCGCCGTCAAGGTGTACCAGAGCATCGGCGTGTATCTGGGCCATACCATGGGCCTGTACGCCCAGTTCTATGACATCCATCGCGTGCAGATGATGGGCCGCGTGATGAGCGGCAAGGGCGGCGATATCATTCTGGCCACCGCGGCCCGGGTGATGGACGAGGAATACCCCAACGTTTCCTTCCGCCCCGAAGCGCCCGACGAGATGACCCGCCGTGTGGGACAGTCCAGCGCCGCCGCCAGCCTGCCGGAGAGCAAGTAAGTTTTCGCACCCTGGCGGGGCCGCGGGCCTTGGCCCGGCAGATCCCTGCTTCGCAGCGGCGCGCGCCGTACCGGGCACGCCGGCCGGCTGCCCCTTGCGCAAGGGGGCGCTGCTTGCCGCGCACCGGCCCTCCGGGCCGCTTTGCGGAGCATCGCTCCCCGCCGTGTGGGACAGTCCAGCGCCGCCGCCAGCCTGCCGGAGAGCAAATAAGCGTTCCACATTTCTATCGCTATTCACCATTTTCCCATATTTTCTTCCTTTGGCGGCAGGGGCCGGGCGGGCAACCGCCCGGCCCCTGCCCTGTTCCGGCAATATATTCTCCGGCTGCATCGTATATTGGATGCGAGCCCGCTCCTTTCGCGGTCCGGGCATCCCCCGTTTGGGAAAGGAGATTGTACCATGCGTTTGTTTCGTTTGATTCCGCCCGTAGCGCTGGCCCTCTGCGCGGCCGCCTGCTCATTTTCGGTCTCTGACCCGGCGCCCGCGCCCACGGCGGCCCCCACCGCCGCGCCGACCCCCGCGCCGACTGCGGCCCCCACGCCGGAACCCACGCCGGATATCCAGGTGGTGGACGGCATTACCTATGTAAACGGGATCCTGATCGCCAACAAAAGCTACGGTCTGCCCGCTGACTACGCCCCCGGCGTTTCGGAGGAGGCCCAGGCCGCTTTTGACGAGATGGCCGCCGGCGCGGCCCAGGACGGCATTACCCTGTTCATTGCCTCCGGGTTCCGCTCCTACGACTACCAGGCCCAGCTGTACCAGCGGTATGTGGACCGGGACGGCAAGGAACAGGCGGACACCTACTCCGCCCGGCCGGGCTATTCCGAGCATCAGACCGGCCTGGCCTTCGATCTGAACGAGGTCAGCGACGCGTTTATCGGCACGCCTGAGGCGGAATGGCTGGCCGCCCACGCCCAGGAATACGGTTTCATCATCCGCTATCCCGCCGACAAGGTGGCGATCACCGGATACAAATACGAACCCTGGCATGTGCGGTATCTGGGCAAGGAGACCGCGGCCGCCGTATACGAGAGCGGCCTGTGCCTGGAGGAATACCTGGGCATCGACTCGGTCTACGCCGACTGATCCATTCTTTGTACAATCCGCTGGTTTTTCCGCCTTTCTTTTGCCTGTTCTGCGGAATTCGTCCCAAACCATTTGCACGATCTGCCACGATCCGGTATACTTGTGTAAGGACTGAACGGACAGGGAGGCGGGCAAATGGCGTATACCGCGGTGGAACTGCAGCGGCCGATCCGGATCGACCGGATCATCACCGTGCACTATTTTGAATACGGGCCGGACTACGCGTTTTTCGGGGAAAGCCACGATTTCTGGGAGATCGTGTATGTGGATAAGGGTGAGATCATCGCCCAGGCCGGCGATACGGAGCACCTGCTGCAAAAAGGGCAGATGCTGTTCCACGAGCCGGGCGAGTTCCACACCCTGAAAGCCGCCGGCGGCCGGGCGCCCAACGTGGTGGTGATCACCTTTGAGTGCGACGGGCCGGCCATGGACTTTTTCCGCAAACGGCTGCTCAGCGCCGGCGACAGCGAGCGCAACCTGATGGCCCGCATTGTGGAGCAGGCCGCCGAGGCCTTTTCCACCCCGCTGGACGATCCCCTGTCCCAGAAGATGGAGCGGCGGCCGGTGCAGCCCTTCGGCGCGGAAGAGTTGATCGGCCTGTCGCTGGAATTGCTGCTGCTGGAACTGATCCGCAAGGGCGGCGTGCCCACAGCGGCCCGGCCCTCTTCCCTTCTGCGGGAAAACAGCCGCAACGATCTGATGGAGCGGGTCTGCCGCTATCTGGACGACAATCTGGAAAAACGGCTGACCCTGAGCGATATCTGCCGGGACAATCTGGTGGGGCGCAGCTATCTGCAAAAGATCTTCCGGGAGAAAACCGGCGGCGGCGCGATGGAGTATTTCGGCCGGCTTAAGATCCGCCGGGCCAAGGAACTGATTCGGGAGGGCAAGCACAATTTCACCGAGATCGCGGCCCTGCTGGGGTACAATTCCATCCATTATTTCTCCCGCCATTTCAAGAAGGTCACCGGCATGACCCCCAGCGAATACGCCAGCAGCATCAAGGTGTTGAGCCGCCAGGGCCGGGGCGAATCATGAGAGAATTATCCATGCCGCAAGCGTAAACGTCTATTTATATTTTTCTTACACAGGACTATACTTTCAGGTAGAAAGCAGCGGAAAGCACACGGCTTTAACTGCAACAATTTTCTAAAATTGTGAAACAAAAAGGAGAGAGCGCGCTATGGCTATTTTGGTATGCGGCGGCGCCGGTTACATCGGCAGCCACACCTGTGTGGAACTGCTGGCCGCCGGCTATGACATCGTGGTGGCGGACAACTACTACAACTCCTGCCCGGAGGCTCTGCGCCGCGTCAAGCAGATCGCCGGTAAGGACTTCCGGTTTGTGGAGGCCGAACTGACCGATCCCGCCCAGGTGGAGGCGATCTTCGCCGCCAACCCGGACATCGACTCGGTGATCCAGTTTGCCGCCTACAAGGCCGTGGGCGAGAGCGTTTCCAAGCCCATCGAATACTATACCAACAACCTGAACACCACCCTGGTGATCCTGGACGCCATGCGCCGTCACGGCGTGCACAACATCGTGTTCTCCTCCAGCGCCACCGTCTACGGCGACCCGGCCACCGTGCCCATCACCGAGGATTTCCCGGTGGGCGGCGACCGCACCACCAACCCCTACGGCACCTCCAAGGCCATGAACGAGCAGATCCTGACCGACTGCTGCAAGGCGGACAAGGAACTGAACGTGGCCCTGCTGCGGTACTTCAACCCGATCGGCGCCCATGAGAGCGGCCTGATCGGGGAGGACCCCAACGGCATCCCCAACAACCTGGTGCCCTACATCGCCAAGGTGGCGGTGGGCAAGCTGGAGAAGGTGCACGTGTTCGGCAACGACTACCCCACCCCCGACGGCACCGGCGTGCGGGACTATATCCATGTGGTGGACCTGGCCCGGGGCCATGTGGCCGCCATCAAGAAGCTGGCCACCAAGCCCGGCCTGTTCATCTGCAACCTGGGCACCGGCCACGGCTACAGCGTGCTGGACGTGATCAAGGCCTATTCCAAAGCCTGCGGCAAGGAACTGCCCTATGTGATCGATCCCCGCCGCCCCGGCGACATCGCCGCCTGCTACGCCGATCCCACCAAGGCCAAGAAGGAACTGGGCTGGGAGGCGCAGTACGGCATCGAGGAGATGTGCGCTTCCAGCTGGAAATGGCAGAGCATGAACCCGGACGGCTACAAGGGCTGAGAACAACAGAAAAGGACGCGGCTTGCGCCGCGTCCTTTTTCTTTTTGCCACTCCAGGGGATCCGGTCCCCAGCCTCCTGTCAAAGAAAATGCGGGCCGGAGATTCGGCCCGCAAGAAGGGGGCATGGGGGTCTGCGACCCCCATATTGGCTCATTCATACATTACGCGTCCCTGGCGATCTCGCCGGCGGCCTGCAGGGTCTTTTTGCTGATAGCGGGCCCGATGAGTTCATAGATCAGGGTGGCGCAGAGCACCACAGCCCGGATGGTGGCCGCGTATTCCGGCACCACCTGCTGGGCCAAAAAGGACAGGCCGATGGCCACGCCTGCCTGGGGGATCAGAGCCGGCCCCAGGTATTTGGTGATAGCCGGGGAAGCGCGCATGATCTTGGCGCCCAGCCAGGCGCCCAGCCACTTGCCGGCCACCCGCAGCACCACATACACCACACCCACCAGACCGATGGTGGGCAGCACGCTCAGCTGCAGGTCCGCGCCGCTGAGCACAAAGAACATCAAGAACAACGGCGGCGTGAAGGAATCCACCTGCCGGTACACGTCGGCGGAATTCTTGGACAGGTTGCAGAAGGCCGCGCCCATCGCCATGCACATGAGCAGGCTGGACACCCCCAGCACCTCATTGGCCAGGGCCACGGCCCCCAGCACAAAGGCGATGGACATGCTCAAGCGGCTGCCGCCATCCTTGAAGAACCGCAGCAGGAAGGTGAAGACCAACCCCAGCGCGATGCCCACGCCTACGCTGAGCACCACCTCCCAGATGGGCGACAGGATGGCCTCCACCAGATTCACCGGGCCGCCGCTTTCCAGGGTGCGGGCCACGGCCACCGCCAGGCCAAAGGCGATCAGCGC
Organism: uncultured Gemmiger sp.; assembly: GCA_944388245.1. Lineage (GTDB taxonomy): Bacteria > Bacillota > Clostridia > Oscillospirales > Ruminococcaceae > Gemmiger_A. Next base: position 22,632 of record CALXIA010000016.1, on the reverse strand, counting down.
CACCGCGTCATCCAGCGCAACCACGCTCAACAAAGTCTCGGTGACCGGCCCTTTGGCCCGGTACTGTTTGATGACCATGATGGTAGCCGCGGGGGCGGTGGCGGCCGCGATGGCTCCCAGCACCAACGCAAAGGGCAGGCCGTTGCCGGTGGCCCACAGCCCCAGCACCACCAGGATCACCGCCACGATGCTCTCAAAAAAGGCGATCACGATGGGGGTGGCGCCCACCCGGCGGAAATACTCAAACTTGAACTCGCCGCCCACCGTAAAGGCGATGAAACCCAGCGCCACGTCGGATATCACCGACAGGGCCGCGACCCCCTCGCTGGTAAAAAGCCCCAGCACCGAGGGTCCGATCAGCAGGCCCAGGATCAGGTAGCCGGTCACGTCCGGCAAACGGATCAGACGGATCAGACGTGCACCTACCAGACCGGCTATCAACAGGATAGCCAGTTGAAACAAAAGATCCAGTTCCATTTACAGCCTCCCGATGCCCTTGGTCAACTCCACCGGCACCGTAAAAGCGATGCCGTTGCCCGGCCGGTCCAGATCGGCCACCTGGTCGATCAGTTCCATGGCCTCGGCCACCTGATCGTCGGGCAGCACCATCAATACGGTGTAGTTTTCCTCCCGGTCCGGCTCCAGGCTTGCCCGCAGGCTGCCCAAAAACGACCCGCCCATGTAGTTCTGCAGCTCCATGGCCATGCCCCGGCTGCGCAGAATGGTGGCGCCCCGGATGCCCCGTCGCTCCAGCTTTTCCAGCGCCCGGTCCATCACATCCGGGTCGCTGAGGATCATGATCAACAGTTTCACGAAATATCCTCCTTTGCAAGGCGTGAAAAAACAATACCGGCAGGGCCAAGGCAGGCGATCCGCCCCGGCCCCACCGGTTTAATCATAGCACGTGGCCCGTTTGTGTCAAGGACCGTTTTTTTCAGCCCTTGTAGCCCACCGCTTCGGCCAGTTCCTTGTCGATGACCACCACCGCGTTGGGGTGCATCTTCAGCATGGTGCTGGGATTGTGGGTGGTGATCTCGTCGCTCATCACCAGGCCCCGGATGGCCTCGGTCTTGGCCAGGCCGGTGGCGATCAGCACCACGCATTTGGCGGCCAGAATGTCCCCCATGCCCATGGTGATGGCGGTGGTGGGCACGTCCTCCTTGCGGGCAAAGAACCGGGCGTTGGCGTTGATGGTGCTTTCGGTCAGATGTTCGATGTGGGCGGTGGCGTGCAGGGTATCGCTGGCCTCATTGAAGGCGATATGCCCGTTGTTGCCGATGCCCAGCAGCTGCAGGTCGGCCACGCCGCCCTCGTAGACCTTGGCCTCCAGCTCCGCGGCGTTGGCGGCCGGGTCGCCCATGCCCTGGGCCACGTAGGTGTTGGCCTTGTCGATGTTGATGTGATCGAACAGGTTGGTGTTCATGAAGTAGCGGTAACTCTGGTCGTGGGTGCCGGGGATGCCGCAGTACTCGTCCAGATTGACGGTGCGCACCGCGGAGAAATCCACCTTGCCGGCCTGGTTGGCCTCGATGAGCTTTTTGTACATGGGTACAGGCGTACCCCCGGTAGCCAGGCCCAGCTTGCAGGCGGGCTTTTCGTTCACAAGCTTGCAGATCATGTCGGCCACATACGCGCAGCTGGCGTCGTAGCTCTCGGTCACAACTACCTGAATCAAAATTGACACGCTCCTTTGGCAATTTTTGCCGGCCTGCGGCAGGCCGTTTCTCTTACCTTTCATGATACCGTTCCCGCCCTGGTTTGTATAGGGCCGGACGGGGATTTAATTTGCACAAAAGGCCTGTCTAGACATACAGTTCCTTCTCCAGCGGCAGCGGGGCTTCCGGCGCGGCGGGCGCGGCGGCCACCGCCCGCCAGGCGGCGGGGGTCAGGCCGGTGGCCTTGCGGAACACCCGGCACAGGTAGTTGGCCCCGGAAAAGCCGCACAGGCTGGCCACCACCTCCAGCGGATACTCCCGGTGGGCCAGCAGCTGCTTGGCCGCCTCGATCCGCACCGCGGTGAGATACTGCCCCGGCGGCATCCCCATCGCGGCCCGGAACACCCGGATCAGATGGCTCTTGGTGACCCCCAGCTGGGCGCTGAGTTCCTCCACCCCGTACAGCCCCGCGTAGTTCTGCTGCACGGCGGCCAGCGCCCGGCTCACCAGCGGCGGCAGCGCCGGGGCGGCCGGGTCCGCCCCAGCCAGTTCCCCCAGCAGCCGGAAGGCCAGCCCGCCCCCTTCGCCAGGCGGCAGTTCCTCCCCCAGGCGGGCCAGCAGCTGGGCCGCCAAAGGCGCGCTGGCCCCGCCCGCCCAGAACGATCCCTCCAATTCGGCGGCAAAGGCCTCCGCCACCCGGCCGGTGATCCGCACCGCCAGCAGGTGGCAGCCGCCCTCCGGCGTCAGTTCCAGCGGAGAAACGCCGACCAGCAGACTGCCCGCCTCGGCGCTCACCGGACCCTCCGGCCCGTCCAGGGCGCACCGCCCGCTGGACAGCACCCCGGCCCAGACCCCCGGCCCGTCCAGCACGACGGGGGCCGACAGCGACAGGTCCAGCCGCTGCGCCGGCGCGCACCACTCCCCGCAGGAAAACATCAACATTCGCCCCCTGTACATCAATAAAATGCTATTTCTTTTCCCAAAAACCCTGGTATTATTATAGTAAAGACAGCACACGCGGTCAAGCGCGTGTCAATAAACTGGTATCACACAAACTTCACAATTACAAGGAGGGCTTCCCCATGGCAAGTATCAGCTGCCGCGGTATCTACAAGATCTACCCGGGCAATGTGACCGCTGTTAAGGATTTCAACCTGGAGATCGCGGACAAGGAATTCATCATCTTCGTCGGCCCGTCCGGCTGCGGCAAATCCACCACCCTGCGTATGATCGCCGGCCTGGAGGAGATCAGCAAGGGCGAGATGTACATTGGCGACCGTCTGATCAACGACGTGCCCCCGAAGGACCGGGATATCGCGATGGTGTTCCAGAACTACGCGCTGTACCCCCACATGACCGTGTACAAGAACATGGCCTTTGGTCTGGAGCTGCGCAAGACCCCGAAGGACGAGATCGACAAGCGGGTGCGTGAAGCCGCCAAGATCCTGGACATCGAGCACCTGCTGGACCGCAAGCCGAAGGCTCTGTCCGGCGGCCAGCGGCAGCGTGTTGCTCTGGGCCGCGCCATGGTCCGTAACCCGGCCGTCTTCCTGCTGGACGAGCCTCTGTCCAACCTGGACGCCAAGCTGCGTACCAGCATGCGCACCGAGATCATCAAGCTGCATCAGAAGCTGGCCACCACCTTCATCTACGTGACCCATGACCAGACCGAGGCCATGACCATGGGCGACCGCATCGTGGTCATGAAGGACGGCGTTATCCAGCAGGTCGATACCCCGCAGAACCTGTACGACTTCCCCTGCAACATGTTCGTGGCGGGCTTCATCGGCAGCCCCCAGATGAACTTCCTGGACGCCACCCTGAACAAGGACGGCAGCACCTACTACCTGGATCTGTCCGGCGACAAGATCGTTCTGCCCGCCGAGAAGACCGCCGACGGCAAGCTGGACGCCTATGTGGGCAAGGCCGTCAAGATGGGCATCCGTCCCGAGGACATCAAGGACGATCCCGAGTTCATCGAGAAGCACAAGGAGTGCCAGCTGACCGCCGACGTGGAGGTCAGCGAGCTGATGGGCAGCGAGATCTACCTGTACCTGGACTACAAGGGCAACAAGATGACCGCCCGCGTGGCCCCCACCAGCAAGGCCCGCAACGGCAGCACCGTGACCGTGGCGTTCGACGCCCACAAGGTGCACCTGTTCGACGTGGAGACCGAGCTGACCATCCTGAACTAAGGTTTTCCCATTCCGAGTATCCGCAGCGCCCCGCCAGAACGGCGGGGCGCTGCTTTTGGTTTTGGCGCGCAAAAATCCCCCGCCGGGCGGTTTGCCCGGCGGGGGATGCGTTTTCTGTGTCAGACCAGCTGCTGGCCGTTGACCTCCAGCCGGAAGGTCAGCCCGAAATGCTCGGCGGCCTTGCGGCAGAGCAGCATCCGGGTCAGAAAGATCTCAAAATAGTCCATCACCGAACACACCTGGGTATCCAGGCGGATGGCCAGGGTCACGGTGCCGGCCTCCTTGTCCAGATCCAGTTCCGAGTGCTCCGCCGCCCAGTTGACCCGGTCGTGGATATCGAACCGGATGGTGTCCCGGTTGCGCACCCGGCTGCGGCGCACGTCGGTCTTGTCGGCCAGGATCAGCGCCGCGGCCACCCCGTTTACCGGGTAGGCGGTGCTCTCGTCGTGGTTGCCGATGGCGGTGACCACCAGGGCTGTGTCCTCCGGGGGCATGCCCATCTTGTCCAGGATGCGGAAGGCCATCACCGCGCCGCTCTGGGCGTGGTCCACCCGGTTGACCAGGTTGCCGATGTCGTGCATATAGCCGGCGATCCGGGCCAGTTCCACCTCCCGCTCGTCCGCGCCCAGCTGCTGCAGCAGTCGGCTGGCCGTCTCGGCGCAGCGAGTCACGTGGGCAAAGGAGTGTTCGGTGAAGCCCAGCGCCACCAGCGAGGCGTCCGCCTGGCGGATGTAGGTGTTGATCTCCTCGCTGTGGCGCACCATCTCATAGGTTACAGGCAGCATACCCGGCCCCCTTTACGCGGCATCCTCGCCGCTCTCGGCCGAGGCGTCGCCCTCCTGCGCGGGAGCGCTCTCGTCGGTCTGGGCGGACGCGTCGGAGGTGGGCACGCTGGACACCACCCCGTCGTTGGCCGCGCCCTGCAGCTGCTGCTCCGGGGCCATGACCGAGTTGCCCACATCCGGCTGGTCGGCGGTGTCGCTGGCGGCCGGGTTGGCGGGCTGCATCTCGCTCTCCTCCAGGGCGGTGAGATACCAGACCGAATCGGTCTTTTCAAAGATATAGTCCATATACTTGACCGGCTCGGTGGAGGTGTTGGCGCCCATCAACTCGTCCCCCGGGCTGCTGACCGGGATATACCCCACTGTCACCCGCATCTGGCCGCCGCCCCGGGTCAGCTTGACCACGGTGGGGGTGTACCGGCCCTGCTGGCCGGTGATGGGGATCAGATAGCCCTGCTTGTCCGGCAGGTAGGTGAAGGTCATGCCGTCATCCTCAAAACTCTCGTGGGTCACGTTGAAGTTCGGCCCCACCAGCTTGGTCAGGGTGGCGTCCACCTCCAGGGTGGGCAGGATGATACAGTCGGTCTCGGGATCGCGCTCATAGGCGTCCAGGCTGCCGCTGGTCTCCAGTTCGCCATACAAAGCGCCCCAGATGCCCACCTCGCGCAGCATGATCTGGTCGGCCTGTTCCAGGCTGTCAAAGGGCAGCGGGTCGAACATGACCATGATCTGCAGCCGGTTTTCAAAGTCCTTCATCAGATCGGTATCGTCAAACAGGCTGGCCACCAGGCCCGCCACGCTGGTGGCGATGCTGCCCAGCCCCACCAGGATCAACACCGCCAGCACCAGCCCCAGCGCCTGACGGCGGCGGCGGCGGTGACGGCGGGCGCTTTCTTCCCGGAGCATTGCGTTATCCATAAGGTTCCTCCTCTGCGCGGCGCGCACGGTGTATTGGGGCCCGCGGCCCCGCGGCGCGGAAAACCGCGCAGTTTTCGATGATACATTGCCAGTATACCATACTTTATCCGTCAGTGCAAAACCAAGGCATGGATTTTCTGTGAAAACGTGGTAAAATGGAACCATACGCGCCCCGCGGGGCGCCACAGCAAGAGAGGGGTGCTACACATGATCCGATTCACCAACGATTACAGCGAGGGGGCCCATCCCCGTATTCTGGAGGCCCTGGCGGCCACCAACACCGAGGGCAACTTCGGCTATTCCACCGATCCGCACTGCGACCATGCCCGCCAGCTGATCCGCCAGGCCATCGGCCGGCCGGACGCGGCGGTGCATTTTCTTGTGGGCGGCACCCAGACCAACACCGTCTGCATCTGCGCGGCGCTGCGGCCCCATCAGGCGGTGATCGCCGCCACCACCGGCCATGTGTGCGTGCATGAGACCGGCGCGATCGAGGCCAGCGGCCACAAGTGCGTGGCCACCCCCGGCACACCGGACGGCAAGCTGACCCCGGACGCCATCCGGGCGGTCTGCGACGCCCATCCGGACGAGCACATGGTGCAGCCCAAGCTGGTGTACATCAGCAATACCACCGAGGTGGGCGGGGTGTACACCGGGGCGGAACTGGCCGCCATCCGGCAGGTGTGCGACGAGCTGGGCCTGCTGCTCTATCTGGACGGGGCCCGGCTGGGCAGCGCCCTGACCGCCGGCGGCGCGAGCCTGGCGGAACTGGGCGCGCTGTGCGACGTCTTCTCCATCGGCGGCACCAAAAACGGCGCGCTGATCGGGGAGGCGGTCTGCATCCAGAACCCCGCCATCGCGCAGGATTTCCGCTACATCATGAAGCAGCGGGGCGGCATGCTGGCCAAGGGCTGGCTGCTGGGCATCCAGTTTGAACAGCTGATGCAGGACGGCCTGTATGAAGAGCTGGCCGCCCACGCCAACACCCTGGCGCTGCGGCTGCGGGACGGCATCGCGGCGCTGGGCTACGGCTTCGCCTTTGCCAGCCCCTCCAACCAGCAGTTCCCCATCCTGCCGGACAAGGTGCTGGAAGCGCTGCGGGGCGAATTCCACTGGGAGGAGATGGGCAAGCCGGACGCGGACCACACCACCATCCGGCTGGTGACCAGCTGGGCCACCCGGCCCGAGGCGGTGGAGGCCTTCCTGGCGGCGCTGGCCCGGGCATAACGGGATGGACTTCGCGCTCTGGAACCTGGCGGCGCTGGCCGCCTTCTTCATCAAAGGGCTCTGCGGCTTTGCCAACACCCTGGTGTTCACCACGATCCTGAGTTTTCCCCCGCCATCAACCGGAACATCTCGCCGGTGGAGCTGCTGCTGGGCTATCCCACCAATCTGATCCTGGCCTGGCGGGAGCGGCGGGCCATCCGGTTGGCGGGTCTGCCTGCCGCTGGCCGGGCTGGTGATGGCGGGCAGCGTGCCCGGCGCGCTGCTGCTGTCCGGCGTGCTCTGCGGGCTGTACGGCATCGGGGCGCTGCTGGGCGCTTACGTAAGCCGGGTGACCGGCGACAGCCACGCCTTCAAGGCCAACATCTGTGTGGTCTTTCTGGTGGAGAACACCTTCCGCGTCGCGCTCTACACCGCCTGGGGCATCCTGACCCCGGCGGCCCTGCGGCAGGCCGTGCTGCTGGTGCCCGCCATGCTGCTGGGCCTGGGGCTGGGCATCGTCAGCGGCCGGCTGCTCAACGAGCGGCGAGTCAAACAGGCGGTGGTGGTCATGCTGATGCTCTCCGGCGGGGCCTTGCTGTTCAACAATCTGTAATTTTATCACATGATTAAACGGCGTGTCGTATTTCTGCGGCACGCCGTTTTCGATTTCAGGTCAAATCGGACCGGCGGCCCCGCACCGGCAGGGCGGCAGGCCGGGCCGGCCGCTGCCGCAGCCGGTCGCCCAGGGATTGCAGCCCGGCAAAGACCAGCGCCGTACCGGCGGCGCACACCGCCAGCAGCCCCAGCGCCGGCCCGCCCAGCGGCGACAGGGCAAACCATCCCGGCGCCAGCAGGCAGGCCCCGGCGAACCCGCCCAGGCAGAGGGCCAGCACCACCGCCCGCAGCCGGGTGAGGGGGACACAGAGCCGCAGGATCACCAGCATCCCGGCCAAAGCGGCCAGCAGGGCACAGACGGTGGACTGTTCCCCCTCGGGCAGGCCGACCCCCAGCGCGTGGGCGGCCAGCACCCCCAGGGCGGCGGTGAGGCCGCCGGGCAGCGCGCTGCGCAGAGCGCCCGTCAGAAAATCGCCCCGGGCCCGCTCCCGCACCGGCTCAAAGGTGAGCAGAAAGGAGGGCAGCCCGATGAGCAGGCCGCTGATCAGGCTGATCTGGCGGGGCACCATGGGATAGGGCTGCGCCGCGAAGAAGAGCACCGCCGACACCAGGAAGGAAAAGATGTTCTTGTACAAAAACAGCGCCGCCGACCGGCTCACGTTGCCGATGACCCGCCGCCCCTCCTGCAGGATGGCGGGCACCGCGGCGAAGTCCGAGTCCAGCAGCACCATCTGGGCGGCCTGGCGGGCGGCCTCGCTGCCCGCGCCCATGGCCAGGCTGCAATCCGCCTGCCCCAGGGCGGGCACGTCGTTGACCCCATCCCCGATCATGGCCACTGTATGGCCCGCCGCCTGCATCCCGGCGATCAGCCACTGCTTCTGTTTGGGGGACACCCGGCCGAACACGGTGTACCGGCGGGCCAGATCGGCCCAGTCGGCCTCCTCCCCCACTCCGGACAGGTCCAGGTAGCGGTCGGCATCTTCCACCCCGGCCTGCAGCGCCACCCGGGAGACCGCGGCGGCGTTGTCGCCGGAGAGCACCCGCAGCGATACCCCCTGGGCGCGGAAATAGGCCAGTGTCTCGGCGGTGCCGGGGCGAAGCTCGTCCCGCAATACCGCAAAGCCCAGCAGCCGCAGCCCCGCCGGCAGGGGCGCGTCCCCGTCGGGCAAAGCATCGCATGCGGCCAGGGCCAGCACCCGGCGGCCCTGCTCCAGCCGGGGGGCCACCACAGCCTGCCAGGCGGCCAGCGTTTCGCCCAGCACCCGCTCCGGCGCGCCCAGCACCAGGCAGCGCCCGTCCGGGAAGGATACCGCGCCCCATTTGCGGGCGGAGGAGAAGGGCACCTGCCGCCCGGCCGGCCAGCCCGGATCGGGGCAGGCAGCCCGCAGCGCCCGGTCGGTGGCGTTGCTCTCGGGCCCGGCGTGCACACAGCCGCCCAGCTGTTCGGCCAGCTGCGCCCTGGTCACGCCGGGGGCGGGCAGCAGTTCTTCCAGCCGCATCCGGCCAGCGGTGAGGGTGCCGGTCTTGTCCAGGCAGAGGGTGTCCACATGGGCCAGGTTTTCAATACAGGCCAGTTCCCGCACCAGGGTATGGCGGCGGGCCAGGTTCAGCACGCTCACCGCCAGGGCCACGCTCACCAGCAGGTACAACCCCTCCGGGATCATGCCCACCAGCGCCGCCACCGTGCCGGTGACCGCCTGCCGGGGCCCGGCGCTGCCCCATTGCTGCCCGGCCATCGCCAGCCCCAGCGGCAGGATCAACACCCCTGCCAGCCGCAGCCAGCGGTCCAGGCTGCGCATCATCCGGCTGCGGCGGGTGCGCACCCGCCGGGCTTCCCCGGTGATGCGGGCGGCGCAGGAGTCCGGCCCCACCCGCACCAGACGGGCCACACAGCTGCCGGCCACCACAAAGCTGCCCGAGAGCAGCGGGTCGCCCGGGGTATGCCGCACCGGGTCCTCCTCGCCGGTGACGAGGGATTCGTTGCACTCTGCCATCCCCTGCACCAGTTCGGCGTCGGCGGGCACCTGGTCCCCCGGGCCCAGCCGCACCAGATCGTCCCGCACCAGATCGGCGGCGTCCAGCAGCTGGTCGGCGCCCTCCCGCACCGCCCGCACCGGGCGGGCGGCCAGCAGGGCGATGCGGCGCAGCGCGGCCCGCACCCGCAACTCCTGCACCACCCCCACCGCCGCGTTGCAGACCACGATGCCCAGAAACAGGGTCTCCTGCACGGCGCCCACCGCCACCAGACAGCCGGCCAGGGCCAGGAACAGCAGGTTGTAGAAGGTAAACAGGTTGTCCCACAAAATCCGCGGGGTGGATTTGGTCAGGTCGGGCGGCGGGGTATTGCGCAGACCGGCCTCGGCCCGCTGCCGGGCCTGGGCTTCGGTCAGGCCCCGGGCCGGATCGGCGCGCAGCACCGGGATCGTGTTGGTTTCCATACAAAGATCGCCCCTCTCGTTTCGTCGCTTATTGCTATAACGAAACGAAAGGGGCGCTGGGATTCAATCTTTAACAAAGCTTAAGAAACCGAACGGGTGTTTTTGCTTACCGGGCGGCCCGGCGGCGGGCGGAGGAGGCGGGGATGCCCATTTCCTCCCGGTATTTGGCCACCGTCCGGCGGGAGACCGGCAGCTGCACCGCCGCCAGCGCGGCCCGCAGCGCCTCGTCGCTCAAGGGCTTTTCCGGGTCCTCGGCCTGGATGAACCGGGCGATGTGCCGGCGCACGTTCTCGCTGGAGACCGCCGCCCCGTCCGCCGCGGTGATGGCGGCGGTGAAGAACCGGCGCAGCGGGATGCTGCGCCCCTCAAACTGGATGCATTTGCCCTGCACCGCCCGGCTCACGGTGGACAGGCTCAGGCCCAGCCGCTCGGCCAGCTGGGTCAGGGTCATGGGCTGCAGCGGTTCCCGGCGCAGAAAATAGCCCGGCTGGCTGTCGGCCAGGGTGCGCAGCAGCCGCACCATGGTGTTCTCCCGCTCCTGTACCGCCCGGATCAGCTGCTGGGCCTCGGCCTTTTTCTCGCGCAGATACCGTCGGTCCTGCTCGGAACCGGCGGTCTGCAGCAGGGCGCAGTTCCGCTCGTCCAGCGCCAGGCGCCGGGCCAGACGGGCGTTGAGCTCGATCCGCACCCGGCCGTCCTCCAGCCGAAACACCGCCTCCGGGATCTGGCAGGCCAGCGCGCCGCCGGTGCCGTAGCCCTGGGCCGGGCGGGGATTCAGCGCCCGCACCGCCGCCGCGGCCTGCCGGGCGTCGGCCTGGCTGCAATCCAGCAGCCGGGCAATGGTCCCCACATCCCCTTTGGCCAGCCGTTCCAGCCCGTCCGGCTGGACCAGACGCAGGGTGTGGGGATTAAAGTGATCGGTGCGGGCCAGCTGCAGCACCAGGCACTCGGTCAGGGAGCGGGCCCCCACCCCGGCGGGCTGCAGGTCCTGCACGATATACAGGGCCTGCTCCATGTCAAAGAGCGGCACCCCCTGTTCCCGGGCCAGGTCGGCCAGGTCAAATTCCAGAAAGCCGTTCTCATTGAGACATTCGATCAGATAGACGCAGAGCCGGCGCATCCCGTCAGTGAGGCGGGGCATGTGCAGCAGCTGTTCCGCCAGCGCGTCGGTGAGATTTTCGCCCTGGGCGCGGGGATCGGCCAGCCGGGCGGCGAAGTCCTCCCCCGCGCTGCCCTCCCAGGCGGCGGGCAGGTCCCAGACTGCGGCGCTCTCGCTGTCGCTGGACTCCCAGGTGTCGCTCTCCCGCTCGGCCATGGCGCGGGCGGGTTCCTGTTCCGGGTCGGGCAGGCGGGCGTCCTGGGGCAGTTCCATCTCCAGCAGCGGGTTGGAGAGCACCGCCTCCTGCAGATAGCCCTCCAGTTCGGTCTGGGGCAGCTGCAGCACCTCCAGCGACCGGCGCAGGCTCTGGCTCAGGACCTGTTTTTGCGCCTGCTGTTGCGCCAGTTCCATGGGCGGACCCTCCTCTCACACAAAAGCCCGGCGCTGCCGGGCAGAATTCTCCTTTATTATACAACATTCTGCCCCACGGCGCAACAAACGCGGGGGAGGATTCTGTGAAAGACGCACAAAGCACGGCAAAGCCGGGAGCATGGCTGCTCCCGGCTCTACCGGGGATGACTGCGTCATCCCGATTTGATTGTAAGTGGGAAAGGACCCTGATGGTCCTCTCCCACCCCTCTCCCCTTCCGGTTGGTCGAACACAGCGCCATCCCGCACGGCAAAGCCGGGAGCATGACTGCTCCCGGCTCTGCCGCTTATGTTGAGAGGACGGAGAATGGCTTATTTGACCACCTTTTTGTCCTTCTGGCGAAGGACCACGCCGCTGCGATGGCCGGTGTGCTTGCCGCCGGCCACGGTGACGCCGCCGTTGACGAGCACGTACTCGATGCCCTCGGGGAACTGCACCGGGTCGGTGAAGGTGCCCTTGTCGATGACGGTGTCCGGGTTAAAGATGGTGATGTCGGCGTAGTTGCCCACCTTGATCTCGCCGCGGCCTTCCATGTTGAAGGTGGTGGCGGGTTTCTTGGTCATCTTGTAAACGGCCTCTTCCAGGGTGAGGGCCTTGTCCTCCCGGACGTACTTGCCCAGGATGCGCGGGAAGGCGCCGTAGACGCGGGGATGGGGTTTGCCGCCCAGCAGGCCGTCGGTGCAGGCGTTCATCTCCGGCCGCTTCATGAAGAGCTGCACATGCTCCTCGGTGCCGTAGAAGTCCACCATGCCCACCGCGTTCTCTTCCTCCATCAGCAGATCGAAGGTGGCCTCGTAGGGGTCCTTGCCTCGCAGCTGGCCCAGCTGGGTCAGGCTCAGGCCCACCGCGTCCTGGTTCTTCTGGGTCTTGACGCTGGTGACAAAGATGCCGTCCAGCCCGGCGAACTCCACAAAGTTGTCCCAGCCGGGGATGCCGTGCTCGATGTCGTAGACCATCTTTTTGCGCAGCTCGGGGTCGTGCAGCCGCTCGATCACCTTGTTGGTGCCGCCGTCGTGCACCCAGGGCGGCAGGATGACACCCAGCATGGTGCTGCCGGCCACGTAGGGATACTGGTCAAAGCTGACCCGGATGCCCTCGGCCTCGGCCTTTTCCAGCAGTTCGACGACCTTGTCGATCTTGTCCCAGTTCTTTTTGCCGCAGACCTTGAAGTGGGAGTAGTGGATCTTGACGCCGGACTCCCGGCCGATGCGGATGACCTCCTCCATGCTGTCCAGGATGGTGTCGGCCTCGCTACGCTGGTGGATCACGAAGATGCCGTCGTACTCGGCCACCACCTTGCACATCTCGATGATCTCCTTGCTCTCGGAGTAGGCGCAGGGCATGTAGATCAGGCTGGTGGACAGGCCGATCGCGCCGGCCTCCATCTCGCGGCGGGTGATCTGGCGCATCTTCTCCAGCTCTTCCTCGTTGGGCTGGCGGTTCTCCAGGCCCATGGCCTCCATGCGGATGTTGACGTGGGGCACCAGGTAGCACTCGTTCAAACCGGGCTTGACCGCGTCGATCATGGCCAGATAGCCCGCGGTGTTCTTGAACTCCCAGTTGATGTTGTCGCTGTCGCCGTCCAGGCCGGCCAGGTTCTTGCGCCAGGGGCTGATGTACTCCACCGGCAGCGGCGCCATGGAGATGCCGTCCTGGCCCAGGATCTCGGTGGTGATGCCCTGCATGACCTTGGGCTGCACCTCCGGCTCCTCCAGGATCCGCAGGTCGCTGTGGCTGTGGGTGTCGATAAAGCCGGGGGCCACCACCAGGCCGGTGGCGCTCTCCCCCAGGATCAGCACGGTGGAGGGGCTGCGGGCGATCTTGGCGATCTCTTTGCGCAGCTGTTCGGTGTGGGCGCTGGAGCCCACCAGCGTACCGCTGCCCACGGTGGCGATCATCCGGGACAGGCTGCGGTGCATCTCCCGGGTGCGGGTGAAGGCGGCCACCACCGCGTAGCCGGTGTTTTCCTGCCGCAGGCGGTGCAGCTGCCCCATGACGAAGATGGGCTGGCCGTCCAGCAGCAGGCGGTAGGTATAGCCCTCCTGGGACATGTCCTGCCCCACCCCGGCGGCAAACAGTCCGGTGCCGGCCACCCGGAACAGGGTGGCGTCGGTGACCTCCACATCCACACCGGACACCTCGGCCATGATCCCGGCGTATTTCTGCACGGTGTCCCGGATCTCCCGCAGGATGGATTTCATCGCATTGCCCCCTGTTTGTCCAACTTTCCTCCTATTATAGGGCAGGCGGCCTGATTTTGCAATTCGGGGAAGGTTCCGGTATAATGGAAAGAACAGAGGGGCGGCCGCCGCCCCGGAGAGGAGCCGCCATGACCCAGACCCTCACCCGTCCGTCCCGCGTCCGGCTTGCCGGGCTGGACCTGACCCGCGCCGCGGCGCTGTGGTGCATCCTGACCTTTCATTTCAATCTGAACGTCCAGACCGCCTGCCCCGGCGCGCCGGCGATCGGGTTTGTGAACTACGCCAACGGCAGCCTGGGCCATATTGGCGTGAGCCTGTTTTTTGTGCTCAGCGGCGCGGCGCTGATGGTGCGCTACCAGGCGGGCTGCCCGCTGCGGGCCTATTTCGCCCGGCGGGTGCTGGCCCTCTACCCGATGTTCTGGGTGGGCTGGGGAACCCTGTTCGTCTACGGGGATCTGCTGCACCGCAACCTGGACCGGTCCATTCCGCTGTGGCGGCTGGTCTGGTCGGCGCTGGGGCTGGACGGCTACCTGAACGCCCTGGCGCCGAACTTTTACAAGATCGGGGAGTGGTTTCTGGGCTGCATCCTGCTGCTGTATCTGCTGTTCCCGCTGCTGCGGCGGGCGATGCTGGCCCGGCCCGGGCTGGCCCTGGCGGGTCTGGCGGTGTTTCATGTGTTGTGGACCGCCTTTTACCCGGGCCGGCTGGAGATCGAACACCATGTTCTCAGCCGGGTGCTGGAGTTCGCTCTGGGAATGGGGCTGGCCCTGTGGCGGCCCCGGATGCCCCGGTGGGCGCCCTGGGTGGGGGCGGCCCTGGCGGCGCTGGTGCTGTTTGTGCCGCTGCCCGGGCCCCGGATGATGAATCTGCCGGTGCTGGGGGCGGGGCTTTGTCTGGCGCTCTGGCCGCTGGGGGACAGAATCACCGCCGCGCCGGTGCGCGCCGGGCTGCAGCGGCTGGCGGCGATCAGCTACCCCCTCTACCTGGTGCATCATGTGACCCTGACCATCCTGTTCGTGCCCCGGCTGGCCGGGCGCAGCCTGGACCTGCCGGCCGTGGCCGGCGTCTATCTGGTCTATCTGGTCGTGGCCGGCTGCGCCGCCCTGGCCCTGCGGGTGGTGACCGGCCAGCTGCTGCGGCTGGCACAGTACATACGCAAAAACGGACGCGCCTAGGGCGCGTCCGTTTTTCTGTGTCGGGTCCGGCTGTTCACACCCCCGGGAAGAACTTGCCGATGGAGGTGTCCCGCACATGGAAGCCGTCGAAGAAGTCGGCGGGTTCCAGGTTCAGGGTATGGGGGTTATAGCTGCCGTAGAGTTCCAGGCCGTTGGCCTCGGCAAACTGCCGCAGCCAGTCCTCCACCTGGAAGAAACCGGCGTGCTGGCCCTCGGTCTCGTACTGGTAAAAGACGGTGTCGTAGGTGGTGGGATGGAACGGGGTCATGAGCAGCACCACCCGGCTGCCCTGCTGCTGCATATAGGCCACGAACCGGCCGAACAGGGCAATGGCGTCGTCGCTCAAGGCGGTGAAGCCCTCCATGTTCACGCTGTCAAAGCTGCTGGCCTGGGTCAGCGCCAGGATGGTGGCGTCGTCCACGCTGGTGTCCCGGAACGGCTTGTCGTAGATCACGCTGCCGTCGCTGAGTTTTACCACCACGTTCTGGTCATACACCGCGCTTTCCGCCACCGGGGTGAAGGGGGTGGCCTGCCCGTCCTCGGTATAGGCCACCTGGCTGCCCCGGTTGCGCAGCCAGTAGGCCACATTGCCCTGGAAATAGGCCGGGTCGATCAGGGCTTTCCAGATCTGCACCGGGTCCGGGGCCTCATAGTCGGTGTCCATCCCCAGCGCCTGGTGCAGAAACTCCGCGTAGAGTTCCGGGTCGCTGCGGTGGTCGTAGGAATTCGCCCCGGAATACAGCAGCCAGGGATCCACGCAGAAGATCACTGTGTCCGGCACGTGACCCTCCCGCACAAACAGATAGTAGCTGGTCATCACGTCCCGGGCGTCGGCGCCGGTCATGCCCGCGTTGTAAAAGCTCGCGCTGCCGGCGGTGGCCGCGTGGAGGGACAGCACCCGGGAGGACCCGATGGCCAGCACGTCCGGCTCGGTCTCGCTGGTAAAGTTCTGGGCCACCAGTTCCAGCAGCGCGCGCTCGTCCATCTGGGAGAAGTTGAGCAGGTTTTCCCCGCTGATCAGGTCCTGGGCGGCGCTGCGCAGCAGCACGTCCCCCTGGAACAGGCCGCTGCAGTCCACGTTGTAGTTGACCCACACCATGAGCAGCGGCACCGGCAGCACAAACAGCACCACCCGGCTGAGGATCTTGAGCGCCAGCACCACGCGCCGCACCAGCGCGATCAGAAACTGTTTCATCCGGGCCTCCTTAGTACTGTTGGTAGATAAAGGCGGACTGGCCGAACACCCCGAACAGCAGCAGCGCCAGCGCCAGCAGCCAGTACAGCGGCCAGCGCACAAAGAACCACTGCCGGCGGATCCAGTCGCTCACCAGGCCCCGGCTCTCCACCGCGGCCACCAGCACCCCGCCGACCGCCAGCACCGCGATGGCCGAAACGTCCAGCCCTTTGCCGGCCAGGCCGTTCCAGAACGCCGCCGCGCTCATATCCCAGCCGGCGAAGATGCCGCTCAGCACCGCGCCGGCGCTGCCGCCGTACAGATCGGCCGCGAAGAAGACGATGCAGAAGCTGAACAGCAGGTATACCCAGACCCGCTGCACCGCGCCCCGCAGCGGGGCGATCCGGTACAGGGGATTCTTTTTGTTCAGTTTGCGGCGGGCGCGGGCGGTGGCTTTGCCCACCACCATGAACAGCCCGTTGAACACGCCCCAGATCACATAGCCCCAGCTGGCCCCGTGCCACAACCCGCTGATGGGGAAGATGATGAACACGTTGAACCAGCCCTGCAGCTTGCCCAGAAAGCCGGGCAGGCCCCGGTTGTAGAAGGACAGCGGGGTGAAGATATAATCCCGGAACCAGCCGGTCAGGCTCATGTGCCAGCGGTTCCACAACTCGGTGTAGCTGTGGGCGGCAAAGGGGCGGGCAAAGTTCTCGGTCAGGGTGAAGCCCAGCACCCGGGCCCCGCCGATGGCAATATCGCAGCAGCCGGAAAAGTCCAGGTAGATCTGGTAGCTGAACAGCAGGCTGGCCAGCAGCAGATAGGGCCCGGGCATCCCTTCCGGCAGCGAGTAGACCGCCTTGACAAAGCCGCCGATGGTATCGGCCAGCACCATCTTTTTGCAGTAGCCCCAAAGCATCCGGAACATCCCGCCGGCCACCCGGTCGTAGTCAAACCGGGCGGGCGAGTCGAACTGGGGCATCAGCTGGCCGGCCCGCTCGATGGGGCCGGTGAAGATGCAGGGGAAAAAGCTGACGAACAGCGCGTACTTGACCGGGTTTTTCTGGGCCGGGCAGACCTTCTGGTACACGTCGATCACATAGCCCATGCTCTGGAAGGTGAAGTAGGACAGCCCCAGCGGCGCCATCAGGTCCAGCGCTTTGCCGGTGAAGAATTCAAAGTACTTGAAGAAGAACAGAAACCCGCACCCGGCCACAAGCCCCAGCAAAAGAAACGCCCGGCGCACCACAGGCTTGCCGGACGCGCCGATCACCAGACCGCACAGATAGGTCACGGCAGTCAGGGTGATGAGCACGAACACCAGGCGGGCGTTCTCGGGCTTATACAGATAAAACGCATAGCTGGCGACCAGCAGGAACCAGGGGCGCAGAACGCGGGGAAACAGGTAGTTGAGCACCGCCGCCGCCGCGAAAAAGCCCACAAAGATCAGGGTATTGAAATCCATGAATCGCCGCTCCTCACAAACAAGATCGGGGCCGTTCCCCGTTCAGGCATCCTCATTTTGGGCGTCGGGTCCCCGCTGCTGTTCCAGCCGGCGCACCCGCTCTTCCAGCAGGGCGTTGGCCTGGGCCAGCTGGCGCATCCGCCGCGCCGCCAGGCTGGCCGCCACCGACAAGGTCAGCAGCACCAGCAGCACAAAGGCCAGCAGCATGGTGAACACCATGTTGGAGACCACCTGGAACCGCAGCACCCCCCGCAGCACCTTGAGCAGCCAGGGCACCGCGCCGAACACCAGCCACACCCCGCCGAAGATCAGCCACAGCATGCCGAACCGCACGCTGAGCCGGTCCCGCTTGATGAGCAGGAAGATCAGGCCCAGAAACACCAGGTCTCCCAGCAGAAAGACGATCTGCAAGATCAGGCTCATCGTTTGCCTCCTTTGCGGCTGCGGCTCAACCGGTAGATCACCAGCGACAGGGACACCTTGACCATATAATACACACTGGACAGGGCCCGTATACTGGAAACGCCGCCCTGCCGCTCCTGCATGACCACCGGCACCTCCCCCACCTTGAAGCCCTCGGTGAGGGCGCAGATGATGGCCTCCGGTTCCGGGTAGTCCTCGGCGTAGTGGCGGGCGAAATAGGCGGTCATGGCCTTGCTGCAGGCCCGGTAGCCGCTGGTCACGTCCCGCACCCGGCAGCCGGTGAGCAGCCGGATCAGCCCGCTGAGGAAGTTGATGCCCAGCCGCCGCATAAAGCTGGTCTGGAACCCCTCGTGGGTGATGAACCGGCTGCCGATGGCCATGTCCAGGTTGCCCTGCGCCACCGGCGCCACCACCTTTTCCAGGTAGGCCGGGTCGTGCTGGCCGTCCCCGTCCATCTGCACGGTCACGTCATAGCCGTTGGCCTCGGCGTAGCGGTAACCGCTCTGCACCGCGCCGCCGATCCCCAGGTTCATTGGCAGATCCAGATACCGGCAGCCGCCGCTCTGCAAAATCTCCCGGCTGCGGTCGGTGGAGCAGTCGTTCACCACCAGATAGTCCGCCCAGGGGCAGGTCTCCTGCAGCCGGCGCACCACCGTCAGGATGTTTTCCTCTTCGTTGTAGCAGGGGATGATCACCAGGGTCTTCACGGTCGTATGTCCCTCATTCCAGAATGAATCGTTCCAGCTGCGCCAGCAGCGCGGCGCGGGTATAGTGGCCTTCGTACCAGGCAAAGGCCGCCCGGCCCATCCGGGCCCGGGCATCCGGTTCCAGCCGGTACAGCCGCAGCATATTCTGCGCCAGCGCCGCCT
This sequence comes from uncultured Gemmiger sp., assembly GCA_944388245.1. Lineage (GTDB taxonomy): Bacteria > Bacillota > Clostridia > Oscillospirales > Ruminococcaceae > Gemmiger_A. Next base: position 3,987 of record CALXIA010000016.1, on the reverse strand, counting down.
CGTCGCAGGCCGGGCTGGCCCAGCCGCCGCCGCTCATCTCCACCGCCGCCGCGCCCTCGCCGTTCATGCTGGCCAGCACCGGTTTGCCCGCGGCCATATAACTGGCGATCTTGGCCGGCACGGTGAGCCCCAGGTCGGGGCTGTCGTTCAGGCTGGCCACCAGCCCGTCCGCCAGGGCGGTGAACCGGGGCACCTGTTCCGGGGGCACGCTGCCCCAGAAGGTCACCAGATCCTCCAGCCCCTCGCTCCTGACAAGGGCCTCCAGATCGGGGCGGCTCATGCCGTCCCCCACCAGCAGAAGATGCAGCCGCTCCGCCCCCGCAGCGCGGGCGCGCCCCGCCGCCCGGATCACGGTGGGCAGCGCCTGGGCCGGGCTGAAGTTGCCGGTAAACACCAGATTGAACCGCCCGGCGAACCGTTCCCGCAACTCCTCACAGGGGCCGGGCACGGCGTAAAAATCCTCGCAGTACTGGGGGATGACCGCCACGTCCTGCTCGGCCTTGCCGGTGCGGGCCAACAGCCTGGCCCGCAGCCCGTCGCTCATGGCGATGAGTTTGTCGGCCTGGCGGTAGTGCCAGTCGCTCACCGCGTCGGCCACCCTCCGCCAGAACCGGCTCTTCACCGGCAGCACGCTGTACAGGTTTTCCGGCCAGATGTCCAGCACATAGTTGGTCACCGGCACCCGGTGGAGTTTGCCGTAGACCAGCGCCGGAAAACTCATGAGCACCGGGCTGGTGTTGTAGCACAGGATCCCGTCGTATCCGCCGGGCAGCCGCCACAGGCTGAACAGGGCGAAAAACGGCCAGCTTACATAGTTGAGGAAGATCCGCAGGGAGGTGTTGCCCTTGCGGCGCACCTCCCCGGCCCGGAACAGCTGCGCGCCCTGCCAGGTCTCCCGGCGGGGCCCGGTGTAGCGGTAGCCGGCGAACCATTCCCCCTTCGGGTAGTTGGGCAGGCCGCAGAGCACATCCACCTCCACCCCGTCGTCGATCAGCCCCCGCACCATATCGTTGATCCGGAAGTTCTCCGGCCAGAAGTGCTGGGTGACCACCAGCAGCCGGGCCATCAGCTCTTGCGCCAGACCATCTTATTGACCACGCCCACGTAGCTCTGGATGATCTTGACCACCTTGGTGGATACGTCCTCGGTATAATAGGGCACCGGGATGCCGATGTCCCCGTTTTCGTTCATGGCCACGGCGGTCTCCACCGCCTGCTCCACCCCGCCGGCGGCGATGCCCGCCAGGATGAAGCAGCCCTTGTCCAGCGCCTCCGGCCGCTCGGTGGAGGTGCGGATGCAGACCGCCGGGAAGGGATGCCCCACGCTGGTGAAGAAGCTGGACTCCTCCGGCAGGGTGCCGGAATCGCTGACCACGCAGAAGGCGTTCATCTGCAGGTGGTTGTAGTCGTGGAAGCCCAGCGGCTCGTGCAGACGCACCCGCTCGTCCAGCCGGAAGCCCATGGCCTCCAGCCGCTTGCGGCTGCGGGGATGGCAGGAGTACAGGATGGGCATATCGTACTTTTCCGCCAGCGCGTTGATGGAGGTGAACAGGTCCACGAAGTTCTTCTCGGTGTCGATGTTCTCCTCCCGATGGGCAGACAGCAGCATATACTTGTGCGGCTCCAGGCCCAGGCGGGTCAGAATATCGCTGGCCTCGATCCTGGCCAGGTTGGCCCGCAGCACCTCCGCCATGGGGCTGCCGGTCACGTAGGTGCGCTCCTTGGCGGTGCCCTCCGCGTTCAGATAGCGGCGGGCATGCTCGGAATAGCACAGGTTCACATCCGCGATGTGGTCCACGATGCGGCGGTTGGTCTCCTCCGGCAGGCACTCGTCAAAGCACCGGTTGCCCGCCTCCATATGAAAGATGGGGATGTGCAGCCGTTTGGCGCTGATGGCGGACAAACAGCTGTTGGTGTCCCCCAGGATCAGCAGCGCGTCGGGCTTGCGCTCTGCCATGAGTTTGTAGCTCTTGGCGATGATGTTGCCGATGGTCTCCCCCAGGTCGGCCCCCACCGCGTCCAGATACACGTCCGGCTGCCGCAGTTCCAGGTCCTCAAAGAAGATGCCGTTCAGGGTGTAGTCGTAGTTCTGGCCGGTGTGCACCAGGGTCTGGTCAAAGTATTTGTCGCACTTCTTGATCACCGCCGCCAGCCGGATGATCTCCGGCCGGGTGCCCACGATGGTCATCAGTTTCAGTTTCTGCATGACTGCGCCGCCTTTACCGTTCAGTTTTATACAAATCGTATTTTTATACTTTCAGGAAATAGGTGTCCGGATGCGCCGGGTCAAAGGGCTCGTTGGCCCACATGACGGTGACCAGATCCTCCTGCCCCACGTTTTCGATGTGGTGGGTGTAGCCGGTGGGGATGTCCACCACCTCCAGCTTGTCGCCGCTGACCGGGTACTCGATCACCTGGTCGGTGCCCACCTGCCGGAACCGGATCACCGCCTGGCCCCGCACCACCAAAAACTTCTCGTTCTTGGAGTTGTGCCAGTGGTTGCCCTTGACGATGCCGGGTTTGGAGATGTTCACGCTGACCTGGCCCCGCTCCGGGCTGCGCAAAAATTCGGTGAAGCTGCCCCGGTCATCCACATTCATCTTCAGCGGGTAGGCAAACTGATCCTGCGGCAGATAGGACAGATAGGTGGAGTAGAGTTTTTTCTCAAAGGATCCCGCCGCCAGGTCGGGCACCGCCAGGGTGGGGGCACCGCCGCCCAGCGCCTGGGCGGCCGCGCCGCCCCGGGCCAAAGCGAAGCCCTGCACCAGTTCGGCCAGACGCCCCAGGGTCACGGTGTGCACCGGGCTCAAAAAGCAGAAGCCGGGAACCGAGAACTCCCGGGCCACCTGCCCGTCCAGCGCCGCCACAAAAGCGTCCACCACATCGTCGATGTAGACCAGCGGCAGTTCATAGGCCGGATCCCGCACCTGGATGGGCAGGCCGTGGGCCACATTGTAACAGAAGGTGGCCACCACGCTGTTGTAGTTGGGGCGGCACCACTTGCCGAACAGCCCCGGCATCCGGTACACATAGGCCGGCGCGCCGGTGCGGGTCTCGTGGTCGAACACCGCCTGTTCCGCCTGGGCCTTGCTCTTGCCATAGTCGTTGTCCAGCGCGGCCTGGGTGCTGCTGGTGACCAGGATCGGCGCGGTGTTGCCGGCCTGTTCCAGATAGCCCAGCAGCCGGGTGGTCAGGTCGGCGTTGCCGTCGTAGAACTCCTTGTGGTCCTTGGGGCGGTTGATGCCGGCCAGATGGTAGACAAAGGCCGCCCGGGCCGCCCAGGCGCGCAGCTCCTCGTCGGTGTTTTCCCTCTCAAAACAGAGCAGTTCGGTGTACCCCTCGCAGCGCAGCCGCTCCACCAGGTTGCGGCCCACAAAGCCGCCCGCCCCGGTGATCAGGATCGGACTGGTTTTTTCCATGTGTGACGGCCCCTTTCCTTACGCCCGGTCCTTCTCGGCCAGCGCCTGCTGCACATAGTCGGTGGTCAGGATCTTGTCCACCGTCTGCTGCACGTTGAGCCGGCGGGTGTTGTGGCTGGTATAGCTCTCGTCGGCCTGGGTGTGCACCTGGCCGTGGATGAAGAATTTGTCGTAGTTCAGATCCCGTCCGTCGGCGGAAACGCGGAAGTAGTTGCCCATATCCTCGCTGCGCAGCCGTTCCTCCCGGGTCATCAGGGTCTCGAACAGCTTCTCGCCGTGGCGGGTGCCGATGATCTGGGTGCCGGTATCCCCGAACAGCTGCTGCACCGCCTGGGCCAGCACTCCGATGGTGGAGGCGTCGCTCTTCTGGACGAACAGGTCCCCCGGCCGGGCATGCTCAAAGGCGAACATGACCAGGTCCACCGCCTCGTCCAGGTTCATGAGGAACCGGGTCATCTCCGGGTCGGTGATGGTGATGGGCTTGCCGGCCCGGATCTGGTCGATGAACAGCGGGATCACGCTGCCGCGGCTGCACATCACGTTGCCGTAGCGGGTGCAGCAGATGGTGG
>CALXIA010000015.1 GCA_944388245.1 uncultured Gemmiger sp. | reverse complement strand
TGCGTGGTAACAGGATATTAAAAGTATAGCATAGCCAACGGATATCTGCAATTGTACACATAGTCGACAGGATATTTTGCAGAATAAAACTGTAGAACATCAAATTAACATAGGCAGATGTATCTTTTTTGGCAACAAAAGACAATATGAGCCACAGTCTCTCCACCCAAACGGTGGAAGGGCTGTGGCTCTTTCTTTACCCTTTAACCATTCCGATCGACCTGCTTCAGGCAAAACCAGGATCCCTTTGTATCCAGCAGTCCTGCTTTTTTTAATTTACTGATTTCGGCCGACATAGCGGTACGCTCCACGCCTAAATAGTCCGCTAAGGCTTGCCGGTCGCAGGGAATGACGAACTCTGCGCTCCCTTGCTGTTTTGCCTGATCAAAAAGATAAACCAACAGTTTGTCCCTTGTAGTTTTCTGCGACATATACCGCACTTTTTGCGTGAAGGCTAAATTTTTCTGCGCCAAACCCTTTACTATATTTTGAACCAACAGACTATGAAAATGGCAGGTACGAGAACACAGGGTCAACACCCTTTGGCAGTTTAGCAAAAGCACCTCACTGTCCCTGATGGCAAACACACTTACAGGCATGTGCGCCAATCCGGCACAGGAAAAAGCCTCGCCAAAGGATTCGCCGGGTTGCAGGATGGAGAACACGCTCCGGTTCCCATAGTAATCGTCCCGAACCACCTGCACGCCAACGGAGAGAACAACGCCTACCAGCTGCGCAGGGTCACCTTCCAAAAAGACGGGATCCCCCTTGGAGACCGATACAAATTTTGCGCCAAGGCATCCAAACAGTGTTCGCAAATCCTCCTGCCCAATTCCTTGAAACAGCGGGCATCGGGAAAGAACCGAAAAATAGTTCTCCATACGGGCCTCCGATGTTGGAATTCCAACATCCGTTTTTTGAGTATTATAGTAAAATGCAAGCGCAACGTCAAGAGCACCTGCTTTAAGGCGAGCCGGCATCCGCTAATGCCCCTTATTCTTGACGCCCCGTTCGCCCATGCTGTGCGCTTCTTGGAAAATTGGCGTTGCCGAGTGAATAAGCCCGGGAAAATTGCAGGAAACTGAATACAGGCAAGGAGGCATCATCATGAATGCGAAAATAAAGAACATCCGCCAGGCAGAGGTGCTGGTTTTGAAGGAGCAGATCGCCTATCAGGAAGGCCAAGTGGTCAGCAAAACACTGGCCCAGAACAATGCTTTGAGCATCACCCTGTTCTCTTTTGCCAAGGGCGAGGAGATCAGCACCCATGAATCCGGCGGCGACGCATTTGTCACCTGCCTGGACGGAGTGGGCAAAATCGCCATCGACGGTGTGGATCACCTTCTGCACGAAGGCCAGTCCATTGTAATGCCCGCCGGGCATCCCCACGCCGTGTATGGAGAAGAAGCATTCAAGATGTTGCTGGTCGTTGTATTTTAAGAAAAGGAGCCATGGATAATGAAAGCAATTGTAGATCAGGACAGCTGCGTTGGATGCGGCCTTTGCTGCGGAGTGTGCGACGCAGTGTTTCGCATGAATGACGACGGAAAAGCCGAAGCCTATCAGGCGGCAACCGGGGAAAATCAAAGCGATGTGCAGAACGCCATTGACTCCTGCCCCGTATCGGCAATCCGCTGGGAAGAGTGAAGGAGACATGACCATGGAAAATAAAATGTTTTGCTATCAGTGTCAGGAGACCGCCGGGTGCAAGGGCTGCACCATGGTGGGCGTATGCGGCAAGAAGCCGGACGTGGCTGCCATGCAGGATCTGCTGATGTATGTGAGCAAGGGGATCTCTGCCGTCACCACCGCCCTGCGCAAGGAGGGCAAGAGCGTCGCTGCCGGGATCAACCATCTGATCACCTTCAATCTGTTTACCACCATCACCAATGCCAACTTTGACAAGGAGAGCATTGAGGGGCGTATCCGCGCCACGCTGGACGCCAAGAAAGAGCTGCTCTGCCGGCTGAGCAATACGGCAGGCCTGCCCGAATCCGCCGTGTGGGACGGCTCCGGCGACTGGGAGGAGAAGGCAAAATCGGTGGGTGTGCTGTCCACCGAGAACGAAGATGTGCGCTCTCTCCGTGAACTCATCACCTACGGTCTGAAAGGTCTGTCCGCCTACACCAAGCACGCCAACGCGCTCCTGCAGGACGATGAGGAAGTCGACGCTTTCCTGCAGCGCGCTCTGGCCGCCACCCTGGACGACACCCTCACCGTGGACGATCTGGTGGCCCTGACCCTGGAGACCGGCAAGTACGGCGTTTTTGGTATGGCGCTGCTGGACAAGGCCAATACCACTGCTTACGGAAACCCTGAGATCACCAAGGTCAACATCGGTGCAGGCAAGAATCCGGGCATCCTGGTCTCCGGCCACGATCTGCGGGATCTGGAAATGCTGCTGGAACAGACGCAGGGCACCGGTGTGGATGTGTACACCCACTCGGAGATGCTTCCCGCCCACTACTACCCGGCTTTCAAGAAGTATCCCAATTTTGTGGGCAACTACGGTAACGCCTGGTGGAAACAGAAGGAAGAGTTTGAGTCCTTCAACGGCCCCATCCTGATGACCACCAACTGCATCGTGCCCCCTAAGGACAGCTACAAGGATCGCCTGTACACCACCGGCGCCGCAGGCTATCCCGGCTGTAAGCACATCCCCGGTGAAATTGGGGAGCGGAAGGATTTCTCCGCTCTCATCGAGCATGCCAAGAGGTGCGCCGCCCCCACCGAGATTGAGACAGGTGAGATCACCGGCGGCTTTGCCCATGCGCAGGTCTTCGCTCTGGCTGACAAGGTGGTGGAGGCCGTCAAGAGCGGCGCCATCAAGAAGTTCGTGGTAATGGGCGGCTGTGACGGCCGGGCCAAGAGCCGGGACTACTACGCCGAGTTTGCCAAGGCCCTGCCCCAGGACGCTGTCATCCTCACTGCCGGCTGCGCCAAGTACAGATACAACAAGCTGCCCCTGGGCGAGATCGGCGGTATTCCCCGCGTACTGGATGCCGGTCAGTGCAACGACTCCTACTCGCTGGCCATCATTGCCCTGAAGCTCAAGGAGATCTTCGGTCTGGATGACATCAACGACCTGCCCATCGTTTACAACATCGCATGGTATGAGCAGAAGGCTGTTATCGTGCTGCTGGCTCTCCTGTATCTGGGCGTCAAGAATATCCACCTTGGTCCCACTCTGCCTGCCTTCCTCAGCCCCAATGTGGCAAAGATCCTTGTGCAGAACTTCGGCATTGCAGGCATCGGCACCGTCGAGGACGATATGAAGCTGTTCTTCGGGGAGAATGCCTGACAAGCGAACCCCCGCGACGAACCAAACGCCTTACCAGCGGGTGCCTCATTTCCTGAAAAATCTTTTGTTAGGGCGCCATCCTCTTTAGATCCCCGTGGGCAGCCGTGCGGGTTTGCCCCTTCCCTATCGCACCACATCTGTGCGGACTATACCCGTGCAAAAAGGGGCTGTTGCAAAACGAACGTGGAGCGGCAGCCCCTTTCCTATCGTGCCCGTCTTGCGGTCCCTCTTTTCGCAGCGTGCTTGACTTTATCAAGTTTTTGCTTTATACTGGGGCCAGAATGTAAGGGGGATGCCGCATGTTCCGACAGACGCTGGCCTACAGCACGACCGTTTTATTCCGCAGCTTTTCCGAGTATACGTCCTGCCAGTTGCAGCGGCTGGGGCTCAACCGGGGGATGCTGTTTCTTGTGATCTATGTGGGCAAGCACCCCGGCTGCACCCAGGCGGAACTGACCGAAGCGCTGGGGCTGGACTGGGGCTATGGGCAGCGGAGCATCCTGAAACTGGTGGAGGACGGGTTTCTGTTGCGGGAAAAGCAGGGCCGCGCCTATCACCTGACGCTGCAGGAGAAGGGCCGCGAGGCCTTTGAAGTGGGGCACCAGGTGTTTTTCGATTGGGACGAGGAGGTCTTGGCCTGCCTTGAGGACACCGAGCGGGCCCAGTTGCTCGCTTTGCTGCAAAAAATCACCTGCCGGCAGGCCGATCCGAGCCGCTGCCCCACCCCTTGACCGTTTGGAGCAACCAGGAAAGGAAGGGTTCCATGAGTTACGCGATTGTTTTCAGCAGCCGTACCGGCAATACCCGGCTTTTGGCCGAAACGATCCGGGAGGCTCTGCCGCCCGCGGAATGTGTGTATTTTGGCGAGCCGTCCCCGCAGGCGCTTTCGGCGGATCAACTTTATGTGGGGTTCTGGACCGATAAGGGCAGCTGCGACGATTCGGTGACCGAATTTTTGCAGAGCGCCGGGGCCAAACCGGTGTTTCTGTTCGGGACCGCCGGGTTTGGCGGCGCGGCCGCCTATTTCAACAAGATCCTGGACACGGTGCAGGCACAGGCGCAAGGGCCGGTGTTCGGGCGGTACATGTGCCAGGGAAAAATGCCCGCCGCCGTGCGCCAGCGTTACGAATCCATGCCGGACGGCCCGCAAAAGCAGTCGATGCTGGAAAACTTCGACCGCGCTTTGTCCCACCCGGACGCGGAGGATCTGGCCCGGCTGCGTCAGGCGGTGCGCCAGGGATAACCCTTCACAAAGATACAAAAAGGGAGAGCCTTCCCCGCGGGAAAGGCTCTCCCTTCTTGTATGGCGAAAAGAACCGGATCAGGGACGTTCCGTTTTCCAGTCCGGGTCGGTCTCGGTGCTGGAGGCGGTGGCGCGGGCAAGCTGGTAGACGATCTCGCTGTAGTAGCGGGCTGGCACCTGACCCAGCGCCAGGATATCCTCGTCCTTGGGCGTATCGTAGCAATAACTACCCCGGTGGACGGTGCCCGCCTTATAGAACACCGCGTCGTACACCGTCACCGTTTCGTTTTCATCCCCCACAAAGCAGCCGGAGAAGTTCAGTTCCACACCCAGCCCCAGGGACGGATCTTCCCGGAAAAAGGTGTAGTATCCGCCCGCGTCCTGCACGCTGCCCCGGTACCAGCCCAGGCCCTGCAGCTTGCCCGAAAGAGAGAGCCCGTTAAGTTTTTTGCCGCCGAATTCCTCCAGCCGGCGCTCCTCCCCGCTGCCCGGCCGCAGGGTATAGACCGGCCGGTCCAGCTGGGAAATGCTCGGGGTGATCTCGTAGTCCTCCAGCTGCTGTTTCCAGGCGTCGCGGGTGGCGGCATCCAATTCCACCGGATGCACCAGGCCGATGCGGGCGGCGGCGGGCAGGGTGTACTCCTCCTCGTCCACCGTATTGAAGGAACCATCCTCCATATAACGGAAGGTCGCGGTGAGCCGGTCCCCTTCATACACGCCCCAGATCAGGCTGATGGCGAACTGATGCATGATGGGATTGCGCACGAACAGCGCCTGCCAGGCCTCCGCGTCCCAGCAGCGCAGGGCGGCCAGGGCAGCCTCCAGCCGGGCTTTCTGGGTGGTGACGGTGGTGCGGATCTGCTTTTTCATGGTCTTGAAAGCCTCATACGAAGCAGCGGCCTTTTCCGGATCGTCGGTTTTGCCGGGCGCCGGCAGATTCTTGACCGTCTTGCCCGCGTCGTTGGCAATGGACAGTTCCAGCGTGGGGGTCAGGCGAACGGTAAACGAGCGGGGGCCGTAATCAAAGACCCGCTTGCCGTCGGCGGAGAAGCCCGGGTCCGGCACGATCCGGTCAGCCAGTTCCTCCGGGGTGATCCCCAGTTCCTTGGCCGCATTCTGCAGCGCGGCCGCGGCGGCGGTCTTGACCTGGCGGAACTTGAACTTGCGGGCGATCGAATCCACCACCAGCAGCGCCGCCGGGTCGGTGCTGAGGGCCAGCGCCATGACCGCTTCGCAGGCGATCGCGCCCCGGGCGTGCTGGGGCCAGTCCTGAATGGCGTGCTGCAGGCGGGGCGTCATGGCGGGGCCGCCGAACACCGCCACAAAGGGCAGCACCCACTTGGTCTTGCTCTGCGCCCCGGCGGCCAGCCAGCGCTCCCACACTTCCGCGGCCAGGCCCACCAGATCCGCCGGATCCAGGCCCTGGGCGATGACGGCGGCAGTTTCGCTGCGGCCCACCCGCCCCAGGTCACAATAGGCCGCCAGCAGCGCGTCCCGCCGGTCTTCGCCGGCCGGGGTGCCGTCGGCCAGGCGGACGGCCGGCAAGGGCGGCTCCAGCACCCACTGGAACCGGCGGCGCTTGCCGCCTTTCAAGGTCTGTGCCGCCAACTGGTCCGGGGTGGGCTGACCGGCAGCCTCGGGGTCCGCCGCGGCCGGCTGCCCCAAAACAGCCCGGATCGCTTCGGCCACCTTGGCGCTTTTTTCGGTCTCCAGCGCGGTTTCCAGCGCCGGGCGCAAGGCGTCGCCCCAGCGGGCGGCCACCTGCACTGCCAGCAGGCGCTCGGCCGCCTTTTTGCTCGTAAGCAGAGCGGCCACATCCGGCGCCCAGTCCGCGTGGGCGGACAGAATGGTGAGCAGCAGTTCCTGGACCTGCTTGGAGGACTCCCCGGCCCGTGCCAGGATGCCTGCCTTGGCTGCCTGCCCCTCTTCGCCGGGCAGGGCGGTCAGGTCATCCAGCGCGGAGAGGGCCACATACCGGCCAAACACGCCGCTCTCCCCTGCCGCCCGGCAGAGTTCTTCCCGGTAAATCGGCTGGCGCAGCGCCGCGTACGCCGCGTTGCGGACCTTGGTTTTCTGGCTCTCCTGGTACAGATTCGCTTCCAACGCACCGAAGACCCGCAGCAGCCCGGCAACCGGCAGGCCCTGTTCCAGCAGAGCCTTGGCCAGGCCGGTCATGTCCTCGTCTTTTCGGAACAGAACACTCAGGCCATGCCCCTCGCAGATAAGCCCCACGACCACCACGCAGCGGCAGACAAAGGCGTCCCAGCCGGTTTTTTCCCGCCACTCCTGCAACAGCTGCATTGCCCGCAGCGCATAGGGATAGCCCACCAGGGCAAGGCCCGCCAGCTGTTGGGGGGCTTCCTTCAGACTTCCCGTGTCGAACAGGAAGGCCCGCAACTCGCGCCGCCCGTTCTGGAACAGCTTTTCCAGCATCCCGGCAACCGTCTCCCGCACATCCGCCGGGCGTGCGGAGGGCGGCAGCAGATCGATCAGGCGCACATACTGGTTTTCGTTGGCCAGTTCCAGCGCCTTCTGCACGCTGCCCAAGCAATGCCGGGTCACCGAGTCGGTCTGTTTGCGGTCCAGCCAGTAATACCCGAAACTGCCCATCGCCAGCAGCATGGTCACCGCGCCGCCGGGCAGATCGGTCAACAGCGTATCCAGCTGCTGCTCGCAGTACTCCCAGGGCGCGGCGCGGAACACCGCCCGCAGGGTGGTTGCCGTATCCAGCGCCAGATACAGCCGCACGGCGCAGCGCAGCCGGGGGTCCTGCCGCTGTCCCAAAAAGGAGGCGGCGCTCAACAGCGCGATCAGATACGCGCTGCTGGTATAGGGGCGGGGGCCCAGCGCGGCCTGGGGATCGCCGCCGTCGGGCAGCGGGATCGACAAGGCCGGCAGCGGCGCGCCGGGATCGCCCGCCCGCAGATAGCGGTCGATGGCCTGCTGATCGGCTTCGGTCAGCTGGGACACAGTCAGCGACAGGCAGCCCTGAAGTTTGCCCAGCAGATCGTCCGCGTAACGAACGGACGGCGTGGTTTTGCCGGCCAGCCGCTGCAGCAGCCCGGGGCGCGCGCCGCTGTTGCCGTACAACAGGATACCGTCCAGCAGGATATTCAGATTGTTCCACTGCGTTCCGCCCAGGTTCTGCGCCGCCGCCAGCGTTTCCGGCTCGGAGGCGGCCAGTTCGTACAGCCATTTCATATCCTGCCAGAACGGGGTATTGCGCCACACGACATACTCCGCCAGCATGGCCGCCGCCGCGGGTTTGCCCAACAGCGAGATACACAGCGGCCGCGTATTTTCCAGCAGCCGCCCCATGGGGAACACCGCCGTGCTTTTGCCGATCGCCCAGAACAGCTTGATGTACCGGGACAGCGTTTCGGTCTGTTCGTTTTTGTACAGATCGGTCAGATAGGCGGCGCCATCCCGGCGGAAATTTGCCGTTGTATCCCGCAGATCCTGCGGTTCGGCCTGTTGCAGCAGATGGTCGTCGCATGGCTCCGCGGACAGATAGTCCAGCGCCAGCTTCTTGTTCTGCGCGGACAGGCCCAGTTTCTCCAGAAACTCCTCCTGCCGCGCCTGTTTGCGGGCTTCCAGGGTATTCATCGTGTGCCTCCTGCTTTCAGTTGGATTCCGTTGCCCGGCCTGCCGGGCGACGGTCTTGTGGTTGTTTCCAATCCGGATCGGTCTCAACACTGGGGGCGGTGGCCCGGGTCAACTGATAGACCGTCTCACTGTAATACCGGGCGGGAATCCGGCCCAAAGCGAGGATCTCCGTCTGGCTTGCTTCGCCCTCCTGCACGGAGCCGCTTTTGTAAAACACCGCCTCGTATACGGTCACCGCTTCTTCCTCGTCTTCCGCCGCACAGCCGGAAAAGCGCAGCGTTACCCCCAGGCCCAAAGCCGGGTCCTCCCGATAAAACAGATAGTAATAGCCTCCGTCCCGCGTATCGCCCCGGTACCAGCCCATACCCCGCAGCCGATAGGAAAGAGCGGCGCCGCTGAGGATCTTTCCGCCAAAGTTCTCCAGCCGGCGGCTTTCCTTCTCCTCTGCCGCAAGCGGATAGGTCGGCCGGTCCAGCTGCCGGACCGGCTGCGCAAGTTCATAATCCGCCAGCTGCTTTTTCCAGGCTTTCCGGATCTCGTCCCCCAGTTCCACCGGATGGACCAGTTTGATACACGCGCCGGCAGGCAGGACGTATTCCTCCTCGTTTTCGGTGGTAAAGGAACCGTCCTCCATATAGCGGAACGAGGCGATCAGCCGATCCCCCTCGTACACGCCCCAGATCAGGCTGACGGCAAACGGGCGCATGAGGGGATTGTCTATAAACAGCGCCCGCCAGGCCGCGGCATCCCAGCATCGCCCTGTCAGGAGCGCGGATTCCAGACGGGCTTTCTGGACAGAGACCGCGCCCCGGATCTGCTTTTTCAGAGCCTTGAAGGCCTCGTACGCGGCAGGGGCTTTGTCCGGGTCGTCGGTCTTGCCGGGAACGGGAAAGCGCTTGAGCGGCCTGCCCGCCTCGTTGGTGACCGAAAGCGTCCGTTGCCCATCCATCCGCACGATGAAGCGGCGGCGGCCATAGTCGAAGACCCGGGTACCGTCGGCGGAAAAGCCCAGATCGGGCACAAGCCGGTCGCCCAGTTCCTCCACCGTAATGCCGCGTTCGCGGGCGGCGTTTTCCAGCGCGGCGGCCGCACCCCTTCGGATCTGGGGAAATTTGGCTTTGCGGGAAAGGTCATCCAGAACAGTCAGCGCGTTGAAATCGCCGCCGAGGGCCAGCGCGTCCATCACGTCGCAGGCCAGAGCGCCGCGAAAGGCGTCTGCCCAAGGCTCGACGCTCTCGCACAATTTGCGCGTTACGGGCGCACCGCCGTACAGGGCCGCGAACGCCAGCACCCACTTTGCCTTGACCGGCGCTTCAGCCGCCAGCCAGGCTTCATACACCGTGTCGGCCAGATCGGTCAGATCCTTCCGGTCCAGGCCGCGGACCAGGGTATCCGCCTCCTGGCAGCGGCCGATACCGCCCACGGCGCAGCAGGCCGCCAGGATCGCGTCCCGCCAATCCTCGCTGACCGTTTCTCCCTGTTCGGTGTGCAGCACAGGCAGCGCCGTGTCCAGCAGCCACTGGATCCTGCGCCGCTTGCCCCCTTTCAGCACCCGGGCCGCCAGTTCCTCCGGGTCGTCGGGCGGCGAAACCAGCACCGTGGCAGAAACGGGCTTGCCCAGGGCCTCGCGGATGACCTTGGCCACCTTGGCGCTTTTTTCGGCCGCCAGCGCCTGCTCCAACTGCGGGCGCAGGATGCCCAGCGCGCCTGCCACCGCGGCCGCAGCGCACCGCGCGGCGGCCTTTTTGCTCTTGAGCAAGGCGGCGATATCCGGCGCCCAGTCCGGGTGGGAACACAGACATTCACGCAGCACGTTCTGCACCTTTTGGGAGAAATCCGCCGCACCGGCCAGGATGCCGGCCTTGGCCTGCGCGGCCTGGGCGCCCGGCGCACCGGTCTTTCCATTCAGGGCCCGGATGGCAATGGCCCTGCCAAAGGCGCAGCTGCCCGTGACAGCCTGGCAAAGTTCTTCCAGCCGGTCGGTGCTGTTGAGCAGCTCCTGCACATTCTTTTCCAGTTGTACCTTGTTAAATTCCGGGTAGGCGAAATCATACATCCCGCCCAGAACATCCAGGACATCCCGAATGGGCAGATCCGTTTTCAGCAGTTCCTGCGTCAGCCGGGAGGAGCCGACATACCTGCGCATTTCCCGGCCCTGCATCCGCATCCCCAGCACGATCGAACAGCGGGTGAGAAAGGGATCCCAGCCCACCCGCTCCCGGTATGGCTGCAGCTTGTTCGCAATGCAGGAGGGGAATTCATACGGTTTTGCCTGCACCTGTGCCAGTTGGGCGGCACTGTCCCGCAGCGGGCCGGTGGCGGTGAGGTAGGCCCGCGCCTGCTCCTTGCCGGCCGCTATGTAGCGTTCCAGATCCTCGATGGCGCCCAGCCGCAGTTCCGCATCGGTATACTTCGACCAATGTTCACGCAGATCGCCGTCGATATATTCCGACCAATATTCATTGTTGAAGCCCTTCCGCCAGCTGGCAACGAGTTCTTCATCTTCCAGATCCCGCAGCCAGGACATATCCCAACCGCTCTTCGCGTCGCTTCCCTGCTTCCCGGCCCCCGACGCGTGATCCGGCATGGCATCCTTGCCCATATCGGCACCGCTCCTTTCTGATTTTTCAAGTGTCCGGCTGCTGTTCTTCCGCCAGGCACTGCCAGCGGGCAACAATAGCCTCCTCCTGCAACTTCTGCCGGCACAATGCTTCATAGCGCGCCAGACGGCAGAGGGTATCCACCAGCGGCAGATCGTTCTTCTGCAATGCGTGCGGCCGGGCCGTGAGCCCATCGGCCAGTTCGGTGAGCAGCGCCGCGCCGGTGTGCAGGCCCGCGGCCTCACAGCGGCCGGCCAGCGCCCGCAGCTTTTCCGCGCTCGCGGGGCCGCCGGTATCCAGCCCGGAGCGCAGCAGATCGCCCAGAATCGGCTCCATCTCTCTCAGCAGTTCGGTCACGTCGCGTCCCCCCAGTCGGCAAACAACTCGATCGGATACAATTTGAGCCGGTCCCCCTCCCGGTACACGGTCCCAAAGAACACCGGCGCGGCGTCCGGGCGGCGCTGCAGCCGGGCGGCAAACCGCTCCAGCGTCTGCACCACCGCCTGTTCCGCGCTCTGATACCGCACCTCCAGCCACAGATCCCGGCCCGCCTTGTCCAGAAGGCGGAGGGAAAAGGTCTGGCGCACCCGATCATACGCCTGCGGTTCACAGCAGGCGGGCCGCACCAGGGCCAGCCGCTGGATCTCCGGCGCCAGCGGGGCGCTGCGCTCGGCCAGCAGGCGGGAAAAGTCGGTGATGAGTTCGCCTTGGGGCACCACGCTGCCGGGTGGCTGGCGGCCCAGCAGGGTGGCGGTACACCGCTCGGTGGCGGAAAGGCCCCCGTCCTCGTTGGCGCGGGCACCCTCCAGATCCAGCGCGCAGTTCCAGGCCTGCCGGAGGGTACAGGGCAGTTTCCACAGGACCGTATCCCGCCGCCGACGGGCGGGCTCTTCGTAAAAGGCGGGCCGCAGGTCCGCATAGGTATAAAAGCGGTGGGCGGCGCGCTCCCAAAAATAGTAAATCGTGCCGCCGTACCCGCTGCGCCCGGCCACATCCCGCAGCCCCAGCAGATAAAGTTCCAGCCGCCCCACCGGCCGGTACTCATCCCGGAAATGCCCCGCCAGCACGCACTGGGTCTCCTCGTCGGCATTTACCAGCGCGCCCGCCAGCCGGAACGCGTGGGCAAACCGGGCCAGGCAGATCTCGTCCCGGAACGCCGCCGAGCGGGCAAAGCAGGCGGTATACTCCTCGTGCAGAGCGCGCAGGGCCCGCTCCAGCGCGGGCAGACCGGCCGTGTGGGCCAGGGCGGCCAGCCGTTCCACCGTTTCGCAACTCTCGGCAGGCAGGCGGCTCAGCCCGGTGGCCAGCTGACCGGCCAGGGTGCGGCGCACCTCTTCGCAGACGCGGCGCACCGCGGCCGGGTCCCGGCCGTCCGACGGCGGGCAGAGCGCGCGCACCGCCGCCGGGTCGGTCACCCCGTTTTGCAGCTGCCAGGCAAGCAGCGCTTCGGCTTTATGGATGCAGAGGCTCTGGCTGTGACAGCTGCAACTGCTGTGTTCCAGCGGTTCCAGAAGCCGCACGGTCACATCCTGCCAGGGAAATTCCACCGCGATGGTGGACCCGCCCTGGCGGATGGTCGGGCCGTCGCCGCCCGCCTGGCGGGCCAGCAGATCGTTCACCCGTTTCGCGCCCAGCTGGCGGACCAGCTTTTCGGTGGAGAAGGCCCGCAGCTGCGCAAAGGCCGGCGGGGCAGGCGAAGCGGTCTCGCCGGACCGAGGCCCCGCCTGCCCTTTCAGCCAGAGGATCGCCGCGATCCGATGGCGGCAGATTCCGCTGCTGGGGCAGGAACAGGTACTCTCCCCCAGCGGGGCGCGGATGCGGCAGACCGCGTCCCCCAGCCGGATCTCGACCTCCTCCCCCTCGGTGCGGGCCTCGGGCGCGTCCGATCCGGCCAGATCCTTTTTGGCCCGGTTGACCGTGCCCTTGTTGCAAAGGCCGATCAGATATTCCTCGTCGGCCGCCGCCAGCGCGGCGGCCAGCGTATCCGGCAGGGTCACAAGGCAACGCCCCCTTTCATTCCCGCATCACATCCGCCATGAAATCCGCCAGCCGGGCCGGGGTCATAGCGCCCACCCAGGCCCCCAGCGCGGCCAGCTTTTCGGCGGTGGCCCGGTCATAGGCGGGGGCGGCGTTCGCGTCCAGGGCGGTCAGGGCAATGAGCTTTGCCCCGCTTTCCAGGATATCGTGGCAGACTCCGTACAGGTTCTGCCGGGTATTCCCCTCGCACAGGTCGCTGACCAGCACCACCATCGTGCGGTAGGGCGCGGTGATGAGGGATTCGCAGTAGCGCAGCGCCCCGGCGATGTCGGTGCCGCCGCCCAGCTGCACACTCATGAGGGTCTCCACCGGGTCCTCCACCCGGTCGCTTAAATCCACCACGGCGGTGTCAAAGATCACCAGCCGGGTATCCAGCATAGGCATCCCGGCAAAGATCCCCGCCATCACCGCGCTGTGGATGACGCTGGGCAGCATAGAACCGCTCTCGTCCACCGCCAGGATCACCCGCCAGGGATTGTAGCGCCGCACCCGGCCGTTGAAGTACACCTGCTCCAGCACCAGCCGCTGATTGTCCCGGTCATAGTGGGCCATATTCTTGCGGATGGTGCGCCGGATATCCAGGTTGTGGATCGAGCGCACCCGGCTGCTGCGGCTGCGGTCCAGCTTGCCCAGCGACGAGCGCTGCACCTCGCTGCGCATCCGCTCCATCAGTTGGGCCACCACCCGCTGCACGATCCGGCGGGCGGCGTCCAGCACCGGGCCCTTCATGCTGTGTTTCAGGCTGAGTACCGTTTCCAGCAGGGCCTGGTTGGGCTCCATCTTTTCCAGGACCTCCCGGTCGGTGAGCAGTTCGGTCAGCTGGTACCGGTCCAGCGCGTGGCGCTGGAGGACCTCCGCCGTTTCCTGCGGGAAGAGGCTGCGCACCTCGCTGAGCCAGCGGGCCACGGTGAGCTGGCTTTCTCCGCCGCCGCCCTGGGCCTCCCGCTTGACATCCTGCCCTTCCTCCCGGCCGTAGAGGAAGTCCAGCGCGTCGTCCATGCGCAGCACCCGCCCTTCGCCCAGCGGCAGCTGCCGGTCCGCGTTTTTGCCCAGGATCAGCCGCCAGCGATTGAGCGCGGCGCCATCGGTGATCATGCTTCGCTCCCTCCTTCCCCGCCTATGTCATCCAGCCGGGCCGCCGCCCAGGCGTCCACCGCTTCGGCCCGGGTATACGCGGCCGGGTCCACCGCCTCCCGGCGCAAAGCCGACGGGGCGGCGCCGTGCATGGCAGCCGCCCGCCGGGCGATGCGGTCGGTCTCCATCGGAACAAAATAGCTGAACGCCAGCCGCAGTTCCGGCAGCAGAGCGATAAAGTCCTCGTCCGACAGCCCGCAGAGCAGCCCGTCGATCCGTCGCTGGAACTCCTCGTCGGCAAGAAGCAGATCCCGGGCGGTGGAAAACAGGCCCTGCAAAAAAGACGCGGAGCGCAGCATCATGCCCCGGGTGCCTTGCAGATACCCCCGGACGGCCGTGTCGATCGCCGGTTTCCAGCCAATGTCCGCCCCATACAACAGCCCCAGCACCGCCCCGTGCAGCGCGGGGTGGATGGGATCCTGCCGGATCAGGCGCGCGAAAGCCTCCAGCAGCGGCGGGCGCTGGGCGGCAAAGGATTCCCGGCCGGTGACCTGATACAGCAGCCGGCAGGCCCGCTGCACCCCGGGCGCGGCGTGGTCGTCCACCGTGTTCATGGCGGGAAGCATCTGCAGAACGCGGGCAAAGCACCGGCACAGCAGCGCCGGATAGTCAAAGGACCCCTGCTCGCCGTACTGGGTCTGCCACTCCTCCAGCGCGTTGAGGGAGGCACAGGCGTCGCACAGCGAGACGAAATCCCCGTCGGCCAGAAGCAGTTCCTCCATCCGGCCGGCCAAAACGTCGGCGGCGTCGGACGCCCCCATCAAAAATCCCTGCACCAGCAGATCGGCCCCATCGGCGGCACGGCCCGTCTCAGCCATGCGCTGCCGCAGTTCGGTAAAACAGGCTTCCCGCAGCGTGGCGCCGGACACCGAGTGCTCGATGAGGGCCGTTTCCACCCCCACGCCCCAGCGATAGTTCCAGATCTCCCGGATCAGGTTGCGGTCCCGCCGGCGGCGCAGATCCGGGCCCTTGACCCGCCGGGCAAAGCCGCAGTCAAGGAAAGCGGTCTGGTAGAAAAACCGGCTGATCGCCCGATGCCGGGGCGAGGAGAACACCGACAGGGTGATCTCCTGCCGGGCGGTATCCTGGCGCTTGAGCCGGAAGGTCCGGCACTGCCGGTCAAAGTCCTGCACCAGCGGGGGCACCGGCGCGCCCGCGCACAGACGGCCCACCGCTTTGCCGGTGGTGAGTTGCCGCAGCACCCGCAGCGGCTCGGCGCCCGACAGGCTGGCCTCCCCTTTAACAAAGCTGCTGAGCACCGCATCCCGCAGTTCGTACAATCCGGGGCCGGGCTTGTCCCGCAGCCGGGCCAGCATCCGGGCCTGCTGCAGCGCGCAGGCCTCGTCGTAGGTGGAGAGGGTATCCCCCGCCCGGCGCAGCTGGCGGCCG
Source organism: uncultured Gemmiger sp. (assembly GCA_944388245.1). Classification (GTDB taxonomy): domain Bacteria; phylum Bacillota; class Clostridia; order Oscillospirales; family Ruminococcaceae; genus Gemmiger_A. The sequence goes on along the minus strand of CALXIA010000015.1, from coordinate 27,338 downwards.
GTGCGCACCAGATACGCCAGCGCCACCTGTTCCCACACCTGTTCCGGCGGCTCCTTATGCAGCGCGGCCCACACCTCGGCGTAGTAACCGGGGGCGGGCATCCCGCTGGCGTAGCCGGACAGCGCGTCGGCGGCAGGCAGGGTATACCGCATGGGATACACCGATTGGGAATCCCGGCCGGGCGAAGGCAGATCGGGCATATCCTGGGGATGCAGCAGCCCCTCCACATGAAAGCCGCCGGTCACCACCAGCACCCGGCGGCAGCTTTCCATGGCCTCCCGGACGCGGCGGGCCATGTGGGTCTCCCGGGCCAGGCAGCCATCCTCCCGCAGCTGCCCGGCCGGGGTGCTGTGCCGGGCCAGGCGGCAGTACAGGTTCATCTGGCGGATAAACGCCTCGGTGGACAGGGAGGGGCCGGCCGTTTCAAAATACTTTTCCCAGAACTCCTCAAAATCCCGCAGGCCCGTCTTTTCACACAGGGTCTTTTGAAACGGGCTGGCGGCCAGATAGGCGTCGGCGGCGTAGTTGGGCTTTTCCTCCTGGGCGCGCAGGCCCTGGACCTCCCGGGTGGCCAGCAGGATCTGGGCGTAGGGAAGGTCAATAAACCGGCCGGGTATCCCCCGCCGCGCCGCGGCCCGCAGCGCCACCAGTTCCGGCGACTGGTCCAGAAACGGATAGTAGCAGCGGAAAACGGCCGGCTCGTCCCCCGATTCGGACAGGGAATGTTCCGAATCCCGCCAGGTATAGTACAGCGCCAGCGGGGCCTGGGTGTCCGGGCTGGTGAGGACCGGCAGCAGTTCGTTGGCGTTTTCCGGCCCTTCCACCAGGATACAGTCCGGCGCGTAGCGCTCGATGGCCTGTTCCAGATGCCAGGAACAGGCCGGGCTGTGGTGGCGCACCGGATAATAGAGTACCGGCGCCTGCCAGGAAAAGGGGATCACCGCAGCTTCCTGCGCGCCTCGTAATAGCGTGTCCATGCGCCGCCCTCCCGCTGTGCCCGGTCCCGTACCACGGTGGAAAAATAGTCTTCGATCTTGCCCAGATCCTCCCGGGACTCCTTGGCCACCGCGCCCACTAGATTCTCCACCAGGCAGCCTTCGTCCATCCGGCCGTCCCCATAGTACCAGGCGGTCATCAGGGTCTGGAAGCAGACCGAGACCGCCTCGGCGGTGCTCATGACCGCGGAGGGCTTTTCGATCCGCTGCCCCTGGGCCGAGACCCCTTCCCGCAGTTCGTGGTAGGTGACGGCCAGCAGTTCCGCCGCCTCTTCGTCCAGCGGACGGGGGATGCCGGCGGCCTCGGCCAGCGCCCCCACCTCGTTGAGGATGATCTGTTTTTCCAGCGCCACATCCCCCACCGGGCGCACCGTTTCAAAGTTGAACCGGCGCTTGAGGGCGCTGGACATCTCGTTGACCCCTTTATCCCGGGTGTTGGCGGTGCCGATCACATTGAACCCCTGCCGGGCGAACAGCAGCCCCTCGTCCCCCAGTTCCGGAATGTTCATGACCTTGTCGCTGAGTACGCTGATCAGGCAGTCCTGCACCTCGGCGGGGGTGCGGGTGATCTCTTCAAACCGGGTCAGGATCCCCTTTTCCATTCCCACATAGAGGGGCGAGGGCACCAGCGCGTTCCGGCTGGGGCCCTCGGCCAGCAGCAGCGCGTAGTTCCAGCTGTATTTGATCATGTCCTCGGTGGTGCCGGCGGTGCCCTGCACCGTGTTGGTGCTGCAGCCGCTGATGGCCGCGGACAAAAGTTCCGAGAGCATGGTTTTGGCGGTGCCCGGCTCCCCCACCAGCATCAGGCCCCGGTTGCCCGCCAGCGTGATGATGCAGCGCTCCACCAGCGCGTCGTTGCCCAGGTATTTTTTGCGGATGGTCACCGACCGATCGCCGCAGCGCACCGGTGCGGGCGAGCCCAGAATAAACAGCCGCACCGCCTTGGGGGAAAGCTGCCAGTTTTCGGGTTTCTTGTTGCCCTCGTCCCAGGCGCGCAGGGCTTCCAGTTCCTCCCGATAGCGCTGCTCGGCCCGGGGGCGCAGGATGGGATGTTCCATGGTGTTCACCTCGTAGATACAGAATTCCTCACGAAATCTTCCAAACAGTCTGGTTTTATTTTAGAGCATGGAGACAAAAATGACAAGCGGTTCCGGCCCGGAACGCAAAAAGGGCCGCGGCGCTCCCGAACAGAGCGCCGCGGCCGACAAGAGGAAGAAAAATTGGAAAAGCGAACTGTATGCAACGGATGGGGACCGGTCAGCCCTCATCCCGCTTGGGAGAAAAGGCCAGGGAAAGAACCCCGCCCATCAGCCCCATATAGAGCGTGGAATTGACCGGATTGGACGTGATGGCGCAGCTGCCCGAAGCGCAGCCGATAAACCGGTAGTATAGGTATCCCACCAGCATACCGCCCAGCACAAACAACAGCGGACGCAGCCAGCGACGAAATTGTGCGCGCATTTCTTTCCCTCCTTTGGTTGGCTCCGTTTTACGACGGATTTTCGGCCAGGTATTCCTCGGCGTAATGGGCGGCCACCGCGCCGTCCGCCGCGGCGGTCACGATCTGACGCAGCGCCTTGGTGCGCACGTCCCCCGCCGCGAACACCCCCGGCAGGCTGGTGCGGGTGGACTCATCGGCCACAATATAGCCCGCGGCGTCCAGTTCCAGCTGGTCCCGGAACAGCTCGGTGGCCGGGGAACGGCCGATGCTCACGAACAGCCCGTCCAGCGGCAGGTCGGTCTCCTCGCCGGTCACGGTATCCCGCAGCCGCACGCCGGTGAGCCGATCCTCCCCCAGCAGGCCGGCCACCACGCTGTTCCAATGAAACTCCACATTTTCGGCCCGCATCAAGGGATCGTGGTAGACCTTGGTGGCCCGCAGCTTATCCCGCCGGTGGATCAGAACCACCTTCTCGCAGATGCGGGAGAGAAGCAGCGCGTCGGCAGCCGCCGAATTGCCGCCGCCCACCACCGCCACGGTGCGGCCTTTGTAGAACATGCCGTCGCAGGCGGCGCAGTAGGCCACGCCCCGGCCGATCAGTTCCTCTTCCCGGGCAGCGCCCAGGTGTTTGTGGTCCGCGCCGGTGGCCAGGATCACCGTTTTGGCCGCAAAGTCCCCCGCGTCGGTATGCACCCGTTTGACCGGGCCGGCCAGCTCCACCGACAGCACCTCCGCCAGTTCGGTCTTGGCGCCGAAATGCTCCGCGGTCTGCTGCATCTTCTGGCCCAGAGCGAAGCCGTCGGTCCCCTCCTCCGCGCCGGGGTAGTTGTCGATGTGGGTGGTCTGGGCCATCTGCCCGCCCGCCGAGAGTTTTTCCAGCACCAGCGTATCCAGGCCGGCCCGGGTGGCGTAGAGGGCGGCGGTGTATCCGGCGGGGCCGCCGCCGATCACAATGGTATCGTAGATGTGTTCCATGCTTTGGTTCTCCTCTTTATTCCTGCGCGGGCGCGGCCAGCGTATCGCTCAAAAAGCGTTCGATCTGGGCCTTGGACCCCGGCGCGACGATCGAGCCCAGGCGGCGGCCGCCCCGGTACACCACCAGGGTGGGCACCACGTCGATCTGCTCCGCGTCGGACAGCGGCTCTTCATCGTCGATGTTCACGCGGCCGGTGACCAGCGTTTCCTCGCGCTCGCCGGCGATCTTTTCCAGCGCCGGCCCGATCCGGCGGCAATAGACGCACCAGGGCGCCCAGAATTCCACCAGTACCGGTTTGTCGCCGCTCGTCCAGCGGCGGAACAGTTCCGCGTCCATATCCAAAACAGCCATTCTGCAAGGCTCCTTTCTTCTGATGGTGTCAGTATACCCGTTTTTTGCCCCGGTTTCCGTGATGGGGTCACAAAAGCGGGGCGCGCGGGCCATAACAGCCCCGCGCGCCCCGCACAGAAACGGTATAGGTTCGGTCAGCGGACCGGGCAGACGCCGTTGGCGCAATCGGCCGCGCCGATGTCCAGTTCGGTCTCCTCCCGCTCGTACCGGCACAGCAGCGCCGGATTGAAGGGCCGCATGGCGGCCTTGCGGCGCTCGTACTCTTCCTTGTCGATCTCCTCGTAGGGCAGCAGATCGTAGAAGCTGTCGTCATAACTCAGGAAGGAGAGGGCCACCACGTCGTCCCAGTGATCCCAGACCCACTGTTCCACGTCATCCCACTCATTGTCCCGCACATGCACGGTGATGGAGCAGTTGTGGTCCACATAATGCTCCATGAACAGCTTGTAGTTCTCCAGCTGTTCGATGGCGGACACATCCCCCTTGACCCGGCCGGCCGGCGCCTTGACCGGGAACTCCAGCACCTTGGTGGTGGGGTCTTCCGGGTCCTGGCCCACCTCGGGCAGCACCGGATATCCCAGTTCCTCACAGACGCGGCACAAGGGGTCGGTGGCGGTGATCCGCACCCGGCGGATGTAGTAGGGCGAATGGGAGTAGTGCACGCCGCTGGACACGGTGGGCAGCAGCGACAGGGTGCCCTCCGGTTTCAGGGTGGTGACCAGCAGCGGATGGTTGCCGCCCAGCCGGTCGGCCAGTTCGTCGGCGGCCTTGTGGGCCTCGGCCCGCAGTTCATCCAGCAGCGCGGCCTGTTCCTCCCGGGTCATGCCGGTGGCGTTGACCATATCCTGCCAGCCGGTCAGCGAGCAGCCCAGCAGACGGTCCCGCTTCTGCACCCGGTCCCAGCGGTACATCTCCAGTTCCCGGCAGGTCATCCGGTAGCCCGCGCGGGCCGACAGGCGCTGGGCCTCCAGCAGGTCCCGGCGGTTCAGCGCGCCGTCCTCGTCCACAAAGGCCATCACGTTCAGGGTGGTCAGGTTGCACAGGCCGTTGGAGTCCAGCAGGATCTCGCCGCAGGGATTGCAGCCGCAGAAGTTGGGACGCCGTTTCAGACCCGCCTCCTCGTTGATCCAGCCCGGCTCGCCGGAATAGCGCATCTGCTGCAGATGCCAATGCAGCTTTTCCCGGGTGGGCTTTTTCCGGTAGAAGATGGAGTTGTTGCTCATCTGCCGATGGGCGATGTTCTTGTCGATCTCCCAGTGGCCGTTGATCTGGCGGTACAGATTGCTCTTGGCCTGGATGCAGGTCTCGTCGTCCGCGTCCACCAGACCGATCTCGGAGGTGCGGCGCACGCCGCCGGAGACCACGTTCTCCCCGATGATGTTGGCGATATCCAGCAGGTCGATGGGGTGCAGCTGGGTGCGCGTTGCCCCGTCCCGGGCGCCCGCCGCGGTGACCACCTTGTGGATCTTGTCCAGCATGGCCATCATGGAGCCGGAACCGCTGGCCGTGCCGCCGAAGGTCTTGAGCCGCTCGCCCTTGGGCCGGATGGAATCGTAGACCACCACCAGGGTGGTGATGCCCTCGTACTCCCGGTTGGTAAGCAGTTCAAAATACCGCGTCAATGCCTGGGCCCAGCCCTCCTTAGAGTCCCCGATGGCCAGGGTGGCGGTGTCCCGGGTGAAGGTCAGGTTGGTGTACTCCAGCCGCTCGTTGGCCGGGACCGGATCGTAAGACTTGTGCAGGATCTGCAGGTCGGTGCGCACCGCCGGCAGCTGTTCCGCGTCGGATTTGAGTACCCGGACCCCCACGCCGCTGCCCACCATCAGCAGATAGAACAGATCGTGGTAGGCGGTGAAGTCATTGATCACGGTGAAGGCGCAGTTGTAGTTGGCCATCGGGTACTTCTCGGCCACCGGCGTGCCGCCCACCCACAGGGTGCGGCCGGACAAGAACTGCCGCAGATGGTAGATGTTGTCGTACAGCTTTTCCGCTTCCTCCCGGGATGTGGGGGCCAGGGAGGTATTGTACTCCACCGCCCGGCGCACCGTCTCCCACCAGAATTCCCGGCGGCCCTGCTGGGGCAGATAGCGGGAGTAGGTGCGGGTATACACAAACGCGCCCAGCTGCTCCATCGGGTTGGGGGCATGCTTATAGGGGCTCAGGAACTCCCGGGTCAAGATCCCCTCTTTCCAGTCGTCGCTGGAACGCTCCTTCTCCTTCTGGACCCGGTACAAAATATAGGCCTTGGCGGCGCGGTAACACTGCTGCTCAAACAGCGTTTCCTCCACCGTGTCCTGGATGCGTTCAATATCCACGATCTCCTGCCCGGCCTCAAGAAGCCGCTGCTCCACCAGTTCGGTGACCCGGTCGGCTGTCTGCGGGTCATGTTCTCCCGCGGCGGCCGCGGCCAACGTAATGGCACGGCGGATAAACTCAGCGTCAAAGGGCACGATCTTGCCGCTGCGCTTGCGTACATTCATAGCCTTTTTCCTCCCACTAACTACGTAACAGATGCACTATATATAGTATAGTGCCTTTCTCCAAAAGTCAATATATTGTTGATTTTTTGGCACAGATTCCGGAACACTCATCACATTGCCGGTGCGCCGCACCCTGGTTTCAGCGGCCGCTTGCCCCTCTTGCGAGAGGGGCGGAAAGCGATTGATTTTTCCTCTTTTTGGTGCTACTATAAGCTACATCGGGCGTTTTTCAGGCCAGCGAGCAAAGGAAAGAACACGCGGGTTTTTCGGCGTTGAAACGCGGGAAGGCCCGCTCTTTTTCTGAATATTCCGCTGGACGCCCTGGTGTGGAAAGTATCGTTTTGTCTACAAATGAGGAGAGGATTTATGCAAGTTGTGGAGACATTTGGCCGCTATGTCGAGCAATGGAGCGGTCCCCGGCCCAGGCGGGCGCAGGGGCTGCTGCGGCTTGGCTGGGAGGCCCAGAATTTCAAGAACCGGCATCTGCCGGACAAGCGGCTTTTGCCCGCCGACCGGTATCTGGCGACCGTAATGATGGACGCGATGCTCAAACCGCTGCAGGCCCCCGCTTCGTCGGCCATCGTCAGCGTTTTTACCCCCTGTGAACTGCTGCAGGAGGCGGGGCTCAACCCTTACAATGTGGAAGGGTTCTCCTGCTATCTGTCCGGCTCCTGCGCGGAGCGGGGCTTTCTGCAGCAGGCGGAGAACGCGGGGATCTCCGAGACCCTGTGCAGCTACCACAAGACCTTCCTGGGCGCGGCGGACAAGGGGGTTCTGCCCCGGCCTGCCTGCATCGTGTACACCAATCTGACCTGCGACGCCAATCTGCTGACCTTCCGTCGGCTGGCCGAGATGTACCATGTGCCGGTGTTTGCCATCGACGTTCCCATGCAGCAAAGCGAGGAAAACGTAGCCTATGTGGCGGACCAGCTGCGGCAGCTGGCGGAGTTTCTGCACACCGTTACCGGCCGCGCGCTGGACGAGGAGGCGCTGCGGGCGCGGCTGCGGCGCAGCCGGCGCACCCTGGAGAAGTTCCGGGAGTGCCAGCGCGCACGGGCGGACCGGTATGTGCCCACCGACCTGGTGACCCCTCTGTACAGCGGCATGACCAACAACATTCTGCTGGGCAGCGAGGCGGTGGAGGCCTATGCCGACCGGCTGCTGGCCGACATAAAAGCCGCCGGCCCGGCCCGCGGCAAGCGGATCTACTGGATGCACACCATCCCCTTCTGGTCCGAGGCGGTGCGCCATGCGCTGGCTTTCCGGGAGGAGGCCCAGATCGTGGGCTGCGAGTTGAGCCAGGTATGCGAGCCGGAGTTTGACCCGGAGTCCCCCTTCGAGGCCATGGCCTGGCGGATGGTTTACCATTCCCTCAACGGCAGCGCGCTGCGGCGCATTGAGGCCGGCATCCGCCGCGCCCGGGAGTGCGGCGCCGACGGGGTGGTCTGGTTCGATCACTGGGGCTGCAAACACACCCTGGGTTCGGCCCAGCTGGCCAAAAAGAAGTTTGAAGAAGCGGGCTTGCCTCTGCTGATCCTGGACGGCGACGGCTGCGACCGCAGCCATGGCGGCGAAGGCCAGACCGCCACCCGCTTGGAGGCATTTCTGGAAATGCTGGGAGAAGGAGGGCAGCCGGCATGAATTCAACCTATTATGTATGCAAATACACCCCTATCGAACTGCTGGCCGCTTTCGGCGCCCGGTGCGAAAATCTGAACGGGATGCAGGCCGGTTTTGACCGGGCCGACCAGATCGCGCATCCGAACCTGTGCGGGTTTGGCAAGTCGCTGATTGAGGCGGTGCTGGCCGGTCAGGTGAAGGAACTGGTGCTGGTCAACTGCTGCGACACCATCCGCAGCGTCTGCGACGTGCTGCAGGAAACCGGAAAGCTGGATTTTCTCTATCTGGTGGATATGCTGCATGGCGACGGCGTGTGCAGCCGGGAGCGCACCGTGGCGCAGCTGAAGGGGCTGGCCCGGGCCTACGGGGAATACAAAGGCGCCTCGTTTGACCCGGAGGCGTTCCGGGCGGCGTTCCACAAACCGGAACGGGTCCGTGGCCCGCATCTGCGGGTGCTGGGCGCCCGGATGGGCAAGGAACTCTTTGAGATGGTGCAAAAGGCCATGCCCTATCCGGTGGAGAACGATACCTGCGTACACAACCGATCGGTGGGTGAGGTATTGCCGCCGGAGGGGGCCGATTTCGATTCGCTCATGGACTGGTATGCCGGGGAATTGCTGCACCAGATGCCCTGCATGCGGATGACCGACAACACCGGCCGCAAGGCGCTGTTCAACGACCCGGATTTGAAAGGCGTTCTGTACCATACCGTCAAATTCTGTGATTTTTACAGCTTTGAATACGCCCAGATCAAGCAGCATCTGGCAGCGCCGCTGCTGAAGATCGAGTCGGACTACACTTTGCAGAGCAGCGGCCAGCTGCTGACCCGGCTGGAGGCGTTTGCCGAAAGCCTGGACACGACCCGGTTTGAGGGAAAGGAGAAGAAGATGGGAAAAGGGTATTTTGCGGGGATCGACAGCGGGTCCACCAGCACCGACGTGGTGATCCTGGACAAGGGAGGAAAGATGGTGACCGGCATCATTCTGCCCACCGGCGCGGGCGCCGCGGCGGGCGCCGAGCGGGCGCTGGACGAGGCCCTGGCCCAAGCGAAGCTGAAACGGGAGGACATCGACGCGATCGTGACCACCGGGTACGGCCGCACCGCCATCGCGGAGGGCGACAAGAGCATCACCGAGATCACCTGCCATGCCCGCGGCGCCCATTTCCTGGACCCGACGGTGCGCACCGTAATTGATATCGGCGGCCAGGACAGCAAGGTGATCCGTCTGGACGAGAACGGCAACGTGGTCAACTTTGTCATGAACGACAAGTGCGCCGCCGGCACCGGCCGCTTTCTGGAGATGATGGCCCGCACCCTGGAGCTGGACCTGCATCAGATGAGCCACACCGGCCTGAACTACAAGGAGGACATCACCATCTCCAGCATGTGCACCGTCTTTGCCGAGTCGGAGGTCGTGTCGCTGATCGCGCAGAACAAGCCCACCGACGACATTGTGCACGGGCTCAACAAGGCCGTGGCCTCCAAGACCGCCGCGCTGGCCAAGCGGGTGGGCGGCGAAGAGCGCTATATGATGACCGGCGGTGTTTCCAAAAACAAAGGGCTGGTCAAAACGCTGGAGGAAAAGCTGGGTACCACCCTGGTGGTCAGCGACCAGGCGCAGCTGTGCGGCGCGCTGGGCGCGGCCCTGTTCGCCAGGGATCTGGTGCAGGGAAATTAATAGCTCAACGAAGACCCCCTGCGGGCTGGCTGCTGTTGCCAGCCCGCAGGGGGTCGTTTCGTTTGCTTCGTTATTCGCTCAAGAGCTCTCCCAGCAGACCGTCGGCCAGTGCCAGGCTACGGGGCACGTGGAACGGCCCCTTGAAGGTACTGCCCTTGCAGGGCGGTTCGGTGGGTTTCCCGTCCCGCCGCAGATAGCCGAACCACTCTCCGTATTCCGGATCGGCAAAATGCTCCTTACAGTAATCCAGACACCGGTAAAACCAGTCCAGATATTCTTCGTTGCCGGTGTCCCGATAGGCCATCAGGCTGGCGATCAGCAGTTCGTTATGCGGCCACCAGAGTTTCATATCATGCTCATAGGCTTCAGGAGGCAGCCCCTTACAATCCATAAAATACAGCAACCCGCCATATTCCTTGTCCCAGCCGGCCTCGGCGGCCATCCGGAACACCTGCTCCGCCTTCTGGTGCAGCGCTTTGTCGCCGGTACGGTTCGCCTCCTCCATCAAAAACCAGCTGCATTCGATGTCATGGCCCGGGTTCACCACCCGGCCGGCGGTGATATCCGCCAGAAACTCTCCGTTCGGGCCCACCGTTTCCAGGGTGCACCTCAGCTCCGGTTTGTGATGGAAGGCAAAAATATCCCGCACGCACTCGGCCGCATACCGGTCATACAGTTCCGCCTGTTCCGGGTCCACGCGGCGAAGTACATGGGTCATGTTCAAAAAAATCATCGGGTCGGCCAAAGCCCGCCCGGTGCGGGTCTCAGGAATGGTTTTCGGCCCCAGCCCTGTCGGGTCCGGCATCCCGTGGTTCAGATCGTATACCAGCTGATAGGCCCGCCGCGCCCGCTCCAGGCAGGTTTTGTCGCCGGTCTGCCCGTAGTATTCCGCATTGGCAATGGCATAGAAGCCTTCCGAAAAGCAATACCGGCGCTGCCGCAGCGGCTTGCCGTCAGCCGTCACGGTAAAATACATCCGGCCCCCTGCCGCCCGGTTGATGCAGTGCTCCTCCATAAACTGCAGGCAGGAGCGGCTGGCTTCCAGCCAGTCTTCCCTCTTGCCGTACAGCCGGCACAAAAACGCATAGGTCCAGGCGCAGCGCCCCTGCATCCAAACGCTTTTGTCCGTGGAGAAGATCCGCCCGTCCCGGGTCAGGCAGGTATACACGCCGCCATGTTCCTCGTCCATGCCATATTGCAGCCAAAATCGGCTGCTGGCCTCCAATTCCCGCCGGATCCAGGCGCGCGCGAGGCCAAGTTTGTTCTTGTCCATTTTGCTCCTCCCGCTTTCCTCACAGACTCGCCGCCCAGTCGATGGCCGCATCGATCTGTGCCGCACACTGTTCCACCAGAGGCCGGTCCTCCAAGGTCAGGGCCGGCAGCGGCGGACGTACCCCGCCCAGTTCCAGCCCCTCCCGCAGGCGCAGGATCTCCTTCAATACCGCGTACAAATTTCCTTTACAGGCGCACATGGCATAGATGATCTCGTCGATCCTGTACTGTACGGCGGCGGCGTCTTCCACACGGCCGGCCCGCAGCAGCGCGTCCGCCTTCAGGAACAGTTCCGGCATGACGGCGTAGGTACCGCCGATCCCGCCGTCCGCTCCCATGGCACGGCCGCCCACAAACTGCTCATCCGGCCCGTTAAACACCACAAATCCTTCGCCGCCGGCGGCCTTGAACATCTGAATGTCCTGCACCGGCATCGAGGAATTCTTGACCGCTGCCACCCGGGGATTTTCGCACATTTTGCGGAACAGAGACATGGTCAGCGCCACGCCTGCCAGCTGCGGGATGTTGTAGATCACAAAATCCGTGTTCGGGGCCGCGGCGCTCATGGCATTCCAGTAATCGGCTATCGCCGGTTCCGGGAGGTGAAAGTAGATGGGCGGGATCGCCGCGATCGCGTCCACCCCCAGGCTCTCCGCGTGTTTGGCCAATTCCACGCTGTCCCGGGTGTTGTTGCAGGCAACGTGCGCGATCACCGTGACTTTGCCCCGGGCAACTGCCATCACGTTTTCCAAGGTGATCTTGCGGTCGGCCACGCTCTGATAAATGCACTCGCCGGAAGAGCCGCCCACATACAGGCCTTTGACCCCTTTCGCGATCAGGTGGCTGGCCAGGGCGCGCACACGCTCCGGGCTGACCTCACCGGCCTCGTCATAGCAGGCATAAAACGCCGGGATAACGCCCTGGTATTTTTCGGGATTTCTCATTGACAATTTTCCTCCTTGTCGGCGGGCCGGGCGTTTATCCTTTGACCGCGCCCATGGTGATGCCCTGTGTAAAATATTTCTGGAAGCAGATGAACACCGTCAAAATCGGAATCGCCGCTACCGAAGCGCCTGCCATGATCAGGCCAAAGTCCGTTGCCATCTCGGCCTGCAACTGGGCCAGGCCCAGGGAGATGGTCAGTTTGGTATTGCTGTTGAGCATGATCAGTTGCATAAAGTAGTCATTCCAGACTGTAATAAAGGTAAAGATTGCCAGCGCGCCAATGCCGGGTTTGACCATGGGCAGCACGATGCTCACAAAGGTTCTGGCCTCCCCGCTTCCGTCGATCCGAGCGGCTTCCAGCATCTCGGTGGGAATGCCTTCGCTGAACTGCTTCATCAGGAACACGCCAAAAGGCCACCCCACCGTAGGCAGGATAACGGCCCACAGGGTATCGTGCAGCCGAAGCGCGGACATTTCCCGCAACAAGGGGATCAGAATGACCTGCTTGGGAAGCGCCATGGCGCAAACGATCAAGGTAAACAGCAGCGCACGGCCGTAGAACCGTTTTTTCGCCAGCACATACCCGGCCATAGCCGATGTCAGGCAGGTAATGGCCATGGCCACCACCGCTATGAAGATCGTGTTGAACAGCCACAGCAGCGCCGGGTTGCTGAACAGTTTGTTGTAGTTGGTCATAGTGGGTTCCATCGGGAACCACTGGGGAGCCGGGGCGTTGATAGCCGCCGCTGTTTTGACCGAGCCGGTAAAGATCCAGTATAAGGGAAACACAAAGAAGATCGCCAACAGCGCCATAATGACCGCCGAGACTATCCGATACGGGGTACGTTTTCTTACGGAAGAATTCATTCGTGCGCCTCCTTACTCGTTGTTCTTGCCCGCCACCAGGAACTGAACGGCAGAGAACAAAGCGATCACCACGGCGAGGAATACGCCCATGGCATTGCCATAGCCATATTCAAAGAGCTTAAACGCCTTATAATAAATGTAATACATGATGGTGTCGGTAGAATGATTCGGACCGCCGCTGGTCAGCAGCTGGATCAACGCAAAACACTGGAAGCTGTTGATGGTGGTGATGACCAGGATATACAGGGTGGTGGGCATGACCTGGGGCCACTTGATCCGCCAGAAAGTTTGCAGATTGGTGGCGCCATCCACTTCAGCCGCCTCGACCAGACTGGGATCCACGTTGCCCAGCGCCGACACATAGAGCACGATCGGCTGGCCAATGGATGTGGTAAACAGGATCAGAATGATACACCAAAGGGCGGTTTTTTCGTTCCCCAGCCAGTTCACATTGTTTTCAATGGCGCCTACGGTTTTCCCCAGGTAGTTTACCAGGCCATAATAGTAGTTGAACATCCACTTCCAGACTACTGTCACCGCCACCGTTCCGGTGACCACCGGCAGGTAAAAGATGCAGCGATAAAACGACCGCAGCCGCCCGCCCATCTGATAGATCACCGAAGCGACCCACAGCGAAAACGCGGTAACGGTGGGTACCGCTACCACCACGATGATCACGGTATTGAGCAGAGCCTTGCGGAAGATCTCATCGTTCCACATGGTCACGTAGTTCTGCAGACCTACAAAAATATCCGCCCGTCCCATGGTAGAATCAAAAAAGCTGGTGCGCAGGCACATGACCATGGGGATCAGCACGAAACCCACAAAGAAAATCAGAAACGGCAGCAGGAACAGGTAGGCAGAGATCGTTTCTTTCACCATCAGCGCATGGCTGGTGCCGCCTGATCCGTTGTTGCGTTTGCTTGCCACAACTACTCTCCTCTCTCTTCGGCAGAGCCAGGCCTGTATGCCCGGCTGTGGAATTGCGGAAAAGCACGGCGCGCACCGCCCCGGATGCAAGCGGGAAACAGGTGCGCGCCGGTTGCTTATTGGTTTCTGTTACGCGATTTCAGCGTTGGAAGCCTCCACAAACGCGTTGGCCGCCGTGGTCACATCCGCACCGTTGCCGATCTCCTGCAGCATGTTCCACCAATTGGTACGCTGCTGAGTCCAGCCGCCGATGACGTTGTAGTAATCCCCCATGTTGGGCAGGAAGCTGGCAAATGTAGCCATCCGGTCAGCATCTTCGGTGCCTTCGTACACATTGCCGAAGGAAGCCCGAACCGGGAAGAATCCGGTAGCCGCCACGCTGGCAGGGCCCTGCTCGGCGTTATCGGCAATGAATTCGATGAAGGTCTTGGCCGCCTGGATCCGTGCATCGTCGCCATTGTCAAAGATGCCGAAGCCCCAGATACCGCCGCACAGTTCCGCCACGCCGTCATCCGAGGGGAAGTTCATGGCGTACGGAGTGAAGGAGACCTGCTCGGCATAGGACGCTTCGTTGGAGGCGTTCCAGGCCAGCGTCATAGCCGCGGTGCCGTTGGCAAACAGCTGCAGTTCCTCAGAAGCCTGGATGCCGGGATCAAAGGTGACCAGGCCCTGGCTGTTCAGATCAGCCAGCAGCTGCAGCGCTTCAATGTTCTCCGGGCTGTTCGCGGTATAGGCGGTATGGTCCGCATTGGTGTAGGTACCGCTGCACAGGTTGTTGACCAGCGCGCGGGTGCCCTGGTCGCCGCCCTGGCCGCCGCAGTATACGATAGTGTTGATCCCCTGCCCGTAATCTTTCAGAGCCTGCAGAGCCTTGACAAAATTGTCGGTGGTCCAGCTGCGGGTATCCTGATCGATGTACTGCAGAGCGCCGGCCGCCTCAAACAACTCGTAGTTGATGGCCATGCAGTGAGCGGTCATGCACAGCGGATACTCATAGTAGACCCCGTCGCTCCCTTTGCAGGCGTTGACAACGGCCTCGCTCACGGCGCTGATATCCGCCAGAGCCTCTTCATCCCACAGATCCGCCAGATCCACCATCAGACCTTTGGCGCCCCAGTTGGAAACCAGACGCTCCGGGCCCTCGAAAATGATATCAGGCGTATTGTTGGCCTCGATGGCAGTGGTTACCTTGTCGTCGCCATTGGTGTAGTCCAGATATTCCACTGTGACTTCAATGTCCGGATACTCCGCGTTGAACGCTGCGATGAACTGGTCCACCGTTTCCGCTTTCTGCCAATTGCCGATGGGATAGGTCCACAGGGTGATGGCTGTTTTGCTGCCGGTTGTCTCCCCGCCCGACGACGACCCGCCGGCCGGCTGTGAACTGCTTGTGCCAGCCCCGCCGCATGCGGCCAGGCTCAGTGCCATTGCGAGTACAAGGAATACGGCAAGAAATTTTTTCATGTCTGATCCTCCTCTTTGCTTTTGTCCTGGAAAACGGCTGCTTGAGCCGCCCCTCGTGTGCAGCTTTATTGTAGCATTGAAGAAAATATTTTTCAATTTGAAAACTATATGAAAAAACTTTCTCTTTTTTGTGAAGTGTAACGAAAATATTTTTCATTTTTGTTTTTTAAGCCGTTGTTTTGGGCAAGCACACTAAATATAAAAGAAAAGCATCTACACTGCATGCGAATTTTCTTGCATATCCGTTTTTCAGCAGGTGAATTTTTTGTAAACATTTGATTTTTTTGCGAAGCACGACTACAATAAAAGAAAAAAACTTTTTTCACAAAACAGCGAGGTGAGCCATTTTGATCCGGGAAGACGTGTTGCAACAACTGACTTTGCGCTACAATGATCTGACCAGGGCCGGGCGCAGGGTGGCAGATTATGTTTTTGCCAATCGGGAAAAGGTGCAGTATTTGCCAATCACGGCGTTGGCCGAGGAGTGTGGCGTGGCGGAAGCCACAATTTTTCGGTTTTGCAGGACCTTGGGATTTGAAGGATACAACGATTTCAAGTTGGGGCTTGCCAAATCGCTGAATCGGGCTGTAAGCAGTTCCGCGCAGGATTTTGAGCTTTACGGGGAGGTCCAGCCCGGCGACAGCATCCAGGAGATGTGCAAAAAGCTTTATGCTACCGACGTACGTTCCATTGCGCAGACCCTGGAACTGCTGGATGAAAATTCGATCCGGCGGGCAATACAAGCCATGCGCGGCGCACACCGGATTTATTGTTTCGGGCAGGGCGGAAGTATGGTAATGGCCATGGAATGTTGGGCTCGCTTTGCCACTGTCAGCGGTAAATTTTCCGTAATTGGAGATTCGCACATGCAGGCCATGACCGCCTCGCTCATGGGCCCGGACGACCTGGTGCTTTGCTTTTCCTATTCCGGCGCTACAAAGGATATGCAGGACACCATGCGGCAAGCCCGCAATGCCGGCGCAAAACTGGTGCTGCTTACCCGGTTTACCAAGTCCCCCGCGGCGGCTCTGGCCGACATTGTCGTGCTTTGCGGCGCGGATGAAGGCCCTCTGCAATCCGGCTCTATCGCTGCCAAAATGGCCATGCTGTTTTTAGTGGATGTGCTGTTTAACGAATATTGCCGGCAGGATCTTGATGAATCCATGCGCAACCGGGAACGGGCGGTAAACGCCATCGCCAACAAATTGTTGTAACCCTATTATTACAAGGAGGTCTGCTTGTGATTCTCGATCATATTCGCCATGCTGCGCTTTATCAGGCTCTCCCCGGCGTAGGTGCGGCGCTTGCCTGGCTGTCTGAACTGTCTGAAGAAGATATCCCTGATCATCGCCTGGAATTGGATGGCATGCGGTTGTTTGTCACCCCGGTTTCTTTTACCAGCCGCCCGGCCTGCGACTGCCGCTTTGAAGCGCACCGCCGCTATGCCGACATCCATTTTGTACTGGAAGGCTCGGAAGGAGTAGAGCTGCAATTGCCCGAAGCGTTGACGGTCGAGACACCGTATGATCCAGACGCGGATATCGGTTTTTATTCCGGCCCGGCCATGACCCGCTGTATCCTGAAACCGGGAATGTTTCTGGTTACCTACCCGGAAGACGCCCACAAGGTGGGCATAGCCCTGGATGACCATCCCGCTCCTGTACACAAACTGGTGGTGAAAGTACAGATAGAGCTCTGAATGAGCATACGCGCAGCGGTGCTCGCGTTTTGAACGAAAACTGCCTGGAAAAGGCCACCCTTGCTGCTGTTGCAACCGTTTTTCCCGCCCGATGGGGAACAGGAACGTCCGACAAGGGCATTTCCCCGCTTCTTTGCAAATTTGCGCAAAAAGTGTTGACAAACTCCTATATGCCTGCTATAATTATCAAGCAGTCAGCGATTGGTTGCTTGATAAAGCCAAATATGTGGGGGTATAGCTCAGCTGGGAGAGCGCTTGAATGGCATTCAAGAGGTCAGCGGTTCGATCCCGCTTATCTCCACCACAACAAACAAATCCGAACCTTGTGCCGATTGGCGATGGATTCGGATTTGTTGTTTATACGGAATAAACAAAAAAGACGCTTTTGATAAAAAGGCGTCTTTTTGCTGTAGATTAAGCTGTCCATAGACAAAACTATGGAACGACTGTACAATAAAAGAAAATGGCCAGATATCTTGAAAATAACAGGTATACAGAGCGGAGAGGTAAGCCATGAGTGTTTTGATTGACGACAGTATCACAATCTATGAGGCGCTTGAGAATATCAAAAACGGAAAATATGTTATGCCTGCATTTCAAAGACAGTATGTTTGGAGCATGGAGCAGATAGAAAAACTCTGGGATTCTATCCTGCTTGATTATCCGATTGCGACCTTTTTGTTTTGGCATGTGGATGACGACAATGTGAGTTGGGATACATATTTCTGCAATTTTTTGTCGGAAGTCACTTTCGACAGCAGAAAACAGGCCGATAGCGTGAACTACGAATTGAGCAGTATCAATGTAAATTTGACCGACACAGCTGTTCTGGATGGCCAGCAGCGGCTGACATCGCTGTTTTTATCGCTTTACGGTCAGGCGTATATCCGGCAGAAACACGCAAGAAAGAAGATAGCCGGAGGCACCGTAGTCAAACTTCTCATCGAGCTGAATAAAAACAGACTGGCTGTGGATGAAGAAGAGTACAACAGCAAGAAATTTGATATCCGGTTTGCCGAAAGAATTGGAAAATTGAGCCCGACTCAATTTGAAGTCAAAAACATTTTAGACCCGCAATTCCGAGAGGACAGCACAAGGGAACAGGCCATCGAAAAAGCGATCGTCAATGTGCCGCCGGAAAGCAAAGAGTATGCACGAGGCATACTGAATCAGTTATACCGTAAAATTTTTGTAGAAAAACTGATTCGCTATACAAAAATTAAAGATATGAAACAAGACGATGCGTTGGAGATGTTTGTCCGCTTTAACAGCGGCGGTAAAGCATTGAAAAAGCACGAGATCACCATGTCGATTTTGGAAGCCTACTGGCCAAGTGCAAAGACTGAATTCGGAAAGGTTCTGGAAGGTCCTTATGCCGGGTTTGGAACGGATTTTATTGTACGGGCCGCCCTCATGCTGTACGGTGACGTTGTGAAATCCAACATCAACAAACAGATAGCGGAAGATTTAAAAAATCACTGGCAGGAATTTAAAAAGGCGCTCCGAAATCTGGAAACTGTGTTAAAGAACATGAAAATCGAGGTCAGCCGCTTTGCCAACAGCTGGAACGTGTTGCTGCCTATTATTTATTTCATATACTACAACCCGGAATATGAAAAGAATCTGGAAGGCATCCGGGCCTATTTAGTTCGGGCGGTTTTGTTCACCTATTTCCAATCCGGCACCACCAGCAAATTGCAGCAGATGAAGAGTAGTATCAACAGCTACAACTACGAAATAACTGTTGATATGATGGAGAATCAAATAAGCGATCTCCGTGTGACCGATGGGAAAATAGACGATATCCTCAATGCCGAAAAAGGAAGCCGTGTGGCAGGAGAGGTATTGTATTTCTTGGGATTAGATTGGATCAATAAAAATTACAAATACGAACAGGATCATTTACATCCCGATGAAAGATTTAACAGAACAAATCCGGTCTCTGTCCCGATGGAAGAGTGGAACAAATGGAGAAGCAATCGCAACCGTCTGCCCAATCTGCATCTTCTTGAAGGCAGGCAAAATGCCAGCAAAAATGACATGCGGCTTGTGGATTACTACAACGATATGAATGATGAGCAAAAGGCTGTGTTCCGCAAAGAGGCGCTTATTCCTGATGGCGTTTCGCTTGAACTGGAACATTTCGGAGAATTTTATGAAAAGCGTAAGGCCCTACTAATGGATAAGATTCGGCAGTTACTTGGCTAATTGTTTATACTCGTGTCAGGCACAATACGAACGGCTTCTTAAAAGGAGTGCCCACTGGCAATCCAGATAATGTAAACGGAAAAGATGTAAGCTATATTGAAAATCGTTTGTGCGAGAGAGAATAAAAACGAACTAATAGAAGCAGGCCGTAGTGGTAAAACTACGGCCTGCTTTTTGTGTGTCTGTTCGACAAAAATAATTTTCGACAAATTTTTCGACAAAAAATTTGCCAGGGCAATTTGACGGAGAAAAAGAAAAAACCGCGTAGCGGCCAAAAACGGCTTAACTACGCGGTTTTTCGGCTGTTTTACCAGCCTTTTGTCTGTCTTTTGTTGCCGAAAAAGATGCACCCGGAAAAGCCTTGCGGCCCAATGGATTTGAGGTTTTGCGCAATTTATATTTTTGCTTTTCTGCGCTTTTTTCAAACCATTTCCGAACCCCCATACTGACAAAGCTGGCTGTGAAAAGGAACAAAGAAAGGGCCGTGCGCAGCACAGCCCTTTGTCTTACTTCAGCCTTATGATCTGCTCATATAGCATAGCATATTTTTCCTCGATCACCATGTTGCCGTGGTAGTGGCCGAAGAACCAATACCGGAAGGTACATCTCTGGCGGACTTCATCGAAGAAGTCCGTCAATGTGTCTTTTTTGAACATTCCTCCGCTGAACACATCCTGTATGGTGGATGGGCAGCAGTGGCTGATGATGTAATCCACATTCCAGTGGACACGCTCCAGATTTGCCTTGGCCTCCAGATACTCTGCCTTGTCGGGCAGTTCCTCGGCCCACCAGGAACGATGGTTCACACGGAACAGGGCACCGAGCTGTTCGAGTTGTTGGAACTTTTCCTCGAAGTTGGGATCGTCCGGTTCCAGGATACCGTCCTGGATATCATGGGAGGAAGCACCGCCCATGGTAAAAAACTTCTTGCCGTTGAGCTCATATACCTGGCCCCGCATGAGGTGCAAAACGGAGGGACGTATCCTTTGGATCTGTCCGCCATGCCACTCCTCCTTGGGGTAACCTTTGTAAGCGTCATAGTTTTCGTGGTTCCCGAGCACGAAGGCGGTGGTGTATGGTCGGTCCTCCAGCCAGTCCAGTCCTGCATCGTCCCGTGGGTCACCATGCCATATCCCACCAAAGTCTCCGCAAACCAGAACCAGGTCCTCCTTGGTCATACATTCCTGTTCGTAGAAGATGTCAGGCCGAAACCGGCGGAAATCTCCGTGTGTATCTCCTGTAATAAAAATTTCCATAAGTAGTTGCTCCTTGTTTCCATTTTAGCACACGGTCTGCTCGATCTCTACATTGCTGTATCGAAATTTGATCCGGATCGTTTCCGTGTCGACTACGGTGATCTTCTCAACCAACTGCCGAACGATTCCATCATCATACTGTTGGAAGCCACTGAGGTGTTCCGCCAGGTAAGCTGTTAACTCTGCCATACGTGAGTCCTCGCTGATCCTGTTGACCGCCTCCTTCTTCGCCGCATCGATCCGGGTCTGTAGGAGCTGCTTTTCTTCCAGCAGGGCCTTGAGCTGCTCTGTTATCGTCAGGTCCTCCATATTGGCCAATGCCAGATCCAACAGTGCGTTCTGCCGTGTAGTCAGTGCTTCCAGTTTGTGCTCCAATTCTAACAGGTCGTCACCATTCCCTTCTGGGACACATACCATTTGCAGCGTTTCCACAAGTTCATCCTGTAGGCCATTGCTTGCTTCGACTACCCGGTTGAGTGCCGTGAGAATGGCAGTATGCAGCTTGTCCTCCACTATGGAAGGCGATTCATGGCAGTATTTTTTCCCGAACTCCAATCGGGAGACGCACCGCCAGACGATCCGTTTGACGCCATTCCTGGCCCAGGTACACCGCTTATATGGGGAACCACACTCCCCACAAACCAGTCGCTCACTGAGAGCATATTTGGCAGAATACTTGCCCTGTTCTGTTTTTCCACTTTTCTGCAGGATCTTCCGCTTGCTGGTCCGCCGTGCCATCTCCTCCTGCACCCGCTGGTAGATGTCCCGCGGAATGATGGCAGGATGGTTGTCCTTGATGTAATACTGCGGCAACTCGCCGGTATTTTTCTTGACCGTCTTGCTGATGCAGTCTGTGGTGAAGGTCTTTTGCAGCAGGGCATCTCCCGCATACTTTTCGTTGGTGAGGATGTTATGAACGATTTGATGGGACCATGCTTTGACACCCTTTGCGGTGGCGATCCCATCCTGGGTAAGTTCTCTCTGGATCTGGCCCTCGCTGCATCCCTCCAGGTATCGCCGGTAGATCCGCCGCACCACCTCGGCCTCCTCCAGCACGATCTCCGGCTTGCCGTCTGCTCCTCGCTGGTAGCCCAGCATGGACTTGTAGTGGAAGTTGACTTTTCCTTCTTTCATTGCCATCCGGATACCCAGCTGGATATTGGCACTGAGTGATTCACTCTCGGCCTGGGCAAATCCGCTGAACAGGGTGATGAGGAATTCGCTGGACTCTGTGAGGGTATTGATGTTCTCTTTTTCGAAGATAACCCCGATCCCTCTGGCTTTCAGCATCCGCACAGTCTCCAAGCAGTCTACTGTATTTCGGGCGAAGCGGGAGAGAGACTTCGTGAGAATGAGGTCGATGCTGCCACGTTTGCAGGCGGTGATCATCCGATTGAACTCTTTTCGCTTTTTCATGCTGGTTCCGGTGATGCCCTCATCTGCAAAGATGCCTGCCAGTTCCCACTCTGGGGACTCCTCAATCTTCTGCGTGTAGTATGCTTTCTGAGCGTCATAGCTGTTGATCTGTTCCTCGCTGTCGGTGCTGACGCGGCAATAGGCCGCCACGCGCTGCCTACCGTGAAGACGTGTTTTTGCACCCGCTGCCTTGGGCCTTGAGGCGGGGATGTGACGGACTGTGCGTTCCATAGTTGCCTGTTCCATGATAAGATTCCTCCTATTATTGCTTTAGAAGTGTACAGTTGCTGTGCCATCTGTTCCAATCGTAATGTGGGAGACGATCTGCTCGAAACGCCCCCAATTTATTTGTTCGGTTCGTTCCTGATCTTCCCATGCAGCCATACTATCATCACAGCAGGCATATCGAGCGGATGCCCCTCGCAGGATGCAGGAAATTGCCTCTTTCCCGTCTCCTGGTTGTTCCAGAACCCGGTCAATGGCATTGGCCAGACGGACGGCCTCCGCAGAGGGCGCGTATGGCTTGCATACAGGCTTTTCGTGTGCCGCAAGCTGTCGTGCCGTCTGCGCAAGCAGCTCCTCCTTTCCTACCGCAAATGTGCTTCCGCAGGCGGAACATCTCAGACGGACTTTTCCGGTGCGCCCACTCGGACCGCCAGTTCGAAACAGACGGTCATGACAGCATCCGCTCCGCAGCTTTGGCCACAGACGATCCATATCCGTTCGATGTGGAAGCTGCCCTCTTGTCTTTTCCGCGATCTTTTCCTGTACTTGCTGGAAGGTATCTTGGTCAATGATGGTGGGGTATCCGTCTTTCCCAGTATAGCGGGGATTTTCCAGCATCCGCTTGATCTTGTGCTTGTTCCAAAGTGGCGACTCCTGGAAGAAGGGAATGCCGTCTGCGTTCAATCGGTCCGCCAGAGATTGATAAGATAGTCCGGCCAGGTAGGAGGTATAGACATTCTGAACAATCATGCACTCATCCTCTCGAATGAGCAGCTCTCCATGTGTGATTAGGTAGCCATACAATATTTTTCGATTGGCCATTGCTTACACCTCCAATGTTTCTTGAAATTCGAGCCCACCACACAATTGGAATCGGATGGTATCCCGAGTATCTACAATGATCCGTTCCACCAGCTTGGTAAACAAAGATTCGTCAAATCTGGATAGGGTTTCTGGCCCATTTCGGATGGTGTCTATGGTTATGCGAATCCTATCCACCTGTTCATCCATATCCTCGTTGCACAACAGTTTCCGTCGCTCCCGGCGGAGTTCCGATAACTTGGAGTTGATCTCCGCCTGCTTTGTGGACAAGGCGGCTGCGTCCAGAAGCCCTGCTGTGTGCAGTTGGGTGAGGTGGTAGCTTTGCTCAGAAGCCACAGCGATGGCGGTGTTAACTGCCAGCATAGCAGGATTACTACGATGAAGGGCATCTGAGAGGGCATCCATCTGCTTCAACACAGGTCCCAGCACAATGCCATCATGTGACCGTAGTTTGTGGTACATCCGAAGGAAGGCTGTATAAATGCTGCTCTCACTGATCCTGCCATTGGGGCAGTCTGCGGCCTTTCTGTCATGCTTACGGCATACCCAAGCAACATATCCAGCTTTGGAGATCCGCCGGAGATAAAGTGTCCCACATTGCCCGCAGACGATTTTTTGTGCAAGCGGTGAATGCTCATGTGAAATTGGCTTTCGCTCTGACCGCCGTTTCAGCAGTTCCTGAACTTTCTGAAAGTCCTCATAGCTGATGATGGCGGGATGGGTGTGCTCCACATAGTATTGATCTGCCTCACCTTGGTTTATTTTCCTGTTGAATGGAAACGTGCTCGTTGTAAAGGTTTTCTGGCAAAGTGCATCCCCGATATATTTTTCATTTGTTAATATTTTTCGAATGGTCTGTTGATGCCACACTTGTCCACCATGAATGGGGGCAGGCCCATTCTCACTTAACTCCTGGGCAATCCATTCTGAGCTGCGGCCCTTCAGATAGGCCGCAAAAATCCATTTGACAATCTCCGCTTGTTCCTCTACGATTGCAAGATTCTTACCATCAACGATTTGGTATCCAAATGGTGCGGAGCAGGTAATAAACTCCCCGCGTTCCATGCGCCGCTGATAACTCATGCGCTGGTTTTTGGAGATGGAGATGGATTCCTCCTGCGCCAGAGAAGCGGAAACGCTCACCATCAGTTCTGAGGTGAGCGTTCCGGTGTCGATATTCTCTTTTTCAAACCTGACGGTCACACCCAGTGAGGAAAGTTCCCGCAAGGTGGCGAGACAGTCACGGGTATTCCGGGCAAATCGGGAGATAGACTTGACCACGATCTTATCGATCTTGCCCTTCCGGCAGTCTGCCATCAGGCGGTTGAAGTCCTCGCGCTTGTCCATTCGGGTGCCAGTCAGGCCCTCATCCGCATAGATGTCCACCAATTCCCAGCCATCATGGGCGTTGATCGCCTGGGTGTAGGCTCTGATCTGGGCGGCATAGGAATGGAGCTGGTCCTCAGAGTCAGAACTGACTCGGCAGTAGGCGGCCACCCGCAGGGTGTCTGGTCTCGCTGCCTTGGGCGGGATTACTTGTACTTTCGCCATTTGTTACTTGCCTCCTATTTTTCATCCTTTTTGGCAACGAAACCATATCACACACCTGCGGGAATATCCAGCACTATTCCCAAACAGTTCTGGAGAGGTAGCGCTCCGCCGACAGCTGTTTGGCTCTGGCCAGTTCTTCTTTGGTAAGTAGCCCATCTGCTGCCATTTGCTCCCATAGAGCCACTGCCAGGCGGTAACGCAGCTCATTTCGTATCTCCATTACGCCACCTCCCGGAAGTAGTCCTCGTTCTTGATTTGCCGAATGAATCGCTCCACCGCGTAGATGCTGTTTGTCACAGGCATCTCTGGCAGAGCGGAACAAACATCATTGAAATAGCGGCTGCCTTTGGCCGCTCGTTCATCCAGAACCGCAATGGCACAAGTATCTGTCTCTAAGCGGATGGCCCGCCCAAAACCTTGCTTGAGCCGGATTTGCATCTCCGGCACAGCCACAGCCCGGATAAAGGCGCGGAGGTCGGGGTACGCCGCTCTCTTTTTTTCTTGCAAAGCGTCCGGATATTGGAAAGGTAGGCGAGGGATGACCAACAGGGAGACGCAGTCTCCGGGAAAATCAAAGCCCTCCCAGGCAGCGCCGGTGGCAAACAGGGCACTTCCGGGAGACGCCTTAAACTGGGCCATGGTGTGCGGCGTGTTGCGGCCCATAGTAAACAGGGGGAACGGCAGAGGCTGGTGTTTCAGGCGGTCCTTTACCGCAGACATGGCCGCATAGGAAGTGAACAGCACCAGCGCATGGCCATGGACGGCGATCAACAGAGTTCGGATCTCCTCAGTTAGCTTGTCAAAGTAATCAGCTTCGTGGTGCCTGGGCGGCATAGCGGGAAAATAGAGCAGGCAGTTTTTCCGGTAATCAAAGGGAGAGGGCGAAACAGACTCCTCCACCCGAGGGTTGCCAGTGAGGCCAGCCTCCTCTTTGAAACGACAAAAGTCCTTACCTATGGCCAGAGTGCCGGAGGTAAGAAGGATGGGCTGATTCTGAGACCAGAGTGTCGCATGGAGCTGGGAGGTCAGGTCGGAGATGGAGGCGCACAGCAGGGTACTACCGTCGTCATCCATTGCGGTGTAGAACACCAGATCGGCGCGTTCCTCCAAAAGCAGGTGGATGGTGGAGGACACACGATCCAATTCCTTTCTGGTGGTCGGTGTCAGAACCCCGCCGATCTGTTTCTGGATGGTAGCCAGGGTCCGAGCCGGTCCGATCATGTGTCGGACATAGTCCGAAAAAGGGCGGTCGTCATCAGGGGGCATGGACATGAGGTCCAGGAGCGCCGCTGCCATCTCAGCCAGGGATTCCGATGCCAGCAGATATCGTTCCGCCCGCAGGGTGCGGATTAGAGTGCGGATGTCCTTGGATGCCAGGGTAATACCAAACATCTGCCGGGCGGTCTCAGGAAGTTTGTGGGCCTCATCTACTACCAAAGCGCAGGTATCCGGCAGAATGGGCTTGTGCCCACTGCCACGATGGATGGCATCCGCCAGTAGCAAGTTGTGATTGCAGATCTGAAACAGATAGCGGTCTGAGCTGCATGCATCCATGTAACAGAGGTATCTGCAGCTATCCCGTCGGCAATCGCACACTGGGGGAACACACACCCGGTTCCGATCATACTGGCTGAGATTGGGAACCTGATCTGTGTCCAGATGATCCCGCAGAGAAAGAAGGGCATGGGCGGCCTGCGGGTTTTTACGCTCCAGATCCACCTGTCGCAAGCGACGCAACAGGCGCTCGTCACACACATAGTGGCTTTTCCCTTTGCGGATGACAGCACGGATGGGGGCCTGGATCAGCTTGTTCTCCATAAGGACAGAGGAGAGAAACGGGATATATTCCTCCTTTACCGCAGTTTGCAGTGCGATGCTGGAGGTGGAAACGAGGATGGGGTGGAAGGGGACACCCTCCCGATTCAATGCACGGGAAAAAGAAACACCGGCCACCAGATAGGCATAGGTTTTGCCGATCCCTGTCCCCGCGTCACTCAGAGCGATTTTGTTGTGTAGCATGGCCTCCAGCATTTTGTGGCTCAACTCAATCTGGCTGGGCCGGGCTGTCATACCATGGCTTGGGAAGAGGTCCTTAAAAATATGGTCGATCTCATCGTGGGTAATCTGCCTGTTATGATAACTAATCATTTGTAAAATCTCCTTGTACAGTTGATTTTCTTTCTTCAACTCGTCGTATTTGCGGCTCGCCCCCCGACGATGGGGAACAGTACGGACCGGCTTCCGGCAAGAAGCCGCACGGGCTTTTACCTGAAGTCTCTACTGCTTTCAACTCCAGGGCAGCGCCGCCTGTCTTATGCGCAGGCCATGCGTGGTGTCTCATTATGTACCCAAACAGTGTCAATGCGAAGGCGTGTGCCATAGCGCCCCACACGGGTGGCGTTCTCGCTCGGCCCAGGGCATATGCTCTGAGTGTCATGGCGCGCGCTGTGTGATGCTCGGCTGTTTCGGTGGTGATCCGTACTGCTGGTATGAACTTGTCAAGGTACAAGGGAAAGGAGCAAAGGCGCTCCTTTAGGAAGCAAAACGGGCCAGGATCTGAGTCATCTCATCCAGGTCCTCGCCTTGTAGCCCAGCCGCCAGACGCTTAAGTAGGGCCGTTTGTTTTGGGGACAGCTTGGGCCGGTCTTGAAAATACCAGTCCGCCATCTTTACCCCGCCGCCATATCGGCCACGGACTGTCTCAAGGGGGTAAGTGAGTGTGAGTTCTTCAATGTCCCGGCGGATCGTCCGTTCACAGACGCCAAGTTCCATCGCCAGATTTTGAACGGTATCGCTCCGCCGCTGACTCAGCAGGCTGATGAGCCGTTGTTGCCGGTCGTTGATTCTCACACTCTCACCCCCTTTCACCTCCATGGCCGAATCATACAGGTTAAAGCGGACAGCTCATGTCCGAATTAAAAAAATTTTTAGAGAAATTTTTCTGCATCAGCCAGGCGCAAAAACGCCCATCCAACTCTGCCTGAGAGCCGGATGGGCATAAAAGGAGCCGCTTGATCTCGCTGGCATGCGCCGCTAACCTTCCTCACCATTTGGTGGGGAAGATTCATCAAGCGGCACATGGGAAGTCAGCGCATCAAGCGGCTCCGGGGCACGATCTTTGGTTATTTTATTTTCAGAAGC
>CALXIA010000014.1 GCA_944388245.1 uncultured Gemmiger sp. | reverse complement strand
CTGGTGTCCCCCATCAGGCTCTTGACCTCGATGAGCTGTTTGGGCTCCACCCCGTACTTTTCCCGCACCGCGTCCAGGTCCATGACCACCGTCTCGCTGCGGCCCATCCGGGTGGCGGTGAGCAGCACGGTGGCGGTCTCGCTCACCAGCTGCAGGCTGTCCCGGTCGCCGGTGGCCAGCAGGCAGTCGTCCTTTCGCGCTCCCCAGGCGGCGGCCAGGGTGCCCAGAATATCGTCCGCCTCGTAGCCCTCCCGGCTCACCATCGGGTAGCCCAGATAGCCCAGCAACTCCTTCAGCACCGGCATCTGGTCGGCCAGTTCCTGGGGCATGCCCTTGCGGGTGGCCTTGTAGCCGTCGTATAGCTTATGGCGGAAGGTGGGGGCCTTCAGGTCCCAGGCGATGGCCACCTCGTCCGGCCCGTGGGCGCTCACAAGCCCCTGCAGGGTGTTCAGAAAGCCGAAGATGGCGTTGGTGGGCCGTCCGTCCTTGGTGGTCAGCAGCTTGATGCCGTAAAAGGCCCGGTTGACCAGGCTGTTGCCGTCCAGAACCAGTAGTTTCATAGGCGCGTTATCCTCCTGCGGGGCCGGGGCCCCGAAATTTCATACGGTTTCAGTATACCACATCCGGCCTCTTTGTGGTACAATATTCGTTAGTTGCCGCTTTGGCGGCCTATCCTAGAGAAAAGCAGGTTTTGCATGAAGATCGCATCCATCCCCCTGGCCCCCGGCGCGGCGCTGGCCCCCATGGCCGGCTTTACCGACGCCGCCTGCCGGGACATGGCCGCCCGCCACGGGGCGGCGTATACCATCAGCGAGATGGTCAGCGCCAAGGCGCTCACCTTCGGGGACAAAAAAAGCGCCCAGCTTATCCGCTGCGCCGCCAACGGCGCGCCCTACGGGGTGCAGCTGTTCGGGGCCGAACCGGAGACCATGGGCCAGGCCGCCCGGCTGATCCAGTCCTACGACTACGATTTCATCGATATCAATATGGGCTGCCCAGCCCCCAAGATCACGTCCTCCGGCGCGGGCAGCCGCCTGCTGCTGGACCCGGACCTGTGCGGCCGGATCGTGGCGGCGGTGGTGGCCGTTTCGGACGGGCGCCCGGTCACCGTCAAGATGCGGGCCGGCTGGGACGCTGACCACGTCACCGCCGTGCAGGTGGCCAGGGCCTGTGAGGCGGCGGGCGCGGCGCTGATCGCGGTGCACGGCCGCACCCGGGAGCAGATGTACACCCCCGGCACGGTGGACTGGTCGGTGATCGGGGCGGTCAAGGCGGCGGTGTCGGTGCCGGTGCTGGGCAACGGAGATATCACCAGTGCCGCCGAGGCGAAGGCCATGATGGAGGCCACCGGCTGCGACGGGGTCATGGTGGGCCGGGGCGCGCTGGGCAACCCCTGGCTGTTCGGGGAGATCGCCGCCATGCTGAAGGGCGAACCCGCCCCGCCGCCCCCGACCCTGCGCCAGCGGATGGCGGAGCTGCGCCGCCAGGTGTACGAGATGTGCGAAGCCAAGGGGGAATGGGTGGCCATGCCCCAGGCCCGCAGCCAGGCGATCCATTATATGAAGGGGCTGCGGGGCGCCGCCGCTCTGCGGGCGGAGTGCAGCCGGCTGGAACATTTCCCCGACATCGACCGGCTCATCGAAAAGGTCTGGCGGGAAAACAGCTGACCGTTATTCCAGGGCGGTCAATTCATCCAGGGTCAGCGCGTAGCAGGGCAGCATGTGGGCCATAAAGTAGGCGGCGGCCGGGCAGTTCATCCCCTCCAGCGCCGCCTGCTGCTGGGCCAGCGCGGCCCGGAACTCCCCGTTGCCGGCCCGCACCTCCTCGCCGCACTTGATCAGGGCGCTCAATCGGTCGGCGGCCTTGAGCAGCGTTTTTTCCTCCCCGGTCAGGCAGTCCCCGGTGAGAAAGCCGGCCAGCGTGTCCCGCAGCGCCGGGTCGGCCAGCGCGGCCATCTGGCAGGCGCTCTGGCGCTCCAGCGCCTTGTAGGCGGTCTTGAGCGCCTCGTTCTTGTACTTGACCGGGGTGGGCATATCCCCGGTCAGGATCTCCGGCGCGTCGTGATAGAGCGCCGCCGTGGCCAGAGTCTCCGGCCGCACGCCGGCCTGCCCCAGAAGATCCCGGGCGATCAGCCCCAGGGTGTGGGCCAGCAGGGCGGTGTCGGCGGTGTGTTCGCTGAGGGTTTCGGTGCGGGTGCTGTGCATCAGCGCCCACCGGGTGATGTGCTTCATCCGGGCCAGCAGCGCGTTGAGAGAAAAGTGTTCCATGATGCAAGGTTCCTTCCGGTGGATTCGTATTCCGCGTGAACGGGTCTTCCGTTTCAGTATACCATACCCGGCGCCCCCTGTGGGCGACCCGGGCCGGAAATTTTGCGTGAGGAGGTAGATTCCATGCAACCTGTGCGGCGGCTTGCGCCCCCACCCAACCGGTACTGGATGACCTTCGGCTTCTGCGCGCTGGGGGCCGTCTGCATCTTTCTGCCCTTTCTGATCGTGGACAAGGGCTTTTTCCTCTACTGCGGCGATTTCAACAGCCAGTACATCTCCTTCACCCAGTACGCCAACGCCTTCGTCAAGGAGGGCGGCAGCTGGAGCTGGGCCACCGATATGGGCAGCGGGTTTGTGAACAGCTACTCCTACTACCTGCTGGGCTCGCCCTTTTTCTGGCTCAGCAGCCTTTTGCCCGCCCGCTGGCAGCCCTATCTGATGGTACCGATGCTCTGCCTCAAATACGCCGTGGCCGGCGGCGGGGCCTATCTGTGGCTGCGCCGGTATGTGCGGCGGCAGAATCTGGGTGTGATCGGCGGATGCCTGTACGCCTTCTCCGGCTTTACCATCTACAACACCTTCTTCTTCACCTTTGTGGACGGCATTGCCCTGTTTCCCTATCTGCTCTGGGCGCTGGACGAGGCGGTGTACCGGGACCGGCGGGGGCTGTTCGCCTTCACCGTGGCGGTGAACTTCCTCAACAACTACTTCTTCTTTGCCGGGCAGATCGTCTTTCTGGCGCTGTATTTTATCTGCAAATGCACCACCCGGTCCTGGCGCATCACCCCGCGGCTGTTCGGGCGGCTGGCCTTTGAGAGCCTGCTGGGCAGCGCCATGGGCTGTGTGCTGGCCTGGCCGGCGCTGCTGAGCTTGTCCCAGAACCCCCGCACCGTGAACTTCTCCAGCGGGTACGGCTTTCTGCTTTACGGCAAGGTGCAGCAGTATTTCGCCATCTTCTACAACCTGTTCTTCCCGCCGGACCCGCCCTATCTGCCCAACATGTTCACCGACTGCACCATCAAGCACACCAGCATGACCGCCTATCTGCCGCTGATGGGCTTTTCGGCGGCGCTGGCCTGGATGCGCACCCGGCAGGGCCACGCCTTCCGGCGGCTGCTGTTTGTCTGCGGGCTGTGCGCCATGGTGCCGGTGCTCAACTCGGCCTTCTACGCCCTGAACGCCAGCTACTACGCCCGCTGGTGGTATATGCCGGTGCTGATCCTCTGCGGGGCCAGCGTGCTGGGCCTGGAGGACGAGGAGGTGGACATTCCCCGCAAGGGCATCCTGCCCAGCCTGATCATCCTGCTCAGCACCGTGATGCTGGCGGTGGTGCCGGTGGAGGGGGACGAGGGCGAGTGGACCTTCGGCGTGCTGCAGCAGCCGGCCCAGTACTGGCTGATGCTGGGCCTGGGCGTGGTGGGGCTACTGGCCTTCTGGCTGGTGCTGGTCTGGTACGAGCGAGGCCCCCAAATGCCCCGGGCGCTGCTGGCGGCGGTGCTGTCCTTCTCCTGCTTGTACAGCGTGTTCCATTTCGCCATCGGCAAGTTCCCCCAGTGGGAACGGGACGGCGGCTACTACCAGCAGTGCTATGTGGAGGGCCCCCAGCTGGCGGATATCCTGCCCGAGGGCTTCTACCGCACCGACACCTACGAGACCTTCGACAACCTGAGCATGTGGACCGGCATCTCCAACCTGCAATTTTTCAGCACCACCGTCGAACCCAGCATCATGGAGTTCTATCCCCAGCTGGGGGTCAAGCGGGATGTGAGCAGCAAGCCCGAGGCGGAACGGTACGCCCTGCGCGGGCTTTTGAGCGTGCGGTTCACCCTGATGCCGCTGAGCGAACAGGCCAACTTTATGGACGAGGTGAGCCAGCAGGGCTGGACCTTCTGGGGCGAGAGCGGCAGCTATGCCATCTATGAGAACGAGAACTGGGTGCCGATGGGCTTTGTCTACGACAGCTATATCACCCAGCAGCAGCTGGACGCCATCCCGGAGGATATGCGGGCCAACATTCTGATGCGGGCGCTGGTGCTGGACGAGGACCAGATCCAACAGTACGGCGGCTGGCTGACCCAGCTGGACAGCACCGATCTGGTGGACCGGGATTACGACGCCTATACCCAGGACGCCGCCGCCCGCCGGGCCGGCGCGGCGGACAGCTTCACCGCCGACAACTACGGCTTTACCGCCACCATCACCCTGGACAGCGACAACCTGGTGCTCTTCAGCGTGCCCTACACCGAGGGCTGGACCGCCACCGTCAACGGCGAGACCGCGCCGGTGGAGAAGGTCAGCGGCGGCATGATCGCCGTGCCCGCCGCAGCGGGGGAGAACACCATCCGGCTGGACTACCACACCCCGGGCCTGGCCCAGAGCGCCCCGGTGGCCGGGGCGGCGGTGCTTGTCTGGCTGGGCTGGATGGTCTGGCTGGCGGCGCGCCGCCGGCGGTCCGCCGCTTCCAAGAACGAATCATTTGCCATTGAACTGCCGAAAGGAAACACCGAATCATGAACGAGCATACCGAGCAGATCGCCGCCGAACTGGGGCTGGAGCCCCGCTGGGTGGACGCCGCCATCGAACTGATCGACGCGGGCAACACCATCCCCTTTATCGCCCGCTACCGCAAGGAGGCCACCCGCTCCATGGACGACCAGGCCCTGCGCCAGCTGGCCGACCGCCTGGAATACCTGCGCGGGCTGGACAAGCGCCGGGGCGAGGTGCGCGCCTCCATCGAGACCCAGGGCGCCCTGACGGCGGAACTGGACGCGGCCCTGTCCAAGGCCGCCACCTTGGCGGAACTGGAGGACCTGTACCGCCCCTACAAGCCCAAGCGCAAGACCCGGGCCAGCGTGGCCAAGGCGCGGGGACTGCAGCCGCTGGCCGACGCGCTGCTGGCCCAGGACCCCCGTCTGGAGGTGGAAAAAGAGGCTGCCGCCTACTGCAACGAGGAGGTGCCCGACGCGGCGGCCGCCCTGGTCGGAGCCCGGGATATCCTGGCCGAGCAGATCAGCGACGACGCCCGGCTGCGGGCGGAACTGCGCCGGTTCTACCACGCCTTCGGGCAGGTAAAGAGCCGGGCCGCCGACCCGGGCAAGGACAGCGTCTATGCCCAGTATTACGACTTTTCTGAGGCGGTGGGCCGCATCGCGGACCACCGGGTGCTGGCCATCGACCGGGGCGAGCGGGAGGGTTTTCTCAAGGTGGAGGTCGCCGTGGACCCGGACCGCACCGCCGACCTGGTCTGCCGGATGTTTGTGAAGAAGTCCGGCGGGGCCAGCGCCGCCCAGGTGGACGCCGCCGCCCGGGACGCCTATACCCGCCTGATCCACCCCAGCCTGGAGCGGGAGGTGCGCGCCGCCCTCACCGAAAAGGCCGCCGAGGGGGCCATCCATGTGTTTGGCGAGAATCTGCGCCAGCTGCTTTTGCAGCCGCCCATCCGGGGCAAGGTGGCCATGGGCCTGGACCCGGGCTACCGCATGGGCTGCAAGGTGGCGGTGGTGGACCCCACCGGCAAAGTGCTGGACACCGCCGTGGTCTACCCGGTGCCGGAGTTCAAGCGGGTGGAGCAGGCCAAAGCCACCATCAAACAGCTGATCCGCCGCCACGGGGTGGAGATCATCGCCATCGGCAACGGCACCGCCGGCAAGGAGACCGAACTCTTTGCCGCCGAGGTGATCCGGGAACTGGGCGGCGGGGTACAGTACATGGTGGTCAGCGAGGCGGGGGCCAGCGTCTACTCCGCCAGCAAGCTGGCCGCCGAGGAATTCCCCCAGTACGACGTGAACCTGCGCAGCGCGGTGTCCATCGCCCGCCGCCTGCAGGACCCGCTGGCCGAACTGGTCAAGATCGACCCCAAGGCCGTGGGTGTGGGCCAGTACCAGCACGATATGCCCGCCAAGCGGCTGAACGAGACCCTGGACGGGGTGGTGGAGGACTGCGTCAACACCGTGGGCGTGGACCTGAACACCGCCAGCGCCCCGCTGCTGGCCCGGGTGGCGGGCATCACCGCCACCACCGCCAAAAACATCGTGGCCCGCCGGGAGGAGGAGGGGGCTTTCACCTCCCGCAAAGAATTGAAGAAGGTCAAGGGGCTGGGCCCCAAGGCTTTTGAACAGTGCGCGGGCTTTCTGCGCCTGCCCGGCGCGGCCGACCCGCTGGACGCCACCGCCGTGCATCCGGAAAGCTACGACGCGGCCTCGGCCGTGCTGAAAAAGTGCGGCTTCTCCCTGGCGGACGTGGGCACACCGGCCATCGCCTCCCTGCCCAAAACGGTGGAGACGGTGGGCTACAAGACCCTCTGCGCCGAGACCGGCGTGGGGGAACCCACCCTGCGGGACATCGTGTCGGAACTGGTGCGGCCCGGCCGGGATATGCGGGACGAATTGCCCCCGCCGCTGCTGCGCAGCGATGTGATGGGGATGGAGGACCTGAAGCCGGGCATGGAACTGCTGGGCACGGTGCGCAACGTGATCGACTTCGGCGCCTTTGTGGATATCGGGGTGCATCAGGACGGGCTGGTGCATGTGAGCCAACTCAGCGAAAAGTTTGTAAAACATCCCAGCCAGGCGGTACACGTGGGCGATGTGGTCCGGGTGCGGGTGTTGGATGTGGATCTGAAGAAAAAGCGGATCGCCCTGACCATGAAGCAGGTCAAACAGCCCCGGTAACGAATACACAAAACCGCGGCGGCGGGCCCTGGGGCCCGCCGCCGCGGTTGTATCTTTTCACTGTTTTGAAACCGATTGTGGAAAACCGGATCAGTCGTCCTTCTCCTCGGGCGGGTAGACCCGCACCAGCACGCTCAAAATCCGCTTGTCGTCCACTTCCTCCACGGTGCCGTGCAGGTTTTCAAAGTCAAACTCCTCGCCCGCCACCGGAATATGTTCCAGGCACTCCAGCGCCCAACCGGCCACGGTGGTGCAGTTCCCGTCGTAGTGGCGGTCGTCAAACCCAACCGCCTCAAACATCTCGTCAATGGGGGCTTCCCCCGCGGCCCGGTACAGATTCTCCCCGATGTTCTGCACCAGGGGCGGCTCGGCCTCGTCGGTCTCGTCAAAAATCTCGCCTACCAGCTCTTCCAGCACGTCCTCCAGGGTCACCAGACCCAGCGTGCCGCCGAAATCGTCGGTCACGATGGCCATGTGCTGCTGCTTGCGGCGGAACTCCGCCAGCAGGGTGTTGATGTGCTTGGTGCGGTAGACAAAGGGAATGTCCCGGCACAGCGCCCGCACGTCCACCGGTTTGTGCTGGGCCAGACACTGGAACAGATCCCGGGTGTGGAGCATACCGATGATATTGTCAATGTCCCCTTCGTACACAGGAATGCGGGTGTAGCTGCTGTCAAGGGCCTTCTGGATGATCTCGTCCGCCGGGGAATCCACGTCCACCGCCAGAATGTCCACCCGAGGCACCAGGATCTCCTGTACCGTGATGTCGTCAAACTCGATCACGTTCTGGATCATGTCGGTCTCCTGCTGGCTGAGCACGCCGTCCTCCTCCACCGTGTCAATGATGGTCTTGAGTTCGGCCTCGGTCACGCTGGGGCTGTCATCGCCGCCGCGGGTGGCCAGCTTTTGCAGCTGGGCGAACAGGAACACCACCGGGCTCAGGAGGGTCTTGACCAGGGTCATGGGCCGGGCCACGGCCAGAGACACCTTTTCGGAGTTGGACTTGGCGAAACTCTTGGGCATGATCTCACCGAAGATCAGCACCAGAATGGTCACCGCCACGGTGGCCACCACCGGGCCGGTCTGCTCGCCCAGCAGGGTGGAACAGAACACCGTGGCCAGAGAGGAGGCGGACAGGTTGACCACGTTGTTGCCCACCAGAATGGAGGACAGGGTGCGGTCATAATCCTCTGCGTGGTGCAGCGCGGTCTCGGCGCGCTTGTCGCCGTCGTCCGCCTTGTTGCGTAAGCGGATCTTGTTCACGCAGGAGAGCGCCGTCTCGCTGGCGGAGAAAAAGGCCGAAAATGTCAGCAGCAATACAAACGCCAGTATACTAGGGCCAGGAGAATCCAAAAACAATCACGTTCCTTTCCAAATCAGGGGTCCGCCCCGTGCGGACCTAATGTTATAGGTATACCAGAAAGCGCGGAAAATTGCAAGGGCAGCAGGGAGTTCCGGAGCAAACTCGGCGGGGATATGCAACATTTTTGCATCCAAAACGCACAAATTCCGTTGCGAGGGCCCAATTTCTTTTGTCCAGCAGGGAGAAAAGATCTCAATTGTGCAAAAATCACAAGACAAACGGCATTTTATGTGCTATAATGCACAATATCAAAGGAGAGGCAGGCCCTGAACGGGCGGTAAAACTTGCCAAACAAACCGTGCCGCGCCCGCCGCTGTGCGCCGCCCCCCCTTTGAAGTTTGACCCAACCTGTCTATTGTATTTAGTAATGGAGGGACAACAAGTTATGGTAAAAGAGATTAAGGTTTCCAATTTCAGCGAAGTGAAAGAGATCGTTTCGGCCGCTTCCCGCTGCTTGGACGATATCGGGGTTCATGATAAAAACGGTAGCATTGCCGACGCTAAGAGCATCCTGGGCCTGATGAGCCTGGACTATTCCGCTCCCGTCAAGCTGGTAAGCGAGAACGAGGCGGAACTGGATCGCGTCTATCGCTCTGTAATGCAGTAAACGGCACGGGCGAGAGCGGGCTTTGGCCCGCCGGCTTTACAGGGTAGAAGAACGCGCGCGGGATCCCCAACCCTCTCTGGTGGAGGGCTGGGGAATTTTTGTGTTCGGGCGGAGACCCTCCGCTTGCAGCGCCCGCAGGCAACGATTGTCCAAAAAACGGCCCCATCTTCGGCTGGCGATACGCCATGCCAAAGACGGGGCCGTTTGCTATGTAACGATTCAGGTTTTCGGGGTGGTTTTCTGGCGGCGGGCCTGCTGCAGTTGAGCGGCCTGTTCCAGGGCCTTGTTGCGCTGGGCCTCCAGCTTTTCCTGTTCCGCGCGGCGGCGGGCTGCCTGTTCCGCCAGGCGGCGGTTGGCCTCCTGCTGCACACGCTGCAACTCCTGTTCCCGTTTGGCTGCCTCCGCCATGGCCTGCATCTCCCGGGCGGAACGCCGCCGGGGCGCAGGGGCAGGTTCCGGCTTCGGGAGCTCCGGAACCGGGGCTTCTGCCGCCGGGGGCGCGGCCGGGTCGGCCGCGGCGATCGTTTCGGGGGCAGGTTCCGCCACCGGTGCTGCTTCAGGGGCCGGCGGCGCGGCAGGGGTCTCTGCCGGCGCAGGCTCCGAAGAAGCGGGCTGGCTGGCCGGTTCCGCCGGCGCGGCGGGCTCCGCCGCGGGGCTGGCCGCTTCCGGCGCCAAAACAGGGGATTCGGGCGCTGGTTCGACCACCGGCTCCTGTGCGGGCGCGGCGGGAACGGCGTCGGTCACCGGCTCGGCAGCAGGGGCGGAAATCGGTTCCGGCACGGATTCGGCCGCCGCCGTTTTAGCGGCCGGCGCAGAGCGCTTTTTGCTGGTCTTGCTTGCGGCAGGCTTGCCACCCTCGGCCTTGGCGGCCTTGGAAGACGCGCTCTTGGAAGAAGCGCTCTTGGAAGACGTGGTCTTGCGCCGGGTGGTGGTCGCCGTTTTGCCGCGGGTGGTGCTGCGCTTTTTGGGGGCGGGTTCCTCCTTTTCCAACGGGGAAAGAAGCCCGGAGGGCAGCGCGGCCCCCTCCTCGGCGGAGGGCACCGGCGGACGCGCCGGCTCCAGGTCGGG
The DNA here is from genome assembly GCA_944388245.1 of uncultured Gemmiger sp. Lineage (GTDB taxonomy): Bacteria > Bacillota > Clostridia > Oscillospirales > Ruminococcaceae > Gemmiger_A. The sequence goes on along the minus strand of CALXIA010000014.1, from coordinate 34,170 downwards.
CAGCTGCGGGGTTTCCTCGTCGCTGACCTCCTCGGGCACGAGGGTGTACAGCGAGGAGGCCTTGACCAGGGTCTCTTCCAGTTCGGTGCGCTGCTGCCGGGCGCGATTTTCCCGCAGCGAGCGGATCAGGTCCAGCACCTCGCCCAGGAACGCGGCCCACACAGCCACCAGCAGCAGCCCGGCGCAGCCGATCACCAGGTAGCGCACCGCGCCGCGCAGATAATCGCTGGTCGTAAGCAGCCGCAACGCCCAGCAGATCCCGAGTGAAAGCACGCAGCTTATCACAAACGGCAGAATCAGTTTATGCTTCACGATGCGTCACCTCCTTTGGGACGGATTCAGGTTACTTTGTGCCGAAGATGCGGTCGCCCGCGTCGCCCAGGCCGGGCACGATGTAGCCATTTTCGTTCAGATGATCGTCCAGCGCGGCCACGTAGATGTCCACGTCGGGGTGGGATTCATGCAGCTTGGCCAGGCCTTCCGGCGCGGCGATGATGCCGATGAACTTGATGCTGCGGGCGCCCCGCTTCTTGATCTGGGTGATGGCGTCCCGGGCGCTGCCGCCGGTGGCCAGCATCGGATCCAGCACGATCACGTCCCGCTCCGCGATATCGGCGGGCAGCTTGCAGTAATATTCCACCGGCTCCAGGGTCTCCTCGTTGCGGTACAGGCCGATGTGCCCCACCTTGGCGGCGGGCAGCAGGGTCAGCATACCGTCCACCATGCCCAGACCGGCCCGCAGGATCGGTACCAGCGCCAGCTTGCGCCCGGCCAGAACCTTGGTGCGCGCCACGGCCACCGGGGTCTCGATCTCCACTTCCTCGGTGGGCAGATCGCGGGTGGCCTCATAGCACAGCAGCATGGCCAATTCGCTCACCAATTCCTTGAATTCCTTGGTGCCGGTGTTCTTGTTGCGCAGCAGGCTCACCTTATGCTGCACCAGGGGATGATCCAGGATCATGGGTTGTTTGCTCATTGCGTATCGCTCCTCTTCATTCAGTTATGCAAATGGCGCGCCGCCGTATACGGCGCGCACGTTACATCCCGCGGGCGGCCCGCTCCCGTTCGGCCTGGCTGAGCCGCAGATAGCAGGGAACCAGCTGGGCGGCAGGCACAGCCTGACCGGCCGCGGCAGCCGCCTCGGCGGCCAGGCAGACGCCCAGCGCCCGGCTCTGCCGCAGCGGAGCGGGGCAGGGGATCGCCTGCGCGCTGTATCTATTATAGCATAGGGCCGCCCCGTCACCAACAAAAAACACCGGATTTTTGCAATTTTTCAAAAAATCCTCCAAACTGCCCACCGGCTGGGCCGCGTCGGGGGTCAGCCGCTGACAGTCCGGCAGGGAGAAAGCCGCCCAGTACACTTCCCCCCGGCGGGCGTCCAGCGCGGGGATCACCACCCCGCTGCCGGTGCAGCAGCGGGCCAGCGCCTCCAGGGTAGAGACCCCGGCGCAGGGGATATTCCCCGGCAGCGCCAGACCTTTGACAACGGCCAGGCCGATCCGAAGCCCGGTAAAGCTGCCCGGCCCGGCGCACACCCCCAGCAGATCCACCTGTGAGAGGGACAGCCCCAGCGCCGCCAGCGCGTTCTGCACCATGGGCAGCAGGGTCTCGCTGTGGGTCAGCCCCCGGTTCAGAAAACACTCGTACAGCAGCTGCCCGTCCTGTGTGACGGCCACGCCGGCCACCTTGCCGGCACAGTCCAGCCCCAGACAGATCACAGCTCCACCCCCTCGATCTCGATCGTCCGATCCTCCGGCCCCGCGCCGGGAAGGATGTTCACCCACACCGGGTGTTCGGCGGCCAGCAGATCGGCAAAATTCTCGCTCCACTCGGCGGCCACCACCGCCCCCTGGTCCAGGTACTCGTAGAACCCGGCGGTCTCCAGGTCGTCCTCGCTGTGGATGCGGTACAGGTCAAAATGGGCCAGCGGCCGGGGCCCCCGGTAGTAGTTCACGATGGCGAAGGTGGGGCTGCTCACCGGGTCGGTGCAGCCCAGCCCCTCGGCCAGGCCCTGGCAGAAGGCTGTTTTGCCCATGCCCAGCCCGCCGGTGAAGGCCACCAGCGTGCCCGGCGCCAGCTTTGCCGCCATCCGCCGGCCCAGCGCCACCGTTTCCTCCCGGCTTGCCGTGTGAAAAACCGCCATTTGTTCCTCCTTGCCGCCGCGCGCTGTCACATCCGGGCGGTCTGTCTCGTATAGAAAGTGTAGAAACCTCACCCATTATAGTATAATCCGGCGCAAACTGCAATCCGGGACAGAATACCATTTCCCGGCCGGATATGCTATACTATATCTATGTGTCTGCCTTGCGGGGCAGTGATGGAAGTTTCCCGCCGGGATGCGGCCGGCGGTTGCAATGTGTTTCACAAGGAGGCTTGGAATGAAAGCGGTGCGCGGTTATCTCAAAACCACCGACAAGACCTATCTGTTTCTCTGCATGGGCTGCTCGATCTTCGCGGTCATTGTGCTGCTCTCGGTGGGCCGTTACTACGCGGGCGGTTTCAGTTACGATTCCCTCACCGGGGCGCGGGGGCTGGGCGGCTATAAATACGCGCTGGTCCAGGCGGGGGCCTTTGTGCTGGGCCTGGGCTGCGCGGTGTTTCTCTCCTTTCTGGATTACCAGGGCCTGGCCCGGCTGTGGCCGCTGCACGTGTCGGTGACCTGGTTTTTGGTGCTGCTGACCTTGGTGTTTCACAACGTGGAGTTCGCGGGCATCACCATCGGCTACGCCCCCGCCAACACCCAGAACTACAGCTGGATCCTGCTGCCGGGAGGCATCAGCCTGCAGCCCACCGAACTGGCCAAGATCAGCTTTATGCTCACCTTTGCCATGCATCTGGACAATGTGCGGGAGCAGATCAACGAGCCCCGGCAGCTGATCAAGCTGCTGGCGCACATGGGGCTGCCGGTGCTGGTGGTGCATTTTCAGGGGGACGACGGCACCGCCATCGTCTTTGCCGCCATCGGCGCCATGATGCTGTTCAGCGCCGGCCTGTCCTGGAAATACATTGCCGCGGGGATCAGCCTGGCGGCCGCCGGCCTGCTGGGGGCGATCTTTTTCTTCCCGGATCTGTTGCAGGGATACCAGATGGACCGGATCATGAGCCTGTTTGACCCGGACAATCCGGTGTACAAGGACGTGGTGCTGCAACAGAAATACGGACGCAACGCCATCGGCGCGGGGCAGATCTTCGGGCGGGGGCTGTTCAGCGACGCCCACACCTATGTGCCCCGTTCGGAGAACGATTTCGTGTTCAGCTATATGGCCGAGAGCATTGGATTTGTGGGCTGCCTGATCGTGCTGGGGGCTTTGTTCGCCATAGCCATCCGCACCCTGACCATCGGGGTCAACAGCGGGCAGCGGATGGGCACCTATCTGTGCGTGGGGGTGTTTTCGGCCATCGCCTTCCAGCTGATCATCAATCTGGGCATGAACCTGATGCTCATGCCGGTCATCGGGGTGACCCTGCCCTTCTTTTCCGCGGGCGGCAGCAGTGTCCTGATGCTGTATATTTGTGTCGGATTAGTACTCAGCGTATACAGAAACAGTCGATACAGCTGGCGCAGCAGCCGCTGAACCCTGTGTAAGCCAACAAAAAGCCTCCCCGTTTGCGGAGCGCGCAGCCATGGCTGCCGCGCCGGCGGGGAGGCTTTTTGCACAAAGGAGGAAGGGAAACGATAAAAGCGGAATCAGTCGGCCAGGGTCAGCCGGAACCCCTCGGCATAGAAGGCACCGCCCATGGGCACCTTCCGAAGATCCAGCGTCAGGCCATCGGCGCCGGCCTGGAAATGCAGCGGCTCGCCGGTGCGCATACAATGCGCCTGCCGCACCGGACGGTCAAGATGCAGGGTCAGACGGTCCGGCAGACGGGGAAGCTCGTCGTAGCGGAAGAAAACGAAGACCTCTCCCTCTTTTTGGGTGTAGAACAGCCGGTCCTCAAAGTAGGGGGCGCAGATGCGGGTGCCGTAGATCCCCTCGCCAAACAGGGCCAGCCAGGCGCCCATCTCCCGCAGTGAGCGCACCGCGGGGGCGGGCAGTTCGCCGTCGGGCTGGGGCGCCAGATTCAGCGCCAGATTTCCGCCCTTGCTCACCACGTTCAGCAAGAGGTGCACCAGTTCCCGGCCGCTCTTGAAATGGTCGGTGTAATGGAAGGAGAATTTCTCCCCCACGGTTGTGCAGGTTTCCCAGGGTACCGTCAGCGCGGTATCCGGCACGGTTTTTTCGGGGGTGATAAAGTTTTCGTATTCGCCGCCGCAGGTCCGCTCGCAGACGATCATCTGGGGCTGAGGACCGGCGCGCAGTTCCTCCACGATCTCACCCAGCCGGATGTCCTGCCCCAGATTGTCCGGCCGCACCCAGCCGCCGTCCAGCCAGAGCACGTCGATCTGACCATAGTTGGTGCACAGCTCCCGAATCTGCTGGTGGGTGAACTGCACATACTGCTCCCACAATTCCGGATGCTGGTGCACATCATAGTTTACGTTGCGGGTGGGGGCGGGGCCGAACTGGGGCGCCCAGTAGAAGGGGCTGTTCCAGTCGGGCTTGGAAAAGTAGGTGGAGATGGCCAGGCCCTGTTTGCGGAATTCCCGGTACAGCGCCCCCACCACATCCGCGTCGGGATGGGTATGGAACGGGCAGTCCGGTGCGGTGATCCTGTAGTCGGTGGTCCGGGTGTCGTACATGCAGAACCCGTCGTGGTGCTTGGTGGTGAACAGCAGGTATTTGAACCCACATTCCCGAGCCAGCTTTGCCCAGGCGGCCGGGTTGAACTTGACCGGGTTGAAGGTGCGATTGGCCTCCCGGTATTGACGCTTGCAGGTCTCGGGATCGGCCCAGGTGAAGTCCTCCTGGCTCCAGGCGGCGTCGCCGTCGCTCAGCGGCCAGCTCTCGTAGGTGCCCAGCTGGCTGCCGGGGGCCCAGTGCATCATAAAGCCCAGTTTGAGCCCCATGAACCATGCCAGGTGTTCCTGTACCTGGGACGAACGGGGCGGAATGTATTCGTCCGGTGGGGTGTAATTGTGTACGCCGTTGGCGACGATCGCTTGTTTCATGGCGGTTGGATTCCTTTCATGCGGGTAGTGATTGCCTTACTTCTACTATACGGAAGAAGCCCGCCGCCGCAAAGGGGGAAATCTTTTGTATCCGGTGCAATTTTTTGCGGCGGCCCTGGCAAAACAAAACGCCTGCCTTGCCGCAGCGGCAAGACAGGCGTATCGCAGAGCGGGAAAAATGGCATCTGGAATGAGACGTTCAGCTGCCGGACAGGGCCTCTTTGGCCGGGCTAGGGGATTTGGGCAGGGTGAGCCGGGCCAGCAGCCGGCGGCCGTCATAGTTTGCGTACCGCAGATGACAGCCGGGCCCGAACCGCAGCTGCAACCGCTCGTTTACGTTGCGGATGCCAAAACCATGGGTCACCTTCAGGTCCACGTCCCGGTACTCCAGATAATCGTTGAGCAGCCGGGCGTCGGCGCCGCGGCCGGTATCGGTCACCTCAATGCAAATGCCGGTGTCGGTTTCCTGCGCCTGGATGCGGATCACGATGCCCGGATCCTGCCGGGTGATGCCGTGCCGGATCGAATTCTCCACAAGGGGCTGCAGGGTGAATTTCGGGATGACCACCTGGGACGCGTCCAGCCCCGGCAGCATCTCCAGCCGGATATCCTGACGGAACCGCAGCACATACACCGCGATATATTCCCGGATATTGTCCAGTTCGGTGCTCATGGTCACCAGGCGGTCCGGTTCGGTGATGCTGTACCGCATCAGGTTGGCGATCGAATCCACTGTGGCGGCGATGTCGTCCTCGCCCCGGGCCAGGGCCATGTAGTTCACAGCGTTCATGGCGTTGAGCATGAAGTGCGGATTGATCTGGGCCTGCAGTGCCCGCAGCTCGCTCTCCCGGCGCTGGTCCTCCTTGCGGGTGACCTCCTCGATCAGCGCGTTGACCCGGCCGATCAGCGCGCCGAAACTGCGGTTCAGCTGGCAGATCTCCCGGGGTCCCCGGGGCGCGAAATTCTCGGCGCTGACGCTGCGGGTGTCCTGGATGGCCTCCAGTTTGCGGGTAAAGCGCACCACCGGCCGGGATACCTGGGCGGAAAGCCCCAGGGAAACCAGCACCCCCAGCATCAGAAACACCGCCGAACAGACCAGATAGGGGAACATCATGCCCCATACTTGACGGGCGATATCGGAATAGGGGGTCAGGAACACCAGCTGCAGCCCCCAGTCCAGCCGGGCCGGGGTGCAGAGAAACCGCTGTTCGCCCAGAGTCAACTCGCTGCTGGAGTCCGGTACCGACAATTCATCCGCGGCCGGCAGCCCGGCCAGGGCCTCAGAACAGAACACCTGCTGGCCCTGGCCGTTCAACAGCAAGAATCCGCTGTTTTCGGTGATGGGAAAGAGAGAGAGCAGATGGGGCAGCCGGTCCAGCGGCAGGCTGCCCAGCAGCACGCCGATCCCCTCTTTGCGGTGGACCCCGGTGTAGGTGCTGTTTTGCAGTTTGGTGGCAAAACACAGCCGGGTCTGGTCCTCGTTGAGAAAAATGAGCCGCCCATTGTTTGCCCGCACCACTTGATACCAGTCCTCCTGCGCGACCGCTTCGCCGCTGAACACGCGGCTCACGTTGGGGATGGTGTTGCCAGGCGCGAACAGCTGGCTCACCGGCAAGGCCGGGTCAAGGTACAATTCCATCCGAAACCCGTTGTTCAAAAGCAGGTTTTCCGCGTTCAGGTGATAGGTCAGCCGGCTGTTGAGCAGATACTTGGTGTTCAGATCTTCCAGTTCGTCACGCCCCACCGCACGGCTTAACAGTTCGCCCAGTTCCGCGTCGCTGGTATATCGGTAGATTAGCTTGTCGGTGGTTTGGGTGAAAACGGAACTCAGCTGTACATTGGCTTCCGCTATGGCCGCCTGCGAGGTGATCAGCTGCCGGGTGATGGCGTACTGAAACAGCAGATAGGTGGCGGTGTTCAGCGCCAGCAGCACCAGGCAGAACAGCCCGCAGATGCTCAAAAAGGTACGTCGGGTGATGCTCATGGGGTGTCCTCCGCCGTGGGATGGCCGCCCGCCGCATACAGATTGCGGAATTCACTGGGGGTCATACCAATGTGTTTTTTGAACAGCTTGGCAAAATAGCGGGGATCGTCGTACCCGCACAAGAAGCAGACCTGGCGAATGGGGATCGAGGGGTCCCGCAGCAGCTTCTGGGACTGCCGCAGCCGCCGGGCGGAGAGGTAGTTGCTCACGTTCTGACCGGTGGCGTTTTTGAACACGGTGCTCAAATAGGACAGGGAGAGATGCAGCGTGTCGGCCAGGTTGGAGATATTGAAGTTGGAGTCGGAAAAGTTTTCCTCAATGGACTGCAAACAGAACCGCACGATCGGGCTGGTATACTCGTTCTTTTGCTCTTCGGCATATTCCATGAGATCGTAATAGCGCGCCGCCAGGTAGGCCCGGCGCTCGCCGGCGGTGCTTAAAGCCCAGTATTCCGACATGGCCTCCTGGCGCAGCGCGTCCAGCGAATCCCGGTCTTTGCCCAGTTCCGCCTGGTACACAAATAAATAGTTCAGCAGCTGGATACCCAGCACGTCCCGGCGGCTGCACAGCGCGCGAAACACGTCGGGCTGGATCAGCAGTTCCCCGATGGCGGCCATGTCCCCCTTGCGCAGCGCCTGGCCCACCCGGTTGCGCAGTTCCTCGTCGCAGGCGTACCAGGGCGGCACGTCGGCGGTGAGTTCTTTTTGAATGGCGGCCAGACGTTCCTCCAGGCTGTTCAGCTTGGCCCGGGTAATGGGCTTGAGCAGATAGTCGGTCACCTGATATTGCAGGGCCTGCTGGGCGTAGCTGAATTCGCCGTGGCCGCTGATCAGGATCATTCGGGTATAAGGAAAGTGTTCGTGGATATGCCGGGCCAGATCCAATCCGTCCAGACCGGGCATCCGGATGTCCGAGATCACCACATCGGGATGGGTGGCTTCCAGCAGGGCAAGCGCCTCCTCGCCGCTGGCGGCGCATCCGGCCAGTTCGCCGCCGAAAGATTCCCAGTGCAGCATGCGCTGGATTCCTTCCAGAGCCAGGGGATCGTCATCGACAAGCAGAACTTTCATGGGGCGTTGCTCCTTTCTACATCATGAGATGTACGGCGTTTTCCACCGTTCGGCCACCAGTATACCACATTTTTTGCGGGGCCGCAGCAGGCATGACCTCGCATCTAAAAAAAGTGCACCCCACTTAAAATTTGTAGCGTTGTTTGCTTGTGCCGGCGGCGTTTATAATAAATCCAGAACGAAAGTCCGGCCGCGAAACGCCGCAGCAAGGAGGAGCACAGCATGAAACAGTCCGCCCGGCACACCAATACCGTGTGCAGAAAAGCGGGGTTTGTCAAGACCTTTCAAAAAAACCTGCCACTTACGATCATGGCGTTGCCGGCGCTGGTGGTGATGTTCCTGTTCCGGTATCTGCCCATGTCCGGCTTGCTGCTGGCCTTCAAACGGTTCAGCGTGCGCAAGGGGATCTTCGGCAGCGACTGGGTGGCCTGGCAGAACTTTGAATTCCTGTTCAAGACCTCTGACGCCTGGGTTATCACCCGCAACACCATCCTGTACAACGCTTTTTTCATCGCATTGGATCTGGTGATGGCGGTGGCCATGGCGATCGGCCTGAGCGAACTGCTGCGCAAGCGGCGGGCCAAGGTGTACCAGACCATCTTCATGGCGCCGTATTTTCTGTCCTGGGTCGTGGTCTCCTTCATGGCCTTCTCCCTGTTCAGCGTGGACGACGGCTTATTTAATCATCTGCTGAACTATTTCGGATTCTCCGGGGTCAACTGGTACGCTGAGCCGGGCAAATGGCCCTTTATCCTGACCTTCTTCCAGCTGTGGAAAACCGTGGGGTACTCCACCGTGATGTACATCAGCACCCTGACCGGCATCTCCAACGACTATTATGAGGCGGCCATCATCGACGGCGCCACCAAATGGCAGCAGATCCGCCGGATCACCCTTCCCTGCCTGAAGCCGATGATGATCGTGCTGACCATCCTGGCGATCGGCCGCATCTTCTACGCCGATTTCGGCCTGTTCTTCCAGCTTCCCCGGGATTCCGGCCCGCTGTATCCGGTCACCCAGGTGATCGATACCTATGTGTACCGGGCTCTGAAAGAGACCGGCAACGTGGGTATGGCCGCCGCGGCCAGCCTGTACCAGTCGGTGGTGGGCTTCGTGCTGGTGGTGGGCGCCAACCTGGTGGTGCGCCGCATTGAGCCGGACAGCGCCCTGTTCTGAGAAGGAGGGAGAATACACCATGCGCAAATTCAAAAACCGTTTCCGGGACGAGGGCGAGGGCGATCTGGCGATCAACCGGATCTCCAAAACCACCGACCGGATCCTCAACCTGATCTTCCTGATCTGGACGCTGGCCTGCGTGCTGCCACTGATCCTGGTGGTCATCGTGTCCTTCAGCAGCGAGCAGAGCATCTTCCAGAACGGCTACAGCTTTTTCCCCAGCGAGTGGAGCCTGGACGCCTACCGTTTCTTCTTCCGCCTGGGCGACCAGCTGGTACGCTCCTACGGCATCACCATCTTCGTCACGGTGGCGGGCACCCTGTTCAGTCTGGCCATCACCGCCATGTTTGCCTACGTACTCAGCCGGGCCGACTACGCTTACAACCGGCTGTTCACCCTGCTGATGCTCTTCACCATGCTGTTCAACGGTGGCATCGTGGCCACCTATATGGTCAACACCCAGCTGTTGGGTCTGGGCGACAGCCTGGGCGCGCTGATCTTCCCCATGTCGCTGAACGCCTTTTACGTGATCGTACTGCGCACCTTCTACAAGGGGATCCCCCTCGAGATCATTGAGGCGGCCCGCATCGACGGCGCGGGAGAGTTCAAGACCTTCTTCCGCATCGTGATGCCCCTGTCTAAACCCGGCCTGGCCACCATCGGCATGTTTACCACCATCGCCTACTGGAACGACTGGTTTTTGGGGATGCTTTACATCATCGATCAGAAAAAGTATCCGGTGCAGACCCTGCTGTGGAGCATGCAGAACAGCCTGGAGTTTATGAAACAGTCCTCGGCCAACGCCCTGGAATACGCCGAAATGGCGGCCAACGCCCCCACCGACAGCGGCCGCATGGCGCTGACCGTGCTGGTGGTGTTGCCCATTCTGCTGGCCTATCCCTTCTTCCAGAAATATTTCGTCAAGGGCCTGACGGTGGGCGGCGTAAAGGGCTGAGCAACGATTGTCGGAAATTCGCGCCTTAACCGGCGCGATGCAGAGAGATACAATTCAAGGAGGCATGTTATGAAAAACACGATCAAACGAGTCATGGCGCTGGGCGCCGCTGCCGCTCTGGCGGCCGGCATGCTGGCGGGCTGCGGCGGCAATGGCAATTCCACCGCCGGCTCCACGGCCGGTTCCGGATCTTCCGCCGGCCAGGAGATCACCACGTTGACCTGGTACATGTCCATCAACCCGGTGGCCGCCGATACCGATAAGGTCATCGAGGCGCTGAATGAGTATACCCGGGAGAAGATCGGCGTGGAGATCGACTACAAGGTCATGGCCAACCCGGACTACAAGGAGAAGATGCCCAACCTGATCAATGCGGGCGAATACTTCGACATCTGCTTTACCTCCAACTGGACCACCGACTATCTGCAGTTCGTGGGCAAGGACGCCTTCATGGATATCACCGAACTGCTGCCCCAGTACGCCAAGGAGACCTGGGACTTCATCCCCGAGGCCGAGTGGAACGCCGTCAAGGTGAACGGCGCCATCTACGGTGTGCCCTCCTATAAGGAGATGGGCTGGCAGGGCGGCATCGTGTACAACAGCGATATGGCCGAGGCCTACGGCATCGACATGACCGCGGTCAAGACCCTGGAGGATTACACCCAGGTCCTGGCGACCGTGGCCGAGAAGAGCAAGGCCGAAGGCAAGGATGTGGTGGGCGTTTCCGGTTTGACCAACGCCTGGCCCATGGCCGCGCCCTATGAGTCTCTCACCGGTAACCCGAAACTGCCCGCGGCGGGCGCGGTGGCCGAGTTCAACAACTTTGCCGACATGGCCGGCCAGGCCGTGTTCAACCAGTACGCCAGCGAGGAGTACATGAACTACTGCACCACCGTGCGCGGCTGGAACCAGGCCGGTTACCTGGGCGGCGACCCGGTCAACTACGACAGCGACACCGCCAACCGGGATAACGACTTCAACAACGGCGCTCTGTTCTCCTACTTCATCCAGTACGCTCCCGGCACCGCCGAGTCCATGACCGCGTCCAGCGGCCACGGCGTGGACTTCCTGCCCCTGATGGATCCCCTGTTTGAGACCCGCAGCGCCATGGGCGGCCTGCTGGCCATCTCCTCCGCCAGTGAGTATCCCGAGAAGGCGCTGGAATTCATCAACCTGCTGAACACCGACGAGTATGTGGGCACCCTGATCCGTCACGGCATCGAGGGCCAGCACTACACCGCGGTGGGCGATAACCAGGTGGACAAGACCATGGGCGGCACCCTGACCGAAAACGGCTACGATTACACCTACGGCTGGCAGTTCGGCACCCCCTTCAACCAGAAGTGGGATATCAGCTATCCCGACAACATCGAGGAACTGTTCCAGGAATACAACGACTCCGCGATCATCTCGCCCAACAACGGCTTTACCTTTGACGCGGTGCCGGTGGAGACCCAGGTGGCGGCCCTGACCAACGTGATCAGCGAGTACGCTCCCTCCCTGGAGACCGGCTCGGTGGATCCCGCCGAGTACATCCCTCAGTTCCTGGATGCGCTGAACGCCAATGGCGCTGAAGCCCTGGTGACCGAGGTGAGCAACCAGTTGAGCCAGTTCAATGCGGCCGGCTGATCCTTCCGTCCCGGACAATGTGTGCAAGGGCCGGCAGCTCCTCCCGGGGCTGCCGGCCCTTTTTGGTACCAAACGCAACGAGGTTATACCATGAACCAACGACCGAATCTGCTCTTTATCCTGACCGACGATCAAGGCGCCTGGGCCATGCGCTGTGCCGGCAACACCGATCTTCACACCCCCCATCTGGACCGGCTGGCGGCCCAGGGCACCCGCTTTGAAAACTTTTTCTGCGCTTCGCCGGTGTGCAGCCCGGCCCGCGCCTCCATCCTGACCGGCCGCATCCCCTCCCAGCATGGGGTCCACGACTGGATCCGCAGCGGAAGCCTGGACAAAAAGGCGCTGGGCGAGCACGCGGACCATCCCTATTTCGCCAGTGAGGACCTGCCCATCCGGTATCTGGAAGGGCTCCTCACCTATCCGGATCTGCTGGCGCAAAAGGGCTATACCTGTGCCCTCAGCGGCAAATGGCACCTGGGGGACAGCATGCATCCCCAGCACGGGTTTTCCCACTGGTACACCATCGGGCGGGGCGGCTGCCTGTACAACCAGGCGGACGTGATCGAGAACGGACAGCTGCATTTTGAAAGCCGGTATATCACCGATCTCATCACCGAGCGGGCCCTGGGGTATCTGGACGAGTTTTCCGGCCGGGAGGAGCCCTTCTACATCAGCGTGCACTATACCGCGCCCCACGACCCCTGGGACGAGGATCAGCACCCGAAGGAGTACATCGACCTGTACGGGGACTGCGCCTTTACCGCCACCCCGGACGAGCCGCTGCATCCCAACCGCATCCCCACCGCCCCCGGCGGCACCGGCGAGGAGCGTAAACGGCTGCTGCGGGGCTATTATGCGGCGATCAGCGCCATGGACGCGGGGGTGGGCAGGCTGCTGGACCGGCTGGAAGCGCTGGGCCTGGCAGAGAACACCCTGGTGATCTTCACCGCCGACAACGGCATGAACATGGGGCACCACGGCATCTGGGGCAAGGGCAACGGCACCTTCCCCTTTAACCTGTTCGACACAGCGGTCAAGGTGCCCTTCATCGCCCGCTGGCCCGGCCATATCCGGGCGGGCCGGGTGACCGGCAGCATGTGCAGCCACTACGATATCATCCACACCCTGAACGAGCTGCTGGATCTGGGGGCCGATCTGCCCGCCGACCTGCCGGGCCGCAGCTTTGCCGATGTGCTGGTGAACGGCGCCGAGGCCGACAACCACGTGGTCATTCTGGACGAGTACGGCAACAGCCGGATGATCCGCAACCGGGAATGGAAATACATCCACCGTTATCCCTATGGCCCCCACGAGTTGTATTGCCTGGCAAACGACCCGGGCGAGCGGGAAAACCTGGCCGGCCGGCCCGAATACGCCAACGTTCAGGCGCAGCTGCTAAAAAAGCTGCAACACTGGTACCACACCTACGCCGATCCGGCGGTGGACGGCACCCGGGAGGCGGTGTCCGGCTTTGGCCAGATGCGCCGGCCGGGGATCTATTCCGAGGGGCGGCCGGTCTACGCCGACAGCCCCAAATACCAGAAATAACACCGAGAGAAATGAGGCAAATCCATGGAATTGCAAGCGCTGAAAGAACAGATGTGCGACGTCTGTCAAAAAACCTGGCAGCTGGGCTGGGTGGCCGCCAATGACGGCAACCTGTCCGCCCGCCTGGAGGACGGCACCTTCCTGTGTACCCCCACCGGCATCAGTAAGAGTTTTATCACGCCGGACAAACTGCTGCGAATCGACGCCAAAGGCCAGGTACTGGAGGGCGCGGAGGGTCTGCGCCCCTCCAGCGAGATTAAGATGCATCTGCGCTGCTACGAAAAGCGGCCCGATGTGGGCAGTGTACTTCACGCCCATCCCCCCGGCGCCACCGGCTTTGCGGTGGCCCACAAGGCGATGGATATGTACAACATGATCGAGGACGTGGCGGTGATCGGCAGCGTACCCCTGACCCCCTACGGCACCCCCTCCACCCCGGAGGTGCCCGACGCCATCGAGCCCTATCTGGAAGAACACGACGTGATGCTGCTGGAAAACCACGGCGCGCTGGCGGTGGGCAGCGATGTGATCACCGCCTTCTATCGGATGGAGAGCCTGGAACTCTGGGCCAAGATCACCATCAACGCGGTGATCCTGGGCGGCAGCGTGGACATCAGCCGGGAGAACATCCAGAAACTCATCGATCTGCGGGGATTCTATCGGGTCACCGGGCGGCATCCGGGCTACAAAAAGTTTGAAAACGGCCTGCGCTGAAAGGAGAGACCGGATGAAACGAGTTCTGGCGTTTGACTTCGGCGCGTCCAGCGGCCGGGCCATCCTGGCGGAATATGACGGCGGTCGCCTGATTTGCCGGGAGGTACACCGCTTTGAAAACCGCCCCCGGGTACAGGCCGGGCATCTTCGCTGGGATTTCTCTGATCTGATGCAGAACGTACAGCGGGGCGTCGAACAGGCGGGCGCTTTTGACAGCGTGGGCTTTGACACCTGGGGGGTGGACTTCGGCCTGCTGGACCAGACGGGCAAGCTGCTGGCAGACCCGGTCCACTACCGGGACGGCCGCACCGCCGGCATGGTGGAGGCGGCCTGCGACCGGCTGGACGCGGACGCGCTCTACGCCGCCACCGGCAGCCAGATCATGCCCATCAACACCCTGTTTCAGCTGCTGGCGGCCCGAAAAGGCGAGCCGGAGACCTGGGCCCGTGCCCGGCGGCTGCTGTTTATGCCGGATCTGTTCGCCTGTGCCCTGTGCGGGGCGAGCGTGTGCGAGACGACCATTGCCTCCACCAGCCAGATGCTGGATCCGCGCACCGGCGCATGGAGCCGGCAGGTGCTGGCGGCGTTCGATATCCCGGAAACCCTGTTCGCCCCCCGGGTGGAGAGCGGTACGGTGATAGGGGAATACCGGGGCGCGAAGGTCATCGCGGTGGCCGGCCACGACACCCAGTGCGCGGTGGCCGCCATGCCCTGCACCGACCCGGACGCAGCGTTCCTCTCCTGCGGCACCTGGAGTTTGCTGGGCTGCGAACTGGACCAGCCGATCCTGACCCGGGAAAGCCGGCTGGCTGCTCTGTCCAACGAGCGAGGGGCCAATGGAAAGGTGAACTACCTGAAGAACATTATCGGCCTGTGGCTGATCCAGGAGAGCCGCCGCCAGTGGCGGCGCGAAGGGCGGGAGTATTCCTACGCCGAACTGGAACAGCTGGCCCTGGCTGCCGAGCCCCTGCGCAGCTTTATCGACCCGGACGCGCCGGAGTTCACCCCGCCGGGGGATATCCCGGGCCGGGTGCGGGAATTCTGCCGGCGCACCGGCCAGCCGGTGCCGGAAACGGTGGGGCAGGTGATGCGCTGCATCTACGAAAGCCTGGCCCTCAAATACGATGCGGCGCTGGACCAGCTGCGCCGGCTCACCGGCCGGCAGTTTTCGGTGCTGCATGTGCTGGGCGGCGGCGCAAAGGACGGCCTGCTCTGCCGCATGACCGCCGACTGCACCGGCATCCCGGTGATCGCCGGGCCGGTGGAGGCCACCGCGCTGGGCAACATCCTGATCCAGCTTGTGGCCCTGGGCGAGGTGGAAAGCATCGGGCAAGGCCGCGCGCTCATCGCGCGCACCGAGCCGCTCAAACGATACGAACCGGCCGGGCGGGAGGGCTGGAAGGAAGCCATCGCCCGATTCAGACAACAACTGCAATAAGGAGGAACCAGAATGCTCTATCCAAAAATCGGGATTCGACCCACCATCGACGGCCGCTGGGGCGGTGTGCGGGAGAGCCTGGAAGAACAGACCATGGCCATGGCCCGCAACGCGAAGGCCCTGATCGAGGAAAACCTGCGCTATCCGGACGGCACCCCCGTTCAGTGCGTGATCGCGGACTCCACCATCGGCGGCGGGGCCGAGGCTGCCGCCTGCGCCGACAAGTTCACCACCGAAAACGTGGTGGCCACCCTGACCGTCACCCGCTGCTGGTGCTATGGCAGCGAGACCTTCGACATGGACCCCCGCACCATCAAGGCGGTATGGGGCTTCAACGGCACCGAGCGCCCGGGGGCTGTCTATCTGGCCGCGGTGCTGGCCGCCCACGCCCAGAAGGGGCTGCCTGCCTTCTCCATCTACGGCCATGACGTGCAGGACGCCGCCGACACCAGCGTGCCCGCCGACGCGGCCGAGAAGATCCTGCGGTTTGCCCGCTGCGCCGTGGCGGTGGGCTGGATGAAGAACAAGGCCTACGTCAACCTGGGCGGCGTGGCCATGGGCATCGCCGGCAGCTACTGCGACGCGGCCATGTTCCAGAACTATCTGGGCATCCGGCCCGAGTGGGTGGATATGACCGAGATCCTGCGCCGCATCACCCTGGAAATTTACGACCACGAGGAGTACGACCGGGCCCTGGCCTGGGTCAAAGCCAACTGCAAGGAGGGTTTTGACTGCAACGCCGGCAAGGATCTGCCGCCGGTGATCACCCGGTCCAAGGTGGTGCCCGCCGACAAGGACTGGGAGTTCGTCACCAAGATGACCATGGTCATGCGGGATATTCTGTACGGCAATCCGAAGCTGGACGAGATGGGCTGGCACGAGGAGGCGCTGGGCAAAAATGCCGTGGCCGGCGGCTTCCAGGGCCAGCGCAACTGGACCGACTGGCTGCCCAACGCGGACTTCAGCGAGGCGATCCTGGCCAGTACCTTTGACTGGAACGGCCCCAAGCGTCCCACCCCCTTCGCCACCGAGAACGACACCCTCAACGGGGTGGCGATGCTGCTGGGCACCCTGGTCACCGGCACCGCGCCCTGTTTCCACGACGTGCGCACCTACTGGAGCCCCGAGGCCTGCGAGCGGGTCACCGGCCACAAGCCCACCGGCGTGGCGAAGGACGGCTTCATCCATCTCATCAACTCCGGCGCCACCGCGCTGGACGGCAGCGGCGCGGCCGTCAACGACAAGGGCGAGCCCGCGATGAAGCCCTTCTGGGAGATGACCGACCGGGACGTGAACGCCTGCCTGGCGGCTACCGACTGGTGCCGCGCCAACTACGAATACTTCCGGGGCGGCGGATTCTCCAGCCACTTCCGCTGTGCCGCCGAGATGCCGGTGACCCTGCTGCGGGTGAACATCGTGGAGGGGGTAGGCCCGGTGCTGCAGCTGGCCGAAGGCTGGACCGCCCATCTGCCGGACGAGGTGCATACCCCCATCGACAAGCGCACTGATCCCACCTGGCCGACCACCTGGTTTGTGCCCCGGCTCACCGGCAAGGGGGCGTTCCGGGATGTATACAGCGTCATGGCCAACTGGGGCGCCAACCACGGTGTCACCGTCTACGGCCATGTGGGGGCGGATCTGGTCACCCTGGCCTCGATGCTGCGCATCCCGGTAGCGCTGCACAACCTGCCAAATGAGGCCCTCTACCGGCCCCACGCCTGGGCTGCTTTCGGCACACAGGACACCGAGGCCGCGGACTTTGCCGCCTGCAAGCATTACGGCCCGCTCTACCGATAATCTCAATACCAGACGCAAGGACCAGGGCCGGGGCGGTATCCGCCCCGGCCCGCGCCTTGCGGCGCGAAAGGAGAACGCCATGCGGCATCACCATGAATTTGAGGACTGGACCCGGCTTCACGAAGGGGTGGAGCCGGACCGCGCCTACTACATTCCCTTTGCTCCCGGGCAGGATGCGGCCGCCGCGCGGGAGACCTCGGAGCGATTCGTCCTGCTCAGCGGAAGCTGGCGGATGAAGCTGTACGACCGGATCAGCGCCGTGCCGGAGGAGTTCTGCCGGCCGGAGTTTGACGACCAGGAGTTTTCCCCCATGCCGGTGCCCTCCTGCTGGCAGATGCAGGGGCTGGACAAAAACCAGTACAGCAACGTGCGGTATCCCATCCCGTACGATCCGCCCTTTGTGCCCCACCAGAACCCCTGCGGCGCCTACCGCACCTGTTTCTCCCTGGACGAGGACCTTTGCGGCGGGCGGCTCTATCTGAACTTTGAGGGGGTAGACAGCTTTTACTACGTCTGGGTCAACGGGCAGCGGGTGGGATACAGCCAGGTCTCCCACTCCACCAGCGAGTTCGATATCACCGCCTTTGTGCATCCCGGGGAGAACCTGCTGGCGGTGCTGGTGCTCAAGTGGAGCGTGGGCACCTATCTGGAATGTCAGGACAAGTTCCGCATGTCCGGCATCTTCCGGGACGTGTATCTGCTGGCGCGGCCCGCGCAGCATATCCGGGATATCGGGGTGCGCACCTGGGGCTGCGAGGGGTATACCAAAGCGGTGATCCAGGTCGGGGTGGAGTGGACCGGCGGCGCCGGGGCCCTGGAATGGCAGCTGTGGGATCCGGACGGAGCCCCCGCGGCACAGGGCAAGGCCACAAACGATCTGACCATTCCGCTGGATGCGCCCCGGTTCTGGACCGCCGAGACCCCGGCCCTCTACCGGCTGGAACTGCGCGCCGGCGAGGAGATCATCAGCCTGCCGGTGGGGGTGCGGGATATCGCGGTGCAGGGGCGGCAGGTGCTGCTCAACGGCCGGCCGCTGCGGCTGCGGGGGGTGAACCGCCACGATTCCGACCCGGTCACCGGTTTCGCCATCTCGCCGGAACAGGCGCTGCGGGACCTGGTCCTGATGAAACGGCACAACATCAACGCGATCCGCACCAGCCATTATCCCAACGCGCCCTGGTTTGCGCAGCTGTGCGACCGGTACGGCTTCTATCTGATCGACGAGGCGGATGTGGAATGCCACGGGGTGACCGAACTGTTTGGCGGAGGCGACGAGATCACCTACGGCCTGATCGCCCAGGACCCGGCCTTTGAACCCCTGATCCTGGACCGGGTGCGCCGCTGCGTGATCCGGGACAAAAACAGCCCGTCGGTGCTGATCTGGTCGCTGGGCAACGAGTCCGGCTACGGGCCCGGCTTTGAAAAGGCGGGCCGCTGGGTGCGGGAATACGACCCCACCCGGCTGGTGCATTTTGAGGGGGCCTGGCGGCAGACCGGCGGCCATGTGAACGATGACAGCATGCTGCATCTGTTCAGCCGGATGTATACCCCGCCGGACTTTGTGCGCCGCTGGCTGGCCGATCCGGCCAATATCAAACCTTTTCTGCTGGTGGAATACTGCCACGCCATGGGCAACGGTCCAGGCGATCTGGAGGACTACGAGACCATGATGCTGGAGCAGCCCGGCGTGCTGGGCGGCTTTGTGTGGGAGTGGTGCGACCATGCCATCGACGCGGGCCCCGCGCCCGGCGGGGGGCGGAAGTATCTGTACGGCGGCGACAGCGGCGAGTTCCCCCACGACCTGAACTTCTGTGTGGACGGTCTGGTCTCGCCCGACCGCAAACCGCACCCCGGTCTGCGGGAACTGAAGAACGTCTGGCGGCCGGTGCGGGCCGATTGGTCCGACGGGGTGATCCGGCTGCGCAATACCCTGGACTTCACCGACGCGTCCCGCCTGGTGCGGCTGCGGTGGGAATTGCGCCGGGATGGGGTGCTGACCGCCGGCGGCGAAGCGGAACTGCCTCCGCTGCCGCCACGGGGCACCGCCGCGATGCCGCTGCCCTGCCCGCAACCTTGTGCGCGGGGCCGCTGGGACCTGCGGCTGGTCTGGCTGGCCGCCCGGGATGCTGGCTTTATGCGGGCGGGGGAGGAGATGGGCTTTGACGAGATCCCCCTGCAGGCGGCAGCGCCGGCGCTGCCGGAACCTTGCGCGGGCCCGGTGGACTGGGCGGAGACCGACGAGACGATCCGGATCACCGGCGAAGGGTTCGAGTATGTGTTCGACCGGTTCACCGGCTGTTTCAAGAGCCTTGCGTGGGGCGGGCGGGAACGGCTGAGCCGCCCGATGGGCTTCAATGTCTGGCGCGCCCCCACCGACAACGACCGCAAGATCCGCCGCGTCTGGGAACAGGCCGGCTACGACCGGGCACAGCTGCGTCTGGCCCGGTGCGACATCGCCCGCGCGGCGGACGGCGGCGCCGAGATCGTCTGTGATGTGGTGTTCGCGGCCAGTATCCGGCAGCCGTTTTTGCGCTGCGCGGTGTGCTGGCGGATCGACGCCCGCGGCGGGCTGCGGCTGACGGTGGAGGGAAAACGGGACTCCCTGTTTCCCTACCTGCCCCGGTTCGGCGTTCGGCTGTTTTTGCCGGCGGGTTTCGAGGGGCTGTCCTACACCGGCTACGGTCCCGGCGAAAGCTATCTGGACAAGCACCAGGCCAGTTGGTACGGGGCATTTGACGGCACGGTGGACGCGGAGTATGTGGACTACATCAAGCCCCAGGAACACGGCAGCCACACGGGGTGTACGGCGGTGCGGCTGAACGGGGAGGACGCGGCTCTCTGGGCGGCTTCCGATGCGCCTTTCAGCTTCCGGGCCTCCCACTATCCGCAGGAGGCACTGATGGCGGCGGCCCACGATTTTGAACTGGAACGGGCGGCGGACGTGGAACTCTGCCTGGACTACAAGAACAGCGGCATTGGCTCCAACAGCTGCGGCCCGGTTCTGGATCCGCGGTACACCCTGGCGGAGGAACGGTTCCGCTTTGTGCTGGCGCTGGGATTTGCCGGCCTGGACTAAGACAAACGGGAAGAGCGCACTGCAAAGTGCGCTCTTCCCGTTTGTTCTTACTCGGTTTTCTGGCATCGCTCGTTGACCTTGCGGTTCAGTGCGCGGGCGGCCAGCAGACTGATGATCTTGAGCACCAGCCACAAAAACAGCTGCCGCCAGTCCAGCCCGTCCCCCAGGGCGATGCCCAGCCAGGTGTTCATGACCATGTCGGCCAGATTGCCGATCACCGAGCCCAGCAGATAGGGCCCGTAGGCCACCCCGGTACTTCCCAGATACCAGCTGACCAGATCGAAAGGCAGCACGTCCACCAGCCGCAGGATCGCGGCAAACAGCAGGTTGTTGCCCGCCTCGAACCGCTCGATGGCCCGCAGCCGGGGAAAGCGGGCGCAGAGCCAGTGCCACAGCTGGTTGCCGGTAAAGCGCCCCACCCCGTAGGGCAGGGACAAACTGACCAGCATACCCGCCAGATTCACGGCGAAGGCCCAGCCAGTGGGCAGCAGCAGCCCGCCCGCCACCTGCAGCACCGCCAATGGAAACACCAGGCTCAGGGACTTGAGCCCGTGCAGCCCGATCAGACACAGCGCGGCCAGCGGCAGATTAGCCGGCAGATAATGCAGCAGCTGGGCGGCGGTGAGCCCCCGCAGCTGCCCCCAGAAGATCAGCCCAAGAGCGGTCAGCGCTGCCGGAGGCAGCACCAGCAGGATCAGCCAGCGCTTTTTGGCCCGGGGGCGCGGATGAGATTTGTCTTGCACAGTTCACTCTTTCCGGTGAACAGGCAATCCACTTTACAGGATGCGGACCCGCACCACCGCCGGGATGGCGGCCATCTGCTGTTCCAGATCCCGGCTGACAGGGCCGGTGGCGTCCAGCATGGTATAGGCCATATCCTTCTTGCTCTTGTTCACCATGTTCTCAATATTCAGGCCGGCCTGGGTGGTCACGGTGGTGATCGCGCTGATCAGACCGGGCTCGTTCTTGTGGATCACGCAGATGCGCCGCCCGGCCGCCCGGGGCTGGCTCACGTTGGGCAGGTTGACACTGTTGGCGATGTTGCCGTTGAGCAGATAGTCCGCGATCTCCTCGGCGGCCATCACCGCGCAGTTGTCCTCGCTCTCGGGGGTGGAGGCGCCCAGATGGGGCAGCGCCACCACGCCCGGCACACCCAGCAGCTCCTCGCAGGGGAAGTCGGTCACGTAGGTGGCCACCTTGCCCTGCTCCAGCGCGCCGAGGATGGCGGCGTTGTCCACCAGTTCGCCCCGGGCAAAGTTCAGCACCCGCACGCCCGGCTTGCAGCCGGCCAGGGTGGTGGCGTTCAGGAAGCCGCGGGTCTGGTTGTTTAAGGGCAGATGCAGGGTAATGTAGTCACATTTTGTAATAATGTCGTTGAGATTTACACATCGTATAACACTGCGGCTCAGATTCCAGGCGGCCTCCACCGAGATGTAGGGGTCATAGCCATACACGTCCATGCCCAGATGCACCGCGTCGTTGGCCACCTTGACGCCAATGGCGCCCAGGCCGATCACACCCAGGGACTTGCCCCGCAGTTCCGGGCCCACAAACTGGCTCTTGCCCTTTTCCACCAGCGCGCCCACCGCGTCGCCCTGGCCCTTGAGCCCGGCGGCCCAGGCCAGCGCCGGGGCCAGGTTGCGGCTGGCCAGCACCAGCCCGCCGATGGCCAGTTCGGCCACCGCGTTGCTGTTGGCGCCCGGGGTGTTAAAGACCACAATGCCCTGCTGGCTGCATTTGTCCAGGGGAATATTGTTCACCCCCGCGCCCGCCCGGGCGATGGCCAGCAGGCTGTCGGGCAGGGTCATATCATGCATCTTGGCGCTGCGCACCAGGATACCCTGGGGCTCGTCGCAGTCGTTGTCCACCCGGAAAAGATTGGCCGAGAGCTTGGAAAGCCCCGCGGCCGAGATGCTGTTGAGGGTCTTGATGGTAAACATGCTCCACACTCCTTTATAGTATGACGGCGGCGCCGGGCTGTCAATCGGCGCCGCCGAACTTTTTCTTGGTTTTCACGCGTTTGCCTTGCGGAAGTCCTCCATGAACTGCACCAGCTTGGCCACGCCCTCGGCAGGCATGGCGTTGTAGATGGAAGCCCGCATGCCGCCCACCAGACGGTGGCCCTTCAGGTTCACAAAACCGGCGGCGGCCGCCTCGGCGCAGAACTTCTTGTCCAGTTCGGGGGTGGGGCTGGTAAAGGTCACGTTCATGATGCTGCGGAACTCCTTCTGCACCGGATTCTTGAAGAATTCCTGGCTGTCCAGGTAGTCGTACAGCACCTTGGCTTTGGCGTTGTTGCGCTGCTCCATCGCATCCAGACCGCCCACATCCTTCTCGATCCAGTTCAGCACCAGCCCGGTCATATAGATGCACCAGCAGGGCGGGGTGTTGTACATGCTGTCCGCGTCGATCAGGGTCTTGTAGTTGAGCATGTCCGGCACGGTGGGGCCGGCGTGGCCCAGCAGATCCTCCCGCACGATGGCGATGGCCATACCGGCGGGGGCCACGTTCTTCTGCACGCCGAAGTAGATCAGCCCGTACTGGCTCACGTCGGTGGGACGGCTCAGGATGCAGCTGGACATGTCCGCCACCAGCGGCACGCCGGGCACGTGGGGCAGCTTTGTATACCGGGTGCCGAAGATGGTGTTGTTCTCACAGATATGCACATAGCTGGCGCCGGGGGTGTAGGAGATGGCGTCCACATCCGGAATGTAGGTGAAGTTCTTGTCCTTGCTGGTGGCCACCACGTCCACCTGGCCGAACTTGGCGGCCTCCTTGGCGGCCCGGTTGGAGAAGTTGCCGGTCACGATATAGTCGGCGTGGCCGGTGGTCATCAGGTTCAGCGGCACCATCGCGAACTGGGTGGAGGCGCCGCCCTGGATAAAGCCTACCTTGTAATTGTCCGGGATCTTCAGCACCCGGCGCAGCGCGGCTTCGGTGCCCTTGATGATGGCGTCGAAGATACTGCTTCGATGGCTCATCTCCATAACTGACTGACCGGAACTTCCGTATTCCAGCAGCTGGTCCCGGGCGATCTCAAGGACCGGTTCGGGCAGCATGGAAGGGCCTGCGCTGAAGTTGTACACTCGTGCCATGATCAAACTCTCCTTTTTCTTCGCCTCGCGGCGGTTTATACCAACTATTATACTCTATTTCGTCACAGTGGTACAGTGACGGTTTTGCACAAAAATACAAGTACAGCGGCGGCATGGATTCACTTAGATTACAAATGTACGCAAATGAAGGACAAAAACCGGAAGGAAACACCCCGCCGACGCACTTGCCGGCGGGGTGTACGGAATGTTCAGGACTCGTCGTCCTTCTTTTTTTGCAGTTCGCAGCCGGCGCAGTGGGCGCAGTCGCCTCCGCAGCCGCCCCAGCCGCCGTTTTTGCAGATAAAGGCCAGCGCGGCGATGACGGCCGCGATCACAAGGCCCAGTACGATCCAGGTACCCATAGATTGAAACCTCCGTTTATCCGATGAACAACATCCCGACGCACCGCACCAGGAAGGCCACCACCCAGGCGATCACGCACTGCTGCACCACCACGATCAGCGCGGCCCGCACGCTGCCCATCTCCCGGCGCACCGCGGCAATGGCCGCCACGCAGGGGGTGTACAGCAGGGTGAACACCAGGAACACAAAGGCGGTGAAGGGGGTGAACAGGCTGCTCAGGTTCTGGGGCAGGGTGGCCATGGTGGAGCCGGTGAGCACCGCCAGGTTGCTGACCACCGCCTCCTTGGCGGTGAAGCCGGTGACCAGCGCGGTGGCCACCCGCCAGTCGCCAAAGCCCAGCGGGGCGAACAGCGGCGCCAGCAGACCGCCCAGCATGGCCAGCAGGCTCTGGGAGGAATCGGTCACCACGTTCAGCCGCGCGTCAAAGGTCTGCAAAAACCAGATCACGATGGAGGCCAGGAAGATCACGGTGAAGGCACGGGTGAGGAAATCCTTGGCCTTGTCCCAGATCAGCTGGCCCACGTTCTTGGCGCTGGGCAGCCGGTAGTTGGGCAGTTCCATCACAAAAGGAACCGGCTCGCCCTTGAAGACGGTGGCCTTCAGGATCAGGCTGAAGATCACCCCGACCAGGATGCCCAGCAGGTAGAGCGCGATCATCACCCCGGCCTGGAATTTGGCAAAGAAGGCCGCGGTGAACATGGCGTAGATGGGGATCTTGGCGCTGCAGCTCATGAAGGGGGTCAGCAGAATGGTCATCCGCCGGTCCCGCTCGCTGGACAAGGTGCGGGTGGACATGATGGCGGGCACGCTGCACCCGAAACCGATCAGCATGGGCACGAAGCTGCGGCCGCTCAATCCCAGTTTGCGCAGCAGTTTGTCCATGACGAAGGCCACCCGGGCCATGTAGCCGGAATCCTCCAGCAGGGACAAAAAGAAGAACAGTACCACGATCAGCGGCAGGAAGCTCAACACGCTGCCCACCCCCGCGAAGATGCCGTCGATCACCAGGCTGTGCACCACCGGGTTGATGCCGTAGGCGGTCAGGGCGTCGCCGCACCGGGCGGTCACCCAGTCGATGCCCAGGCTCATCCAGTCGCTCAGGGCACTGCCGATCGGCCCGAACGCGGCCCAGAACACAAAGCACATGATGGCGATGAAGATGGGCAGCGCCAGGTATTTGTCGGTAAGCACCTTGTCCATGGCCACGCTGCGGGCCTTCTCCTTGCTCTCGGCGGGCTTGACCACCGTGTGGGCGCAGAGCTGCTCGATGAAGCTGTACCGCATATCGGCCAGGGCGGCTTCCCGGTCGGTGTGCAGTTCGTCCTCCATCTCGGTGATGGCGTGCTCCATCAGTTCCTTTTCGTTCTGGCTCAGCGCCAGCTTGTTCAGCATGGGCTCGTCGCCCTCCACCAGCTTGGTGGCGGCAAACCGGGGCGACACCCCCACCCGCTCGGCATGGTCCTCGATCAGGTGGGAGATGGCGTGGATGCACCGGTGCACCGCGCCGGAGCAGAAGTCCAGCCGGCCGGGCCGCTGCTGCTGGCGGGCCACCAGCAGCGCGTGGGCGATCAGTTCGTCAATGCCCTCGTTCTTGGCGGCGCTGATGGGCACCACCGGGATGCCCAGTTCCGCCTCCAGCCGGTTCACCAGAATGGTGCCGCCGCCGTTGCGCACCTCGTCCATCATGTTCAGCGCCAGCACCATCGGGATGTCCAGCTCGATCAGCTGCATCGTCAGATACAGGTTGCGCTCGATGTTGGTGGCGTCCACAATGTTGATGATCCCCTGGGGATGCTGGTCGATCAGGAAATCCCGGGTCACGATCTCCTCATTGGAATAGGGGGACAGGGAATAGATGCCCGGCAGGTCCACCACCGTGGCCTCCGGGTGCTTGCGGATCTTGCCCGCCTTCTGATCCACCGTCACGCCGGGAAAGTTGCCCACATGCTGGTTGGAGCCGGTCAGCTGGTTGAACAGGGTAGTCTTGCCGCAGTTCTGGTTGCCCGCCAGCGCAAAGGTCAGCGGGGTGCCCTCCGGAAGTTCCCGGTCGCTGCGCCGGGGCGCAAAGCCCGGCTCGCCGTGGCCGGGATGGTCGGTGTCCTCCAGGTGTTCCGGGCTGATCTCCCGCCGCAGGGGCAGGTCCATCTTTTCTATCGTGATATCGGCGGCGTCGGCCAGCCGCAGGGTCAACTCGTAGCCCCGCAGTTCCAGTTCCACCGGGTCGCCCATGGGGGCGGTCTTGCGCAGGGTCACCCAGGTGCCGGGGGTCAGACCCATATCAAAAAAGTGGCGCCGCAGCGCACCCTGGCCGCCCACGGCCCGGATGATACCGCTCTCGCCTATATGCAGTTGGTCCAGTGTCATCCTGCATCCTCCTCGCTTTTGCTGCAAAATTCCGCATTTTACCCACCTACTATACCACCCGTTTTCCGCCCTGTCAACGAGACCGAAAAACGAAAAACCGCTTTGAACGGGCAGGCCGTTCAAAGCGGAAAAATCCGGAAACAGAGGGCGTGTCAACCCAGCCGGGCGCGCAGCGCGCGGGCCAGCAGCACCGCCGCCAGCCCCTTGAGAAAGTCCGGCAGGATAAAGGGAAAGACGCAGGCGGTCAGGCTGGGCAGCAGCCCCATCTGCATGACGAACATAAACCAGGCGGTGCCCAGGGCGTAGCAGACCAGCTGGCCCAGCAGCACCGCGCCCAGCCGGGGCGCCAGGGATTGCCAGTGCCGGCAGGCGGCCGCCAACATCGCGGCCATCACCGGGTAGGCCCAGAGAAACCCGCCGGTGACCCCGGCCAGCACCTGCACGCCGCCCATGTTGTTGCTGAACACCGGTAGCCCCACCGCGCCCAGCGCCATATAGACCAGCACCGCCGCGGCGGCCATCCCGGGGGAGGCCAGCATCGCGCCGGCGAAGAAGACCCCGAACACCGCCAGGGTCAGGCTGACCGGGCCGATGACGATGCTCCAGGGGGCGATCACGCAGAGCAGGGCGGCGCACAGGGCCGCGGTGGTGAGTTGACGGGTTTTGGTCGTGGTCTTCATAACATCCTCCAGAGTATATCAGGTTTCGCCGGGCCGGGGCGCGGGCCGGGTGCGCACCTCGCCGCTGCGCAGCGCGCGGGCGCCGCCGCCCGCCAGACGCACTACCAGCCGCCCGGCGTCGTCGATGGCAATGGCCCGGGCGGTGTAGCGGCTGCCGTCCGGCTCGGTCACGGTGAGCCAGTGCCCCAGCACCAGGCTGCGGGCCCGGTACTCCTCCCACCAGGCAGGGGAGCCGTCCCAGCGCAGCAGTTCTTCGGCAATGGCGGCGGCCAGCCGCGCCCGGCCGCAGGGCGCCGCCCCGGCGGGAAACAGGCTGCCGGCTTCCGGCGCGTCGGCCAGCAGAGCGGCGGGGGTGCGCAGGTTGATCCCGATGCCCACGATCACCTGGCTGGGCCGGCCGCTCTCCATATCCAGCAGCCCTTCGGTCAGGATACCGCCCACCTTGCGCCCATTCCAGTACAGATCGTTCACCCATTTGATCCGCAGCTCGCGCCCGCAGAGCCGTTCCACCGCCCGGGCCGCTGCCACCGCCGCGGCCGCGGTCACCGCGGTGCCGTCGCCGGGCTGGTCCGGGTCCGGGCAGAGCAGCAGGCTCAGGTACACCCCACCCGGCGGGCTCAGGAACACCCGCCCCATCCGGCCCCGGCCCTCGGTCTGGGCCCCGGCCACCACCAGGGTGCCGTGGGGTGCGCCGTCCAGCAGCATCCGCCGCATCTCCCGGTTGGTGGAATCCACCTGTTCCAGCGCCCGGCCGGGACGGTGGGGCCACAAAAGCGCCAGTTCCTCCCCGGTCAGGCAGTCGCTCTCCGATTCCAGCCGGTAGCCCCGGCCGCTCACCGCCCGGATGGCGTATCCCTGCTTTTGCAGCGCGGCGGCCGCCTTGTGCACCGCCGCCCGGCTCACCCCCAGCTGGTCGGCCAGCGCCTGGCCGGACACATCCCGCCCCGGCTGGGCGCTGAGCATCGCCAGCAGGGCCTGCCGGGTGGTGGGCATGACAATCGCCTCCTTGGCTTTGAGTTTCCGCGGCCATTATACCGGCTGCCGCGCACTGCCGTCAACACAAAATCCACAAAGGGGTTTACAACTTTTGCCGCAAAACAAACCGGGGGACGCGCAGCGTCCCCCGGAAATCGGGTTTATCGGCCGGTCAGCCGGAAGTCGATGGTATCGGGCGGGGCCATGGTGGCCCGCACCTCCCGCTCCACCGCGTCCAGGTCCTCCCGCCCCTCGGCGGCGGCCTTGCGGCGGGCCATGGCGGCGAACCACACGTCGGTCAGCTGGGTCTCGCCCTCCCGGATCACGGCAAAGGGATGGGCGAACACCCGGTCCAGAAATTCGTCCTGTTCCAGATGGCCGGCGGCGGTGGCGGCCAATATCATCACCCGCTCGTCCTGCTGCACCGCTTCCGGCAGGGCGGAGAAGGCGTCCCACAATTCCTGCCAGCGGCTTTGGGCCTGCAGCATGGTCAGGTACTCGGCGGCCAGCGCGGGATGAGGCGCGTCCCCCTGCAGGGACATGGCCTGCCGCATCAGTTCCCGGGCCTGGGGCTCCCGGCCCCGGCGCAGGCTGTTCTGGGCCAGGCACCGGCAGACGATGGCGGTGGGACGCGTGTTCCAGTTTTCCCGCCAGACGGCGGCGCCCTCCTCCCAGTTTTCGTTCTCGTATTCCAGCACACCGAACGCGGCGGCCACCGCCGGGTTGGAGGGATCGGTCTGGTGGGCGTCGGCCAGCAGGGGACGCCAGGCCGGGTCGGTCATCCAGCTGAGCGGCAGCTGCCCCGGGGCAAGCGGCTCCATCCGCCCTTCCTCCAGCAGCTGCACCCAAGGCTGCTCCTCCGGGGAATAGGCCGTTTCGGTCCCGTCCTCCGGCCAGCCGGGCAGCGCGGGCTCCCCCATGCGGGCCCGGCGGCGCTGTTCCAGCGCGCCCCAGCCGTGGCCCCGGTGCAGCAGTTCGGTCTGCGGGGCGTCCTCCAGGGAGGTGTACACCGCGTCCAGCTGTGCCAGCCGGGCGGCGGGCAGCGCCTGCTCCGCCCCCTCGCCGGTCAGGCGGGCGGCCTTGTCCCAGTCGCGTTCTTTCCAGAGGGCCGGGTCCAGTTCCATGCTGCCGAAGCACTGGGTGAACCGCAGCACCGCGCCGGGGGCCATGTTCGCCCCGTGGCACTGGGTGGGGGACAGCCCCGCCTGGATCTCCACATAGGCGCCCTGGCCGGGCAGCGCCAGATGGTCCTGCCAGTTGCGGCCGCCCTTGTGCATCCCCCAGCAGAACATCTTCCGGATGCGCAGCGGCTGGGTGCTGCGCTCCACAAAGGCGAAACCGTCCGGGTAGAGGGCGGCCTCCCAGGGGGCCGGGGCGGAGGGCGGGTTCTGGAAGAAATACTCGTTGGAGTAGGGGAAGCTGGCGGGATAGCTCACATCCGCCTGGCCCAGCGGGGGCAGATGGGGCATCCGGGCCGCGCCGTACCCGTGCACCGTGCCCTCTTTGGTCAGGGTGTTGGGGTTGATGTAGATGACCTCCCCGCAGCCGCTGAGGATCCGGGCGTCGGTCTCGGGCACGGCGGTGTTGGTCCACCAGTAGAGCGGCGCGGTGCGGGAGGTGGGGTTGATCACCCGCACATGGGCCGCCAGAAAGGCGCTGTCCTCGTCGGGAAAATGAAAGTCCACCTGCCAGACCAGGCCGGTGGTGCGCAGATAGTCGTACAGACGCAGGAAGGGCCGGCCCTCCGGATCGGTGCAGCGGGCGAAGAACACGTCGTCACAGGTGGAGTAGGCGTGGCCCAGCTGGCCCACGTTCCACTCGATGCCGCCGCTCATCCAGGCGCAGCGCAGCGCCAAATTGGCGGGCTGGATCACCGGGTTGCGGAACAGCAGCTCCCGGCCCAGCTTTTTGTCGTACAGCGACCAGAGCCGGCCGCCGAAGCCGGGCAGAAACAGCGCCCGCAGCCGCCGGTTTTCCATCCGGATGGCCGGGTAGTCCCGCAAAGGCTTGTCGAAGGTGAAGCGGTCCTGGGCACAGTAGGGCAGCAGCCGGGCGCCGTTGTATTTGCCAAAGCCTTCCAGCTGCTCGGCGGTCAGGGTGCCGTCGCTGGCAGGGGCGCGGTCATGCTGCGGGTCACGGAAACGGGGCAGGGGATTTTGCGGGCCGAGGGCCGCGCCGGGCAGGGTCAGGGTTTCCAGTGCGATTTCCATAAAGCGGTCTCCTTGCTGCGCGCAGGCAGCGGGCAGAGGGGGAAAAGGCCGGCGGGGAGAAAGCCCCGTCCGGCCACACGATCGTTCAATTACGATTATTGTAAAAAATCCCGGCGGGGAATACAAGTCGCAAACCATACAATACTTTTTGCGAAAATCCCGGCCGATACCAGCAGAAAAACCGGACATGTGGAAACAACATGTCCGGTTTTTGCGCTCACAGGTCGTCGTTGTCCTCCACCAGAACGGTGAAGCCCCAGGGGTTCACCTCGGCGGATTTGCCAAAGGCTTCTTCCGCGATCAGGGAGTTGGAGCAGTTGAAAAGCATCTCCGCGGTCTGGGTGCGGCCGCGGCGGCGCAGATGCAGCAGCCCGCCCTGGGCCTTGACCAGTTCCAGGGTGCCGTCCACGAAAGCGTCGCAGTCCCGTCGCATCCGGGCCAGGTTGCGCAGCACCGGCCGCACCCGCTTTTCCTGGCTGTCCCAGTCGAAATAGGCCCGGTTGAAGGGGTCTTTGTACCCCTGCATGGCCACCTCGTCCCCGTAGTAGATGCAGGGCACGCCGGGCAGGGTAAAGATCAGCGCGTAGGCCAGCACCAGCAGCAGAACCCCCCGGTCGTACCGCTGGGGCGGGATGCGCCGCCCGCTCTGCCAATACCGGTCGTGCTGGCCCAGCGGGTCGCCGGCCAGGGCGGTGATGGCCCGCTCGGTGTCGTGGGTGGACATGAAGTTCATCAGCACGTTCAGCGCCGGGCGGGGGTAGTGTTCGCAGATGGACATGATCTGCTCGGCGGCATTGCGGGCCGAGCCGGTGCGCAGATACTCCAGCACCGCGTTTTTGAAGGGATAGTTCATCACCGCGTCCAGCCCCCGGCCCAGCAGATAGGTGCGGCGCTGGCCGTAGGCCTCCTTGGTGGAGGCGTCCTCCCACACCTCGCCCAGCAGGTAGCTGTCCTGCCCGTGGGCCTTGACCGCCAGCCGGATCTTTTCGATGAAGCTGTCCGGCAGCTCGTCGGCCACGTCCAGCCGGAAACCGCTGGCGCCCCGGCGCATCCAGGTGTCGATCACCCCGCCGCTGCCGCAGATGAATTCCTGGTAGGCCGGGTCAAACTCGTTCACCTCCGGCAGGGTGTCGAAGCCCCACCAGCACCGGTATCCGCAGGGATACTGCCGGCCGAAATCGTACCAGCTGCGATAGGGGCTGTTGGGGTCGTGGTAGGCCCCGCCGATGCCGTACCGGCCCTCTTTGTTGAAGTACCGGCTGTCCGACCCGGTGTGGCTGAACACCCCGTCCAGAATGATCCGGATGCCCAGCTTTTTCGCCTCGGCGCAGAGGGTGGAGAACTCCTCGTTGGTGCCCAGCAGCGGGTCGGCGTTCAGGTAATCGGCGGTGTTGTACCGGTGGTTGGAATGGGCCTCGAAGATGGGATTCAGGTAGATGCAGCTGACCCCCAGGTCCTTCAGATAGGGCAGCTTCTGCCGGATGCCCTCAAAGTCCCCGCCGAAATAGTCCGCGTTCAGGTAGCCGCCGGTCTCGGTGGGCCAGAAGTAGGGTTCGCCGTGCTTGTTCTCCCGGTAGACCCGGTCGGCAAAGGGCATGGGCTTGTTCTTGACCCCCTCGCAGAACCGGTCGGGGAAGATCTGGTACAGCACCCCGCCCTTGAGCCAGTCCGGCGTGGTGAAGGAGGGCTCGTAGACGGTCAGCTGCCAGGGCACCGGTTTGTCCCGGGTCACCAGCGCCTCGCCCAGGCCGCCCCGGGTCAGCTTGCGGAAATCGCTGTACAGGTCGAAGTAGTAGAAGTACAACCCCACCTGCGCCAGGGTCAGGGTATAGACAAACTGGTGGATGCCGTTGTCCACCCCCTGGTATTCCATCCGGTACTCGGTGGTCTCGCCCCGGTCCCGCGTCACGATCACCCGGGGCTCCACAAAACCGTAGCTTTCCGGAACGGTCAGCCGCAGCCGCACCGGCGTGCCCGCCGCCACCGCCCCGAAAGGCGATTTGTAGTCGTCAAGAAAGCTGTTGAATAAACGATCCATCGTCCAGTAACACCCCATTGTGTCAAGATACTGCCCCGCGGCAGAAAACGGCAACGCCACGCCGCCGCGGCCGGAAAGCGGCGCGCAGGGCGTGGCGGAGTGCCGAATACAGGACCGGTCAGCGCACCGGTTTGATGTGCCAGATATAGTTGGCGTAATCCATGACGCTGCGGTCGGCGCTGAAGATGCCGCTGCCCGCGATGTTGGCCAGGCTCATCTTGTTCCACAGGGTGCGGTCGGCATAGAGTTGCTGCACCTTCTGCTGGGCCTGCCGGTAGGCCTTGAAGTCGGCCATGACCATATAGGGGTCGGAGGTGCGCAGGTTGTTGACGATCTCGTGGAAATCGTCGCCGCCAAAGCCCTTCTCCAGGAAATTCAGCACCTGCATGGCCTCGTCGTCGTTGCGGATGAACATGCTGGGATGGTAGCCCATCTGCTTGAGATGCTCCACCTCCTCGGTGAGCATGCCGAAGATGATCTCGTTCTCCATGCCGGCGGCCTGGACGATCTCCACGTTGGCGCCGTCCAGGGTGCCCAGGGTGATCGCGCCGCTGAGCATGAACTTCATGTTGCCGGTGCCGGAGGCCTCGGTGCCCGCCAGGCTGATCTGCTCGCTCACCTCGCTGGCGGGCATCAGCCGCTCGGACAAACTCACACAGTAGTCCTCCAGATAGACCACACGCAGCTTATCCCGCACAGCCGGGTCCTCGTCGATCAGTTTGCCCAGCTTGCAGATCAGGCGGATCATCTGCTTGGCCATGTAGTAGCCGGGGGCCGCCTTGGCGCCGAAGATGTAGGTCTTGGGGGTCACGTCGGCATTGGGGTTCGCCTTCAGATACAGGTACTGGGCGGCGATGTTCAGGGCGTTCAGGTGCTGGCGCTTGTACTCGTGCATGCGCTTGACCTGGCAGTCGAAGATGGAATTGGGGTCGATGATCTGGCCGGTGGTCTTTTTCAGGTGGGCGGCAAACTCCGCCTTGTTGGCCTGCTTGACCTTGTCCAGAGCCTCCAGCACCTTCTTGTCGTTCTTGAAGGCGGCCAGGCGGCTCAGCTGGGCCGCGTCATGCTTGAAGCCGGGGCCGATCACGTCGCACAGCAGCTCGGTCAGCGCCGGGTTGCCCGCCAGCAGCCAGCGGCGGTAGGCGATGCCGTTGGTGACGTTCTTGAAGGCCTGGGGCTTGTAGAGGTAGTAGTCGTGGAAGACGCTCTCCTTGATGATCTCGCTGTGCAGCTTGGACACGCCGTTGATGGAGTGGCACACATAGCAGCAGATGTTGGCCATGCGCACCTGGCCGTCGCCCAGAATGGCCATGTAGTCGATCTTGCCCTGGTCGCCGGGGAAAGCCTTTTCAAAGTCGGCCCGGCAGCGGCGGTCCATCTCCTGCACGATGGTGAAGATACGGGGCAGGGTGGTGCGGAAGATGTCGATGTTCCACTTCTCCAGCGCCTCGCTCATCACGGTGTGGTTGGTGTAGGCAAAGGTGCGCCGGCAGATGTCGAAGGCTTTGTCCCAGCCGTAGCCGCACTCGTCCAGCAGGATGCGCATGAGCTCGGGGATGGCCAGGGTGGGATGGGTGTCGTTCAGCTGGATGGCCGCCTTCTCGGGCAGGGTGTCCAGGCTGCCGAACTGGGCCAGGTGGTTCTGGCAGATGTCGCCGATGGAAGCGGCGGACAGGAAGTACTGCTGGCGCAGGCGCAGGATCTTGCCCTCCATGTGGTTGTCGTTGGGGTAGAGGATCTTGCTGATGAGCTCCGCCGAGGCGTTCTGGCGGATGGCGTTGCCGTACTCGCCGGCGTTGAAGCTCTTCATGTCGAAATCGGGGGCCTTGGCCTGCCACAGGCGCAGCTTGGCCACGCCCTGCCCGTCGTAGCCCTGGACATACATGTCGCTGGGCACGGCGATGACGCTGGAGTAGTTCTTGTGGATGACGTGGTGGAAGCTGCCCTGCCAGCTCTCCTCGATCTCGCCGTCAAACTTGACTTCAATGCTCTGGTCGGGATGGCTCTT
>CALXIA010000013.1 GCA_944388245.1 uncultured Gemmiger sp. | reverse complement strand
AAGCTGGCCCGCGAGCTGGCCGACCAGCGCGCCGCCGAGGCCAAGGAGCGCCAGTTCAGCACCTACCAGAAGGTCACCCTGGACAATCTGTTCAGCCAGATCGCGGAGGGTGAGCGCAAGGAACTGGACATCATCGTCAAGGCCGACGTGCAGGGCAGCGCCGAGGCGGTCAAGCAGAGCTTGGAGAAGATCAGCAACGACGAGGTGCGGGTCAAGGTCATCCACACCGGCGTGGGCGCCATCAACAAGTCGGACGTGATGCTGGCCAACGCCTCCGGCGCGATCATCATCGGCTTCAACGTCCGGCCCGACCCCGTGGCCAAGGACGAGGCCGCCCAGGCCGAGGTGGAGATGCGGATGTACCGTGTCATCTACGACGCCATCAACGACGTGACCGACGCCATGAAGGGCATGCTGGCCCCCAAGATCCGCGAGGTGGAGCAGGGCCGTCTGGAGGTGCGTCAGGTCTACAAGATCAGCAGCGTGGGCCTGGTGGCCGGCAGCTACGTGCTGGAGGGCAAGATCACCCGCACCAGCAAGATCCGGGTGGTCCGGGACGGCATCGTGATCACCGAGGACGAGATCGCCTCCCTGCGCCGCTTCAAGGACGATGTGAAGGAAGTGGCCCAGGGCTACGAGTGCGGCGTCACGCTGGAGAAATTCTCCGATATCAAGGAGGGCGATATCTTCGAGGCCTACATCCTCGAGGAGTATCGTGACTGAGAGGAGGGCGTACCATGCCCAGTAAAAACCAGGGCCGTCTGGCCCAGGATATGAAGCGGGAGGTCATCGGCATCATCGGCCAGATGAAGGACCCGCGGCTTACCGGCGCGGGCCTGCTCACCGTCACCCGGCTGGATGTGACCCCGGATCTGGACCAGGCCCGGGTGCACATCAGCGTGATGGGGGCCACCGATCAGGCCACCGCCGAGGCGGTCAAGGCGCTGAACAAGGCCAGCGGCCATGTGCGCACCGAGGTCTCCCGCCGCATGCACATCCGCAAAGCTCCGCGCTTTGTTTTCTGCGCCGACAACGGCGCCGCCTACGCGGCTCACATCAACGAGCTGCTGGCCGGCCTGGAAAAGGATGACCCGGCCCAGGGCGAGTAAGCCGAAAGGAGGGTATCCATGACGGATCGTTTACAGCCGGAAGAGATGGTCAGCCGCCTTCTGAACGCGGAGGACATCCTGCTTCTGTGCCATAAAAATCCCGACGGGGATACAACCGGCAGCGCCGCGGCCCTCTGCCACGCGCTGCGCGGGCTGGGCAAGCAGGCGGCGGTGTTCTGCGCCGATCCCATCCCGGCCATGTACAGCTATATGCAGATCCCGCTCTACACGCCGGACCAGTTCACCCCCGGCTGCGTGGCGGCCATCGATGTGGCCAGCATCCAGCTGTTCGGGGACGGGGCCCGGCCCTGGAGCGAGCGGGTGGATCTGTGCATCGATCATCACGGCTCCAACGCCGGCTACGCGGGGGAGACCCTGCTGGACGAATCGGCCGCCGCCACCTCCGAGATCATGGCCGACCTGATCCCGCTGCTGGGGGCCGAGATCACCCCGCTGATCGCGGATTGCCTGTATACCGGGCTGTCCACCGATACCGGCTGCTTCAAGTTCGCCAACACCACCGCCCGCACCCACCGCACCGCCGCCCGGCTCATGGAACTGGGCGCCCGCGTGGAGGAGCTCAACCCGCTGCTGTTTGAAAACAAGTCCCGGGCGCTCATGGAGATCGAGCGGATGGCGCTGGCCGGGCTGGAATATTTCTTTGACGGCCGCTGCGCCGTGATCTGCCTGACCAAGGAGCAGATCGCCGGCAGCGGGGTCACCCCCGGCGAACTGGAGGGCCTCACTAGCCTGCCCCGCATGATCGAGGGGGTGCAGGTGGGCGTTACCATGCGCCAGCAGCCCACCGGCAGCTGCAAGATCAGCGTGCGCACCGTAAAAGGGGTGGACGCCTGCGCCATCGCCCGCCGCCTGGGCGGCGGCGGCCACAACCAGGCCGCCGGCTGCGAGCTGGAGGGCAACCTGGAAAACGCCAAGCAGGCGGTGCTGGATGAGGTGGAGAAGGAATTCCGCCGCATAGCCGCCGCCGAACAGGGGGACGAATGGGTTCGCTGAACGGGGTGCTGGTGGTGGATAAACCCGCCGGCTGGACCAGCTTCGACGTGCTGGCCAAGCTGCGCGGGGTGCTCCACACCCGCAAGCTGGGCCATTCCGGCACCCTGGACCCGATGGCCACCGGGGTGCTGCCGGTCTTTGTGGGCCCCGCCCGCAAGGCGGTGGACCTGCAGACCGACCACAACAAGGAATACGAGGCGGTCATCCGCCTGGGCGTGCGCACCGATACCGGCGATGTGACCGGCACGGTGGTGGAGACCGCCCCCGTCACGGCGGGGGAGACAGAATTGCAGGCTGTGCTGCCCCGTTTTGTGGGGCCGCAGATGCAGCTGCCGCCCATGTACTCGGCGGTCAAGGTGGGGGGCGTGCCCCTCTACAAGGCCGCCCGCCAGGGCAAAGAGGTGGCGCGCACCCCCCGGCCGGTGGTCATCCATGAGCTGGCCTATCTGGGCCGGTGCGGCGAGAACGAGTACCGGCTGCGCGTCTTCTGCGGCAAGGGCAC
Organism: uncultured Gemmiger sp.; assembly: GCA_944388245.1. GTDB lineage: Bacteria > Bacillota > Clostridia > Oscillospirales > Ruminococcaceae > Gemmiger_A. Next base: position 43,953 of record CALXIA010000013.1, on the reverse strand, counting down.
CTATGTGCGGGTGCTGCTGGAGGAGATCGGCGCGGCGCTGGGCACCGTGGCCACCATGGCCGCGCTGCGCCGCACCCGGGCCGGGGCCTACACCCTGGCCGACAGCCACACGCTGGAGGCGATCCTGGCAGCGGGGGAGGATCTGCCCGGCCTGCTGATCGGGCTGGACACGGTGTTCGCTTCTCTGCCCGCCCTCACCGCCGATGCGGCAACGGTTGCCCGCCTGGCCAACGGCGCGCCCACCTGGCGCTGCGGTCGCGAGACCGGGCGCTACCGGGTATACGGGCCGGACGAAGCCTTCCTCGGAGTGGGCCGGGTGGACGCGGACGGCGCGCTCCGGGCGGAAAAACTGTTTATTGAGAGGGGATGAACCGTTCCTTGCAGATCTGCGATACATGGCAGGACCTGGGCTGCGCGCAGGGAAGCGCGGTAGCCCTGGGATTTTTTGATGGGATTCATATCGGGCACCAGTCGGTCATTCGGGCCGCGGTGGAGTGTGCCCGGGCCGAGGGCCTGGCCGCCGGGGTGTTCACCTTCCGACTGCCGCTGTCCCACCGGCTCAAGGGCGGCCGGCTGGAGACCGAGGGCGACAAGCGCCGGGTCATGGAACAGCTAGGCGTTCAGGTCTATCTGGAGCCCCCCTTTGAGGCGGTGCGGGACCAGTCCCCGGAGGAGTTCGTGGACCAGATCCTGGTCGGCGCCTTCCGCGCGAAGGCGGTGTTCTGCGGCGATAACTTCACCTTCGGCAAGAAGGCCGCCGGCAACGTGGACACCCTGCGCACCCTCTGCGCGGCGCGGGGCATCCGGGTGGTGCAGGTGACGATGGCCCTCTGGCAGGGGCAGAACGTCAGTTCCACCCGCATCCGGGCCGCGCTGGAGGCCGGCGACGTGGCCGCCGCCAACGCCATGCTGGGCCGGCCGTACCGGATCGACTTTCCGGTGAAGCACGGCCAGGGGCTGGGCCACACGCTGGGCTTTCCCACCATCAACCAGGTCTTTCCCGAGGGCTTCATCCAGCCCCGGTACGGCATCTATATCACCCGGGTGCAGGTGGACGGCGTGTGGTATCCCGGCGCCACCGGCCTGGGCACCCGGCCCACCGTGAACCTGACCGGCAAAAACCCCACCTGCGAGACCTTTATCCCGGGCTTTGCCGGCAACCTGTACGGCGCGCAGCCGGTGCTGGAATTCTATGAATATCTGGCCCCCAGCCGCAAGTTTGCCTCGGTGGATGAGCTGCGGGCCTGCGTGCAGGACGCCGCCGCCAAAGCCACCGCCTATTTCGCCCCCGGCGGGGCGGGATACGCCGCGGCGCAGCCCGGCACAGGTGTGTGAAAATCCGGGAAAACCGCTTGTAATCTCGCAGGCGGTATGGTATACTACATAACGATACCGCGGCTCGGCAAGGGGAGTATGCCCTGCATCAGGGAACCCTCGTTCCCCCCGCTGTGCCGCCGGCAAATAGAAAAAGCGAGGTAACAACGATGGAAACCAAGAAGAACATTATCGAGTCCTCCTGCGTGCATGAGAACGACACCGGCTCTCCGGAGGTCCAGGTCGCTCTGCTGACCGCCCGTATCAATCACCTGAACGAGCATCTGCAGGCCAACCCCCATGACCACCACAGCCGCCGCGGCCTGCTGAAGATGGTCGGCCGCCGCCGCAATCTGCTGGCCTACCTGCAGAAGAAGGACATCGAGCGCTACCGTGCCCTGATCGCCAAGCTGGGTCTGCGCAAGTAATCGTCGCCTTGAGGCAGGCGGGCCGTCCCGGGCCGCCTGCCTCTCTGTTTTTTTCACAGCCCGCAAAGGGTCTGCCCGCGTGTGTTTTAGCAGTGAATCGGGCCGTTTTTGCCACTGCCAAAGACGGTCGGATTTATTGCTAAAGCCGCGCCGGCCCGCTGCGGGCGCCAAAATCCCGGGCGGCCGCCCCGCGCCGCCGTCCGCTATGCAGGAGGTAGAACAAATGGCATTGGAATTCGCGTCCCGGCATGAAACCTTCCCCCGCTACAAGACCTTTACGATGGAACTGGCCGGCCGTCCGCTGGTGGTGGAGACCGGCAAGATGTGCGGTTTGTCCAACGGCAGCTGCCTGGTGCGCTACGGTGAGACCGTGGTGCTCTGCAACGTGACCATGAGCGAGAAGCCCCGGGAGGGCATCGACTTCTTCCCGCTGAGCGTGGAGTTTGAGGAAAAGCTCTACGCGGTGGGCCGCATCCCCGGCAGCTTCCTGCGCCGGGAGGGCCGCCCCGGCGAAAAGGCCATCCTGACCAGCCGGGTGGTGGACCGCCCCATCCGGCCGCTCTTCCCCAAGGAGATGCGCAACGACGTCTGCGTCACCATGACCGTCATGAGCGTGGACCAGGACTGCAGCCCCGAGATCACCGGCATGATCGGCACCTCCATCGCCCTGTCCATCAGTGAGATCCCCTGGAAGGGCCCCATCGGCGGCGTCTTCATGGGCCTGGTGGACGGCGAACTGGTGGTCAACCCCACCCTGGAGCAGCGGGAAAAGAGCGATCTGCAGCTGACGGTGGCCGCCACCGAGCAGAAGATCGTCATGATCGAGGCCGGCGCCAACGAGGTGGACGAGACCACCATGCTCAACGCCATCAAGATGGCCCACACCGAGATCAAGAAGGTCATCGCCTTCATCAACGGCATCGTGGCCGAGATCGGCAAGCCCAAGGTGGAGTTCCAGAGCGCCGATCTGGACATGAACCTGTACCATGCCGTCAAGGACAAGTACCTGGACGACTTCAAGGCCGCCATGGACACCGACGACAAGAACGTGCGGGACGCCCGACTGAGCCCCATCCGCGCCCGTCTGGAGGAGGAGTACCCCGATCTGGACGCCGCCACCATCGAGCTGATCATGTACAAGATGCAGAAGTTCGTGGTGCGCCGCTGGCTGCTGGACGAGGGCAAGCGTGTGGACGGCCGCGGCATCAACGAGATCCGGCCCCTGGCCGCCGAGGTGGGCCTGCTGCCCCGGGTGCACGGCAGCGGCATGTTCACCCGCGGCCAGACCCAGGTGCTCACCGTCTGCACCCTGGGCAACACCAAGGACAGCCAGCTGATGGACGATCTGGGCACCGAGCCCTACAAGCGGTATATCCATCACTACAACTTCCCGCCCTACTCGGTGGGCGAAGCCCGCGCGCCCCGCAGCCCCGGCCGTCGTGAGATCGGCCACGGCGCCCTGGCCGAGCGCGCGCTGCTGCCCATGATCCCCTCTCAGGAGGAGTTCCCCTACACCATCCGGCTGGTCAGCGAGGTGCTGTCCTCCAACGGTTCCACCAGCCAGGCCTCCATCTGCGGCAGCACCCTGGCGCTGATGGACGCGGGCGTGCCCATCAAGGCCCCCGTGGCCGGCATCAGCTGCGGCCTGATCACCGAGGGCGACCGCTGGATGACCATGCTGGACATCCAAGGTGTGGAGGACTTCCACGGCGATATGGACTTCAAGGTGGGCGGCACCCACAAGGGCATCACCGCCATCCAGATGGACATCAAGATCGACGGCCTGACCTACGACATCATCGAGGAGGCCTTCGAGAAGTGCCGCAAGGGCCGTCTGTTCATCCTGGACGAGATCATGCTGCCGGTCATCCCGGCCCCCCGTGAGCAGCTGTCCAAGTACGCGCCCAAGATGCTGTCCATGGTCATCCCCGTGGACAAGATCAAGGACGTGATCGGCAAGGGCGGCAAGGTCATCCAGGAGATCTGCGCCAACTGCAACTGCAAGATCGACGTGGAGGAGGACGGCCATGTGTTCGTCTCCGCCGTGGACATCGACGACGCCAACCGGGCCATCCACACCATCAAGACCATCGTGGAGGATCCGGAGATCGGGGCCATCTACAAGGGCCGCGTGACCCGTCTGATGAACTTCGGCGCCTTTGTGGAGATCGCCCCCGGCAAGGAGGGCCTGTGCCACATCTCCAAGCTGGACACCAAGCGTGTGGAGCGTGTGGAGGACGTGGTCGCGGTGGGCGACGAGCTGATCGTCATGGTCACCGACATCGGCCAGCGGGGCATCGACCTGAGCCGCAAGGACGCTCTGGCCGCCATCGAGGCCCGCAAGAAGCAGAAGAAGGACTGATCGCTCCGCTGAATACCGGAACTACCAAACGGGGCGCGCTGCCGCAGGCAGCGCGCCCCGTTTTTTGTCATTGGCCGGGCAGCCGCGCCGCGAAACGCGGGCGGGCGGGCACGGTGCGCAGGATCACCGAAAAGGTGTTGATCCCCTGATCGCTGGCGGCCCGGATGCGGCCACGGTGGGCGGTCACGATCTGCTGGGCGATGGCCAGACCCAGCCCGCAGCCGTCCCCGTGGCGGTGGTCCGGGTCGGCCCGGTAGAACCGCTTGAAAAGTTTGGGCAGCTCCTCCGGGGGGATGGTGTCTCCCCGGCTGGTCACCGACAGCACCGCCTGCCGCCCCTCCCGGCACAGGCTCACATGCACCACACTGGCGGGCGCGGCGTACTTCTGGCCGTTGTCCAGCAGGATGGCGGCCACCCGGCGCAGCTGCTCCGCGTTGCCCCACACCCGCACGCCGGGACACAGGTTCACATCCAGCCCCAGCCCTTTTTCGTAGTAGACCGGCTCAAAGGGCAGAAGCGCCTGGTCCACCGCGTTTTGCAAAAATTCGGTGTCGGACAGATCGTAGTAGCCGCCGCCCGCCTGTTGCACCCGGCCGTCCCGGTCCACCTCCAGCACAAAATAGGGCAGCCGCATCCCGTTGAACTCCTCATCCGGCGCCTGGGGCTGGGCCGGGTTCAGGGCGATCTGCCACATGGTGCGCAGGCTTTCCCGCTGCAGGCTGGCCCGGGTCAGCCCCAGCACCGCCGCCAGCACGCAGAGCAGGATCACCGTCACGATGCTCATGGTGATGCAGACAAATTTGATCTTCAGCCGCCGGATCATGCCCCGGTCACCTCCAGATGATACCCCACCCGGCGCACCGCCGCGATGGTCACGTTGGAACCCAGGCTGGCCAGCTTCTTGCGCAGAAAGCCCACATACACCTCCACGCTGTTCTCCACCGCGGTGGAGTCAAACCCCCATACCCGGGTCAGGATGACCTCCTTGGCGATGTTGCCGCCCCCCGCCTGCATCAGCAGCCGCATCACGTCAAATTCCCGGGCGGAGAGCCGCAGGCTCTTGTCCTGGCAGCAGAGGGTGGCCGCGTCCAGGTCCAGCACCGTGTTGCCGAACCGCAGCTGGTCCACCTGACCGCCCTGCCGGCGCAGCAGCGCCCGCACACAGGCCAGCAGTTCCCCGATCTCAAAGGGCTTGGTCAGGTAGTAGTCCGCCCCGGCGTTGAGCCCTTCGATCCGGTCCGCCAGGTCGGAGCGGGCGGTCAGCATCAAGATCGGCACCGCGCTGTGTTTGCGGCGCAGATGCCGGGCCAGCTCGTACCCGTTCAGCCCGGGCATCATCACGTCCAGGATCAGCAGGTCGTAGATGCCGGTGTCGGCGTACTCCGCCCCCGCCGCCCCGTTAAAGGCCAGTTCCACCGCAAAGCCCTTGCGCTCCAGCAGCGTTTTCAGCGACCGGGCCAGCCGCGCTTCATCCTCCACGATCAGGATCCGCATCCCCGCACACCTCACTTCTAACGGTATTGTACCGGCAAAAGCTGAAAAGAAGCTGAAAGTCTTGTGTGCATTTGGTGGAAATGGCGGCGGAAGCGGCCAGAAATTGACAATTGTTCCGAAATGTTTTACTCTTACTTCAGAAAGCTTCGCGGAATGTTCCGGATACCCGGCGCCGCGTGATCCTGAACCAAGAAAGGATGGATCCCCGGATGGTACCCAAAACACTCTACACCGTTGTGGTGGCCGACGACGAGGACGAACTGCGGGAGGCGGTCTGCCGCATGATCCCCTGGCAGGAACTGGGGTTCCGGCTGGTGGGCAGCGCCAGCAACGGGCTGGACGCGCTGCAGCTGGTGGAAAAGCGGGAACCCGATCTGCTGCTCACCGATATCCGGATGCCCTTTATCTCGGGCATCGAACTGGCGCGGCAGGTGCGGGAGATCCGCCCCGCCATGAACATTGCCTTTTTGAGCGGATACGACGATTTTGAGTACGCCAAACAGGCGATCCAGTACAACATCATCAGCTATATGCTCAAACCCCTGACCATGGAGGGGCTGGCCAAGGAACTGCGGGTGATCCGCCAGAAGATCGACGCCCAGTTCGCCCTGTTCCGGCAGAGCGCCCAGCCCGCCTCCCCTGGGCAGGACGCCCGCACGGCGGTGCTGATGCCGCTGGTGCTGGACGAGTACGCCGACCTGGACACGGAACACGCCCGGGTATCCGCCCAAAAGGCGGGGATCCTGCGGGACCGGGAGGACGACCCCCACTTCACCGTGATGGTGGCCTCGCTGCTGGACGAGGAGGGGATCAACCGCACCGAGCCCTCCTTTGTGGCCACGGTGGACCGGCTGGCCGGCAAGTATCTGCGGGGGATCAGCTTCTACACCGGCGGCAAGGTGACCACCGTGCTGATGGGCAACCCGTCGGATTTTGAGGAGTATACCCACATTCTGGCGGACGAGATCCCCCAGGTGGCGGTCCGGGTGCTGGGGCTGCGCTGCCGCATCGGTGTGAGCCGCATCGTGGAGAGCCTGACCGAACTGCACGACGCCTACCGGCAGGCCATGGAGGCGCTGCGCCAGGGCGGCACCGAGAGCCCCGCCCAGTTCATCGGAGACCTGGCCCCGGCGGTCAAGGGGGGCGAGGCGCTGTGCAAGCGGGCGCTGGAAGCCATCGAGCAGCACTACAGCGATCCGGACCTGTCGCTGGTATCCCTGAGCGGGATGCTGGCCGTGAGCCCGAACCACCTGAGCGCCTGCATCAAGAAATACGCCGGCGAGACCTTTATCAACATCCTGATCCGCACCCGGATGGACGCCGCCCGCCAGCTGCTGACCACCTCGCCGCTGAAGATCCAGCAGGTGGCCGCCCGCTGCGGCTACACCGACCAGCACTATTTCAGCTATTGCTTCAAAAAATACGGCGGTGAGTCGCCGGTGGCGCTGCGCCGCCGGCTGGAGGCCGAGAGAACGGAGGCGGCCCAGTGAAAACCAAGCGGGTTTCCTCCACCGGCCTGCGGATCACCACCATCCTGGTGACCATGGTGGTGGGGGTGGTGTCGGTGATCCTGTTCTGCTGCATCGTGCTGTTTCTGGACCGGTACCGCCGCGCCATGGTGCAGAGCGCCCAGACCAGCAGCGCCCAGGCGGTGTCCCAGGTGTCCAACACGGTGGACAACTACCTGAGCGATATGGAACAGGCCATGCGGCTGGTGGAGCAGTCGATGACCGAGGAGCCCGACGCCCGGGACCGGCTGCTCAACGCCTTTCTCAGGTTCCGGCCCGACGTGGTGGCCGTGACCGGCTATGCCGCCGACGGCACGCTGCTGGACTGCTGGGCCCTGGACCGGGAGCCCCGGGCGAACATCTGGCAGAATCTGTCCTTTGACCTGGAACAGGCCCGCGCCGCGGCGGGCGCCTATCTGACCGCGCCCCACGTGGAGAGCCTGTTTGAGGGGTACTACCCCTGGGTGGTCACCATGACCGCCCCGCTGCCCGCCGGCGGCGAGACCGCCTGGGTGTCGCTGGATCTGAGTTTTGCCAGCATTTCCAGCTACATCAACAACGTGGGCATCGGCCAGCGGGGCTACTGCTTTCTGATGGACGAAAACGGCAACATTGTCTACCATCCCCAGCAGCAGCTTCTCTACGCCGGGCTCAAGAGCGAGGATACCGCCGCCCTGTCCGCCCTGGCGGACGGCAGCCACGCCGATGACACCGTGATCTACAGCCTGACCAGCGTGGGGGACAGCGGCTGGCGGGTGGTGGGGGTCAGCTATGTGGACGAACTGGTCAACCGGAACGTGGCCGAGATGATCCGGCTGTCCGGTCTGCTGGCGGTGGTGGTGCTGGCGGCGGCGCTGCTCACCAGCTGGCTGCTGTCCCATCTGCTGGGCCGCCCGCTGCGGGGCCTGGCCGACGCCATGGAGAGCTTTGAGACCGACGCGGACCACTTTGCCTACCGGCCGGTGGGCGGCACCCGGGAGGTGCAGGAGCTGTCGGATTCCTTCGGGCACATGGTGCTGCGCATTCAGCAGCTGATGAACACGGTGCGGGAGGAAGAGATCAACCTGCGCAAGACCGAACTGAAGGCGCTGCAGGCCCAGATCAACCCGCATTTTCTCTACAATACGCTGGATTCCATCGCCTGGATGTGCGAGCAGGGCCGCAACGACGACGCGGTGCGGATGGTGCACGCGCTGGCCCGACTGTTCCGCATCAGCATCAGCAAAGGCCACGAACTCATCCCCATCCGCCGGGAGATCGAGCACGCCGAAAGCTATCTGCAGATCCAGAAATACCGGTACAAAAATCAGTTTACCTATACCTTTGACGTGGACCCGGGCTGCCTGGACTATCTGTGCAACAAGATCACCCTGCAGCCGATCATCGAAAACGCCATCAACCACGGACTGGACCTGCTGGTGGACGAGGGCCACATCCAGGTGCAGGTGCGCCCGGAGGGGGAGGATATCCTGTTCCGGGTGCGGGACAACGGGGTGGGCATGAGCGAGGAACAGATCGACGCGATCCTGCACCGGGGCCCCGCTGACCGCACCGGCATCGGGATCCGCAACGTGGACGACCGGCTCAAGATCTATTTCGGCAAGCGGTACGGGGTGCGCATCACCAGCGAACTGGACGTGGGCACCTGTGTGGAGATCCGGATGCCCCGGGTACAGGAGGGCGAGTATGAAACGAAGTAAAGGGGCGCTGGCGGCGCTGCTGGCGGCGGCGCTGCTGGCCGGCTGCGGCAGCACGCCGGCGGTCTCGGTGCAGCACTCGGTGGCACTGGTGGCCAAATCCACCCAGACCGAGTTCTGGCTGTCGGTGTTTGCCGGGGCCCGGGCCGCCGCCGCCGAGTACAACCTGAAACTGACCGTCACCGGCCCCGAGACCGAGGAGGACTACGTGGCCCAGAACGCCATGGTGGAGCAGGCGGTGACCGACGGGGCCGAGGCGCTGGTGTTCTCGGCCATCGACTTTACCAACAACGCGTCCACCATCGACGCGGCGGCCGCCGCGGGGGTCAAGGTGGTGGCCATCGACAGCAACGTGGATTCCGACGCGGTGAGCGCCTACATCGGCACCGACAACCACGCCGCCGGCCGGATGGCCGCCGAGGCCGCTCTGGACCGGGTGGAGGGCGAACTGCGGGTGGGGATCGTCAACTACGATGTGTCCAGCGCCAACGGCCAGGGCCGGGAACAGGGCGCGGTGGAGCGGTTTGCCGAGAGCGGCCGGGTCCAGGTAGTGCAGGTGATCAACACCCTGGCCGAGGCCCAGCACGCCCAGGCCGACACCACTGCCCTGCTGCAGCAGCACCCGGAGATCAACGTGCTGCTGGCCTTCAACGAGCCCACCAGCGTGGGCGCCGCCGAGGCGGTGCGGCAGATGGGGCTGTCCGACACGGTGTTTCTGGTGGGATTCGACTCCAACGTGGCCACCATCGACGGATTGCAGGAGGGGGCGGTGGACGCGCTGATCGTCCAGAACCCCTACGCGATGGGCTATCTGGGGGTGGAAAGCGCCTACCAGCTGCTCACCGGCCAGGGGGGCACCCCGGAGGACGTGCGGGACACCGCCACCCGCATCGTGGACCGGGACAATATGTTCACCATGGACAGCCAGAAGGCGTTGTTTGCCTTCGAACAGCGCTCAAATTGAGCGGTGTGCACAAAAACAATAACATGTTATAGGATATATTGTTGAATCCGAATAAGTATTTGCCCTTCTTTCAGTGAAATTTCCCCTTGTTTTAGAGAGAATTTTCCTTTACCATTATAACTGTCAGGCGGGGTAGAGTGGGTTTACCCCGCACAAGAGAATGACAGCAAAAAAAGGAGAGCAATTATGAAAAAGGTTCTTGCACTTGTGCTGGCGGCCCTGATGGTATTCAGCCTGGTCGCCTGCGGTTCCAATTCTACCGCTCCGTCCTCGGCTGCTACCGGCGGTTCTTCCACCGGCGGCGCGTCCACCCCGGCGGCCAGCGGCTCTGCCACCAAAGCGGCGGTCTTCTACTACAGCTTCTCGGATACCTACATTTCCAGCGTGCGTACCGCTCTGGACGCTCAGCTGGAGGCTGCCGGCATCGAGTACACCGACTATGACGGCAACAACAACCAGACCACCCAGAACGAGCAGATCGACACCGCCCTGTCTTCCGGCTACAATCTGCTGATCGTCAACATGGTCACCTCCGGTTCTTCCGACACCGCCACCGCGATCGCGGACAAGGCCAAGGCCGCCGGCGTGCCGGTGATCTTCTTCAACCGCGCGGTGGAAGAGGACGGCAATGAGGGCGCTGTTCTGGGCGCTTACGACAACATCGCCTTCGTGGGCACCGACCCCGCCGAGGCCGGCCACATGCAGGGCAAGATGATCGGCAACTACCTGCTGGCCAACTACGACGCGGTTGACCTGAACGGCGACGGCACCATCCAGTACGCCATGTTCATGGGCGACGCTTCCAACGTGGAGGCTATCTACCGCACCCAGTACGGCGTGGAGGACTGCGACGCGGTCCTGACCGAGGCCGGCAAGCCCGCTCTGGAGTACTTCGACTCCGCCAACACCAACAAGTATCAGCTGGATATGAACGGCGCCTGGAGCGCGCAGGCTGCCCAGGAGTACATGCAGACCAACCTGAGCCAGTACAGCGAAGCCAACGGCAACATGATCGAGCTGATCATCTGCAACAACGACAACATGGCTGAGGGCTGCATCGCCGCCCTGCAGGCCGCCGGCTACAACAACGGCGAAGGCACCACCACCATCCCCGTGTTCGGCGTGGACGCCACCGACTCCGCCAAGGCCCTGATCGCTGCCGGCAACATGACCGGTACCATCAAGCAGGATGCTGACGGTATGGCCGGCTGCATCGCCCTGCTGGCTTCCAACGTGGCTTCCGGCTCCGACCTGCTGGCCGGCACCGACAGCTACACCAAGGACACCGCCAACGGCCTGGACAACAAGATCTTCATCCCCTACCAGGAGTACACCGGCGAATAAAATTTTATAGTTCCGCACGCAAACCATCAAAGGGCGGCTGTTGCTTGAGCGCAGCAGCCGCCCTTATTTTACAGAAAAAGGAGGGGTATGCATGGGTGAAGAGGTTTTGCTTCAAATGAGCGATATCTCCAAATCCTTCCCCGGCGTCAAGGCTCTGGACCGCGTTTCGCTGACCGTCCGCAAGGGCACCGTCCATGCCCTGATGGGGGAAAACGGCGCGGGCAAGTCCACCCTGATGAAATGCCTGTTCGGCATCTATTCCAAAGACGAAGGCAAGATCGAACTGGAGGGCCGGGAGGTCAACTTCAAATCCAGTAAAGAGGCGCTGGAACACGGCGTGGCCATGGTGCACCAGGAGTTGAACCAGGCCCTCAAGCGCAGCGTTATGGACAACCTGTGGCTGGGCCGGTATCCGCTGGTGGGCGGTGTGATGGTCAACGAGCGCAAGATGTACCAGGAGACCATGCGGATCTTCAAGGAGCTGGAGATCAACGTGGATCCGCGCCGGATCATGAGCACCCTGCCGGTCTCCCAGCGGCAGATGGTGGAGATCGCCAAGGCGGTGTCCTACAACTCCAAGGTCATCGTGTTTGACGAGCCCACTTCCTCGCTGACCGAGCAGGAGGTGGAACATCTGTTCCGCATCATCAACACGCTGCGGGACAAGGGCGTGGGCATCATCTACATCAGCCACAAGATGGCCGAGATCCTGCGCATCAGCGACGATATCACCGTCATGCGGGACGGCACCTGGGTGGCCACCCGCCCGGCGAAAGAGCTGGATATGCCCACCATCATCAAGCTCATGGTGGGCCGCGAACTGGGCAACCAGTTCCCGCCCAAGAACAACAAGCCCGGCGAGACCTTCCTGGAGGTGGAACACCTGACCGCCCAGTATTCCCTGCTGAAGGATGTGTCCTTTACCGCCCGCCGGGGCGAAGTGCTGGGTCTGGCCGGTCTGGACGGCTCCGGACGTACCGAAACGCTGGAGAACATCTTCGGCGTGGCCACCCGGAAATCCGGCACCATCAAGCTGAACGGCAAGGTGTGCACCAACAAGAACGCCCGCCAGAGCATCCGCAACGGCTTCGCGCTGCTCACCGAGGAGCGCCGGGCCACCGGTATCTTCGGCATTTTGAACATCCGGGAAAACACCGTCATCTCCAGCCTGCGCAAGCATCTGCGGTTCGGCATCATGCTGGATTCCAAGAGCATGAAGAAGGATACGGCCTGGTCCATCGAAGCGATGCACACCAAGACCCCCACCCAGGAAACCAAGATCCGCAGCCTGTCTGGCGGCAACCAGCAGAAGGTCATTCTGGGCCGGTGGCTGCTCACCGATCCGGAGGTGCTGCTGCTGGATGAGCCCACCCGCGGTATCGACGTGGGCGCCAAGTATGAGATCTACCAGTTGATCCTGGATCTGGCCAACCGGGGCAAGACCATCCTGATGGTCTCCTCCGAAATGCCCGAACTGCTGGGCGTGTGCGACCGGATCCTGGTCATGTCGGGCGGACGCCTGGCCGGCGAGGTGGACGCGCGCAATACCACCCAGGAAGAGATCATGACCCTGGCCGCGAAATATGTATAAGAGGAGGAACCATCCATGAGTGCGATTGCCAATATGAAACAGGGCATGGCGGAATTCAAAGCGATGGATGCCAAGGATAAACGCAGCAAGGTCATTGATACTTTGCTGAACAACGCCATCTACATTCTGCTGATCCTGTTTGTGATCTATACCGCCACCCAAAACGCGAATTTCCTGAAGATCAGCTCGCTGGTGAACATCGTCAGCCTGGCGGCGTCCTCGCTGCCCATCGCGCTGGGCATCGGCGGCTGTATCGTGCTGACCGGTACCGACCTGTCCGCCGGCCGCGTGGTGGGCCTGACCGCCGCCATCTCGGCCGCCATGCTCCAGGCTTCGGACTGGGCCAACAAGATGTTCGACACCCTGCCTGAAGTGCCCATCCCCCTGGTCATCCTGGCGGTGATCCTGGTGGGCGGCCTGGTGGGCCTGGTCAACGGCTTCTTCGTGGCCAAGTTCAGCCTGCATCCCTTTATCGTGACCCTGGCCACCCAGCTGATCGTCTACGGCCTGGTGCTGGAGTTCTACATGCTCAACGGCAACAACGGCCAGCCCCTGTCCGGTTTGAGCGACAAGTTCAAGAACTTCGTCACCGGCACCATGTTCAGCATCCCCGCCGGCAACGGCCAGACGGTGGCCGTGCCCTGGTATGTGCTCTACGCCGTCATCCTGGTGGGCATCATGTGGTTCATCTGGAACAAGACCACCTTCGGCAAGAACATGTTCGCCGTGGGCTCCAACCCGGAAGCGGCCAACGTGTCCGGCGTGAACGTCTTCAAGACCACCGTGCTGGTACATACGCTGGCCGGCTGCATGTACGGCATCGAGGGCTTCATTGAGTCCGCCCGTATCTCCTCCAACAACGCCGGCACCGGCCTGAACTACGAGAGCGACGCCATCGCGGCCTGCGTTATCGGCGGCGTGTCCTTCGTAGGCGGCACCGGCAAGATCAGCGGTATCGTGCTGGGCGTGTTCCTGCTGCGTATCATCTTTGTGGCGCTGAACATGCTGTCCATCAGCGGCAATACCCAGTACATCATCAAGGGCCTGATCATCCTGATCGCCTGCTCCATCGATATGCGCAAATACCTTGTGAAGAAATAATGACGAACGAACCAAAAGAAAAAACCGGGGCCCCCGCCGCCGAAACGCCGGCGGGGGAGAACCCCATGGTAAAAAAACGCTGGTTTGGCCGTGGGATCTACGGCAGCAAGGATGTGCCCATCCGGGTGCTGGACGCCTGCATCGGCGTGATGATCCTGGCGGCGCTGGTGCTGACCTTGTGGGGCGCTACCCACAGCGGCTTTGCCATCAACTTCAACACCGGTGTGGACGATTTGACGGTGGAGACCCAGAAGGTGCAGCACGGCGAGAGGATCGCGGAACCCGAAACGCCGTTGCGCCCCGGCTACACCCTGGCCGGCTGGAGCACCACCCCCGAGCCGGAGATCCACCTTTGGAGCTTTGCCGACGCCACCGTGCAGGGGGATATGACCCTCTACGCGGTGTGGGAGGCCGCCTCCTTCCCGGTCAAGTTTGATCTGAACGGCGGCACGGTGAACGGCGCGGCGGCCGTCGATCCGATCACCGTGACCTACGGCCAGCCCTACGGAGAACTGCCTGTGCCCGAAAAGGAGGGCGCGGTCTTCGCCGGATGGGTCTACAGCGGCCAGACCATCACAGCGGATACCCCGGTCACCATGACCGGCGAGCATGTGCTCACCGCCGCCTGGCAATAAGAAAACCGACGAAAACAGCCCCGCACGGCTTTGCCGTGCGGGGCTGTTGCTCATTTGCGAAGGGTCATTCCACCGTTTGCAGATATTCGTCCATGGCGCGGGCCACATCCTTGGAATGGCGCACCGCTTCCACCACGGTGCGGGCGCCGCTCACCACGTCGCCGCTGCCGAAGATGCCCGGGCGGCTGGTGCGGCCCTCCTCGTCCACCGACAACAGGCCCCGGTCGGTGACCGCCAGACCACTGGTGGTGTTCACGATCTTGTCCTTGGGACCCTGGCTCACCGCGATCACCACGCTGCTGGCGGGGAAGAACTTGGGGTCGCTCAGATCGGTGACCTCGTTCTCCTCGTTGAAGCTGGCCTGCCGGTAGACCACCCCTTCGTCGGTGATCTCCACCGGGCGCGCGCCGTAGTGGATCTCCACCCCGTCGGCCACCGCGTAGTCCACCTCCCGGCTGCTGGCGGCGGCCTGGTTGCGCCGGCAGAAGATATGTACGTGCCGCACCCCTTTGCGCACGGCGGTGCGGGCCACGTCCATGGCCGAGTTGCCCGCCCCGATCACCACCAGATCCTGGCCCAGATCGTACACGTCCGGGTTCACCAGATAGTCGATGGCAAAATGCACATGGCCCAGGCTCTCCCCGGGAATGCCCAGCTTTTTGGGCCGCCACACGCCGGTGCCGATGAAGATGGCCTTGTAGCCGTCCCGCTCCAGATCGTCCACCGTCAGCGCCCCGCCGATCACCGTGTTGGGCCGGATCTTGATGCCCAGTTTTACCAGTTGGGCCTGATACCGGTCCAGGATGCTCTTGGGCAGCCGGAATTCCGGGATGCCGTACCGCAGCACCCCGCCGATCTTGTCCCGGCTCTCGAACAGGGTCACGTCATAGCCCTTCTGGGCCAGCAGCACCGCGATGGTGATGCCCGCCGGGCCGGAGCCGATGATCGCCACCCGTTTGCCCCGGGCAGGCTCCCGCTCCAGCTGCAGCCGGTCCAGATGGGCGTCGGAGATGTAGTTCTCGATGCTGGAGATGTGCACCGGCGCGCCCTTGCGGCCCAGGACGCAGTGCCCCTCGCACTGCTTTTCGTGGTCGCAGACCAGCGAGCAGATCACGCTCAGGGGGTTGTTCTCAAACAGCATCTGGCCCGCCTCTTCGGTGCGATGCTCCAGAAACATCCGGATCATGTCCGGAATGGGGGTGTTGATGGGGCAGCCCTTGCGGCATTGCGGCACCTTGCAGTTGAGACACCGCCGGGCCTCGTTGACAACACGGATGGCCATGCAACGCGCTCCCTTCTCGATGCAGATGTTGGCCCATCGCCCGTAGTAACAGTTATACCAGATTTTAGCGCTTTATGCAAGGAAAGGGCTCCTTGCCGCCCAGCGCCGCCCGCAGACGGGCCGCCAGTTCCCGCATGGGCGCCTGGTCCAGCTTGACGGCCCGGCGGTCGTAGGTCACCAGGCCGTTGATCTCATCCTCCACGTCGGACAGCTGGGTGTAGATGGCGGCGCACAGGCCCTTGGCCACCACCGGCAGCACCCGCCGCTCGTACAGCGTCTGAATGGCCCGGGCAAACTCCTCCCGGGTCTTGCAGGAACTGTAGCCGTAGGCTTTGTCCGGGTGGAACATGTGCCCCTCCACCGGCAGGCAGCAGCCGCCAAACTCGGAGAGCACCAGCGGCTTTTCCCCCGCGTCCAGTTTCCAGGGGCCAAAGTAGATGTGGCGGCTGTCCACATCGGTCTCGCCGCCCCGGAACCAGCCGGAGGTGCTGTCGATGATCCGGCTGTCGTCCAGTTCCCGCAGCCGCCGGCAGGCGTTGCCCGCTTCAAACTGCCCCCAGCCCTCGTTGAAGATGGTCCAGTACAGGATGCAGGGGTAGGGCTTCAGCTGGGCCACCGTGGCCTCCATCCCGGCCAGAAACGCCGCCCGGGCGGCCGGATCCCGGTGCATCCGCCCATCGCTGCGCCGGCGCTGCCAGCCGGCGGTGGGCAGTACCGTGTCCCGCAGATAGCGGTAGTCCCCGTTGTTCACCATGTCCTGGAATACCACCATCCCCAGCCGGTCGCAGAGGGTGTAGAAGATGTCCGGCTCCACCTTGATGTGTTTGCGCAGGGTGTTGAAGCCCAGCGCCTGCATGGCGCGGATGTCCCGTTCGTAGCAGGCGGGGCTGGCGGGGGTGAACAGCCCGTCGCTGTAGTAGCCCTGGTCCAGCACCCCGTGGAAGAAGTAGGGCTCTCCGTTCAGGCAGAGCCGGGCATACCCGCCCACCTGCCGGATCTCCACCGTTCGCAGGGCGAAATAGCTCTCCACCCGGTCCTCGCCGGCCTGGATCGTGCAGGCGTACAGATAGGGGTCCTCCGGGCTCCAGAGCCGGGGCGAGGGCGGCGCGATCTGGGCCCGGCCCCGCTCCAGCGGCACGGTCAGCACGCCGTCCGGGGTTTGGACCGTCACCGTGCCGGTCAGCGCCGCGTCGCCGGTATCCAGCACCGCCCGAACGGTATCGGCGCGCACATCCAGCTGCCGGATGTACCGGTCGGGCACGCTCTCCAGCCAGACGGTCTGCCATACGCCGGACACCGGCGTGTACCACATGCCGCCCCGCTTCAGGGTCTGTTTGCCGTAGGGCAGCCGGTTGTCCCGCAGATCGTCCCGCACCCGCAGCACCAGTTCGTTCTCCGCGTCCAGCGCGCCGGTGATCGCAAAGGTGATGTGCTCGTAGCCGCCGGTGTGGCTGCCCAGGTAAACGCCGTTCAGCCAGGCGTCCAGCACCTGGTCCGCCGCGCCGATCTGCAGCAGCACCCGGCTGCGGATAAACCCCTCCGGCAGGGTGAACCGCCGCCGGTAGAACAGATACCACCCCTCCGGAAAATGGGTATGTATCCCGGACAGCAGGCTCTCCGGGCAGAAGGGCACCTGGATGGTCCGGTCGTAGCGTTCGGGCAGATCGCTCCCGGGCCGGGCGGTGAACTCCCACAGGCCGTTCAGGTTGAAAAAGCTGTCCCGCCGCAGCCGGGGCCGGGGATAGTCCGGCCAGGGAACGCCGGTCAGGGCCTCGCCCTCGGGGGTGTAGAGATCGTAAAACATGGCCGTCCCTCCTGTTCTCTATGCTACCAGTATACTATGGAATCGGCCGCGCTCCAAGCCCCTGACGGCGAACGCCCCGGAACGGTTTTTCCGTTCCGGGGCGTTCGGTTGGGTTACAGGGCAATGACCTCCAGGTCATAGGGCACATGCAGATCGCCGGTGTAGTACCGGGCCCCCTCGGCGGTGTACAGTTCCTTGCGCCGGTCGTAGCTCTTGTCCTCGGTGTGCCAGAGCACCAGATGGGGAACCTCCAGCCGCTGGGCCAGTTCGCAGGTGTCCTTCACCGTGCTGTGGTGCTTTTCGTAGGGCTTGAACCGGTCCCGGTCCTCGTACAGGCAGAACGCCTCGCTGAGCAGCCAGTCGCTGCCGGTCACATACCGCTCGCACAAGGGGTTGTAGGGCTCGTCCCCCAGGCAGGTGAGCTTTTTGCCCGCCCACCGGGCGGTGAACCCGTACTGGGGCGCCTTGGTGGAGTGGATATCGAAAAAGGTGAATTCCTGGCCCAGCAGATCGGCGGTCTCGCCGTCGGTCACCGGATGCAGGGCGATCCGGCCGCCCAGCAGGTCGCTGAATTTCTTTTGCAGGGTCAGACGGCAGAGGGTGCGGATGGTTTCGATCAGCCCGGCGTGGCACCACAGGTGCAGTTCGCCCTGGTAACCGCCGTTCAGCATGAGGGTGCCGATCTTGCGCACCATCCACACCACCCCCAGCAGGTGGTCGCAGTGCTCGTGGGTCACGATCAGGTGGCGAATGGCCGCCGGGTCGATGCCCGCCTTTTCCAGCTGCACCAGGATGCCGTTGCCGCCGCCCGCGTCCACCAGAATGTAGTCCGCGCCGCACTGCAGGGCAAAACAGGTGTTGTAACAATGGGTGGCCAGCGCGTTGCCGGTGCCCAGAACGATCAGCTTTTCCATGATGTTGTATCCTTCTTTCCGTCCCGGGCCGCGCCGCGGCACAGCCCCTGGACAATATTTACCGCCGAGGACAGGCAGATCACCCCCAGCGCGATCGCCCCGGCCTGCAGCGCCAGCAGCTGGGCCCGCTGGGCCAGAACGGCCTGTTCGCCCCGCACCAGCGCGCTCATCATGGCGTACAGGTCCCGGCCGGGGATCAGCGGGATCAGCATGGGCACCAGCAGCAGGATCACCGGCGCTTTCAGCCGGCGGGCCAGCACCTCGCTGCACAGGGCGACCGCGGCGGTGGCGGCCAGCATGGCGGCGAACACCCCGCCCCGGGGCGAGGTCAGGCTGTAGACCACCCAGCCCAGCGCGCCGCCGGCCCCGATCCAGGCCAGCTTGACGCCCCGGATGTTGAACAGCAGCGCGAAGCCCACCGAGCCCGCAGCCCCCAACAGTGTCTGAAATACAAGGTTCATCCCGGCAGCCCTCCCAGCCCGTAGAGTACCGCCGCGAAGCCCGCGGCCACGGCCAGCGCCTTGACGATGGCCTCGCTGAAGCCCAGCAACCCGGAGATGGTGTCGCCCCGGATCATGTCCCGCAGCGAGGTGGTCAGGGCCAGGCCCGGGATCAGCAGCATGATGTTGCCGATTACCGCCCGGTCCGGGGTGCAGGGCAGGCCGACGGCCCGCACCAGCAGCACCGTCAGCGCCGCCAGCACGCTGCTGAGAAAGGCCTGCAAAATGCCGTTCAGCCGCAGCTGTCGTCCCAGCCGGTCGGCGGCGAAAAGCACCACCCCCGCCCCCGCGGCGGCGACCGCGTCAAAGACCGAACCGCCAAAAAACAGGGCGAACACCGCCGAGATGCCCACGTCGGCCCCCAGCCGCACCCGGGGCGAACAGCCCGGGGCCTGTTCGATCTGCCGGATGGCCCGTGCCAGTTCCCGCCGGGGCAGGGGCCGGGCGCAGAGCCGCCGGGAGAGGGCGTTGACCTGCTCCACCCGGCCCAGGTCGGTGTCCCGTTCCCGGATGCGGCGGGTCTGGGTGAGCACGTCCCCCGCCGGGGTGCGGGCGGTGAGCACGATGCTGGAGGTGATCACGAACACGTCCGAGCGCTCGAACCCGTACACCGCGCACAGCCGGGCGATGGTGTCCTCCACCCGCATCACCTCCGCCCCGGCGGTGAGCAGCAGCACCCCCATGTCCAGAATGTTGGCGAGAAGCTGCTCTTGCTCTCTGCGCTCTTCCAAAACCGGGCCTCCTCAGTCTTCGATCTCCACCACCAGATGCTCGATGGCGGTGTGACGGTGCATGTAGATCACGTTCAGCCGGCCCTCCCGGTCCTTGCAGATGGCGGGCTGGCATTTGTTGCCCGGCGCGCTGGCCAGTTCGATCAGGTTGGTCCAGGTCATGCCCTCGTCCTTGGAATAGGCCAGGGTCAGGGGGCTGCGCTCGTGCCAGTCGGCCACCGGGGTGTCGTTGTAGGCCATCAGGATGGTGTCCTTGTCCCAGCTGATCACGTCGATCTTGGATTCGTTGTTCCGGATGCCGGTGGGCACCGGTTTGGTCCAGGTGCGGCCTCCGTCCCGGCTCTCGGCGGTGTAGGACACCAGCGATTTGACCCCGTCGCCCCAGCCGGTGTTGCCCGGGCAGGTGCGGGTGAACATCCGGATGGTGCCGTCCGGCCGCAGGCAGAGGGCCGGCTCCCGGATCAGGTTGCCGTCCTCCGCCCAGAGCAGCGGGCCTTTTTCCCAGGTCTCGCCGTCGTCGTGGGACAGGTAGATCCGCACCGCGCCGAAATACTTGTCCGGCAGCTCGCTGGAGGTGGAGGCAAACACGATGGTGCCGTCCGCCAGCAGCACGCTGTCGTTGGAGGCGTGGCCGCTCTGGATGCCGGCGGGCACGGCGGGCTCCCAGGTGCGGCCGCCGTCCTTTGTCTTGCGCATCCACAGCTCGTCCCGCCCGTTGCACCAGGTGGTGAAGTTCACCTCGGTGTCCAGAAACTTGGCGAACAGCAGGATGATCTCCCCCTTGCGGTTCTTGAGAAACACCGGGTCGTGGCAGCAGTAGCGGATGTCGCAGCCCACCGCGTCCGGGTTGGACCAGGCCTTCGCGCCCGGCTTTAGCACCGAGACCCAGTCCTTGGCGTCCCGGCCCATCGGGTCCCCGTTCCATTGCAGGAACCCGCCGTTCCACACCGCCAGCAGGTTGCCGTTGTCCGCCAAAGTCAGGCTGGGCATGTGGTAGCACTGCCGCTCGTCAAACCACTCCACCACCCATTTGCGGTCGATGATCTTCGCTTTCATTCCGGATCCTCTCCTTCCCCGTGCCGCCAGTACAGCAGCATCGTCTCCATGCTGTTCAGCGGCAGGTCCACCGCCGCGCCGGTCTTGGTGTGCCGGACAAACACCCGTTCCGCCTCGCCGCCTTTTTCCGAGCGCCAGACCGTCAGCGGCCCGGCGGGCAGCCCGGCCAGCCGCACGCAGTCCACCGGATCGGTGGCGGCGTTGACCAGATACAAAGCCGTGCCGCCGGCCTCGTCCGCAAAGCAGTAGGGCTCCAGATAGGGGCTGTTTTCCACCATCGGCAGCTCCAGCCCGGCGGCACGCAGCACATCCTGCAAAATCTCCGCCCGCACCGTATTCAGCAGCATGGGCGGGATCTGCACCGGCGATTCAAAATTGCCAAAGGGATACACCAGCGCCCGCCCGTTCACCACCACCTGGCCGGCGGCGGCGCGCTGGCGGAAGGAATCGTACAGGGCGGTGTATTCAAACAGTTCCGCGTCCGGGCGATAGGTCACCGCCACCGCGTCGCTGCAGGAGATCACCGCCGAGGCCCGGGCCCGGGGCCGGCCGGCGTATTCCTTGCCGTTGGTCACCTGTTCAAAGGCGTATTCCCCCTGGTTCTGGCGCATCCAGTGCACCGATTCCAGCCCGGCCAGCCGCCCCAGCCCCCGCTCGCAGAGGACCTGAGCGGCGTCGCCGGTCAGCAGCAGGAAGTTGTCCCGGAACAGCCCTTCCAGCACCTCGTCGGACCAGTTGCGCAGCACCTGGCCGGCGGCGGCCACCACCTGGCCGCGCAGGGCGGCGGGATCGGTGCAGTAGACGCAGGGAATGCCCATGGCGGGCAGCAGCCCGCCCCAGAACCCCTCCTTGGGATAGAGTTCCTCCATCGAGACCCCGGCATCGGTGTGCAGGGTATAGGCGGAGTCCGGGCAGCAGAGCACCTGCACCCCCAGCCGCTTGCCCCGCAGCAGCCCGCCTTCGGTGAGGGCGTTCAGATAGGGCTTTGTGGCGCGCAGGGTGGTCTGGTAGCCCTCCTCCCAGACGATGCCGTTGCCGTTCAGATCGTACAGGTCGATGGTGATGCCGTCCGGCGCCAGCGCCAGGGCGCTGAGCAGCTGGAACCGGGTGAACCGGCGGGATTTGGAATAGCGGGAGAAGGGGTAGTTCTCCAGTTCCGGGTAGACCCGGGTCTCCGGGGGCAGCAGCGCCCGGTTGAGCATCGAGACCATATTGAATCCCTGCATGTACTGGCCGGGGGCGGTCTCCTGATAGCCGGGCAGGTGGATGCGGTCCACCGGCGCCAGCCCCTGGGCCAGCTCCCGCAGCAAGGCGTACCAGTCCCGGCCCTCGGCGGCGTGGGCGTGGGGGGTGGAGCTCATCAGCCCCACCTGTACCCGGGGGGACACCGCCCGCACCGCCCGGCCAATGGCCCGGGCCGCGCTGAGCATGGTCTCGCGGCTCACGTCCAGCCAGATCTTCCGGTAGGGATGGGGCTCGCCGGGCTGCAATACCCCGGCCACGAACTCCTCCCGGGTGAGGGGTTTGCCCGCCCGCTGGCTGTACAGTTTCATGTGCTCCTCGCAGAAGCAGCCGCCCCAGTCCAGCGGTTCATGGTTGTGCAGCCGGAAATCGTCCTCCACCCAGACGATGGAGGGATCCAGCATGGCGTACCGGGCGTACAGCCGGGCAATGTAGCGCTGCCATTCGGCGCACAGCGGGCAGACACAGAGGCTTGCCGCCCGGCCGTGGGCGTCCACCATCGGGCGGAAGGGCTGTTCCTCGCCCAGCCGCTTGCCCAGGTCGGCGTGCATGACGCTGTGCCACTGGTTCACCGAAAAGCTGATCCCGCGCCCGGCCAGCAGATCCCGCACCCGGGTCATCAGGGCCAGGTACAGGTCCTGCTCCTCCCGGCCCATGTGGCCGGTGTTCAGTTCCTCCACATTGGCGAACACCGCCACATCGTCCACAAGGGCTTTGTCCACAAACCGGTCCAGCGCGGCCAGTTCCGCCTGGTCGTTGAAGCCCGGGTCGCAGCAGAAACGGAAAATATAGGCAAAGGGATCCTTCACGGCGTTTCCTCCTGTTGGTCGGCGGGCAGCACCGGCTCACCATAGAAGCTGAGCATGGGCATCCGCATACAGTCGCAGGGCACGGTCAGCCCCGGGTTCATCCGCCAGCCCCCGTGCAGCCGCACCGTGCCGGTGAGCGGCCGGGGGAAGGTCAGGGTCAGGGTGTCGGTGCCCTCGGTGTAGGCGCAGGGATGCACCAGCCCCTGGTCATCCTCCGCGTCAAAGGGCAGCAGATCGGCGGGCATGCCGAAGCAGTTGAGCCAGTTGCGGATGCGGGAAAACCGCACCGCGATGGTCGCCGGCCCGGTCTGCCGCACCTGGTCCGGCTCGGGGGCCATCCAGTCGATCTCCCGGCCGTAGCAGACGGCCAGAGCCGCCCGGGCGCACCGTTCGCCCACCACCAGGTTGCTCTCGGCGGAGTTGTGGATGAAGTCGTACAGGGCCAGGTCGGCGGCGGGCACCACCGTCACCTGGGGGATGGTGTACATGGCCTGCCGCTGGGCCTGCCGCACCATGCCCCACTGGCGGTCCAGCGCCTCGGTGGGGCCCTCCACGCAGCGGTTCAGCTGCACGGTCAGAAAGGGCAGATCCGGCTGGCCCAGCGCCCGGCGGATCTGGGCCACCGTGGCGGTGAACCGTTCCAGATAGGTCCCGGCGCTGTTTTCGTAGCCCTCCGCCTCGCCCTGGTACCAGAGCACCGCCTTCGGGTGCAGGTCGTAGTCGGCCAGCATGGCCAGCATGTTGGCGGTCAGCGCGCCGTTTTCCTCCTGGTTCCACCAGCGCAGCGGCGCGCCGCCGTAGGCGCAGGGCACCAGCCCGATGGGGTAGCCCAGTTCCCGGCGCAGCCGTTTGGCAAAGTGCAGCCAGGGGCTGTGGCCCGGATTGTGGTTTTCGTAATGGCCCACATGCACCGCGCCGGTGGTCTCGCCCAGCGGGTGCACGGCCAGATCCCACCGGCCGCTGGGCCGCAGCAGGTGAATGCCCAGTTCCGGCGGGTCGTCCACCGGATTTTTGGCCCGGCCCGCCGCGTTGCTCTGCCCGGCGATCACGAACACATCCCCCACGCCGATGTGGTGGATCATGTCCCCCCGGGTGCAGGACAGCCCGTCCCAGCCCTCGTAGTCCATGGTGGTCTCGATCCGGTACAGCCCGCCGGCGGGCACCCGGTCAAAGGTGATCTCCCAGGTTCCCGGCGCCGGGATGCGGCACTCGGTCCAGGGGATCACCGATTCGCCGGTGTCCTCCCGGGCGACGCGGGCCTTGACGGTGGCCCGGGCCGGCGCCACCGGGGAAAATTCCAGCGGTAGCTCCTGGGACAGGTGGATCAGGTGATAGTCCCCCCGCAGCCGGATGGAGGCAAAGCCCTCCTGATTCTGCTGAAAGATCTGCCAGGGGACCGCGCCCCCGGTGATGGTAACGCCATAGTTCATGATCGACCCTCCTTTATCGGGGAAAAGAACCCCGATACTCTAATAATATATAGTATCACACAGCGGCCGACGCCGCCAGGGGTTGCGGATCGTCAGGGCAGTATCGTGCGCCGGAGAGAAAGTTTGCTGGCGGCACAAGCCCCGGCTCCCGCCAGAGAGAGCACGCACCAAACCGCCAGTACCGCGCCCCAACCGCCCGCTTCACTGAGAGCGCCAAACCCGGCGCCTGAGACCGCGCTGCCCAGATAGGTGGCGGCGTTGAGCAGACCGGTCAGTGTGGCGGTGAGCCCCAGTGACCGGTAGCGCAGCGGCAGCAGGCTCAGCAGCATGGTACTCACGCTGGTCATGCAGGTGGTGGATACCAGCAGCATGGCCAGGGTCACCGGCAGACTGAACCGACCGGCCAGCCACCACAGCCCCGCCCCAGCCCCGCACAGCGCAAAGAAAATCAGCGCGGTGGAGGCCTCGTTGCGCAGCCATTTTGTCTGAACGGCCCCCGCCAGATACACCCCGGACAGGTTTACCACCGGCACGATCAGGGTAAGAGCTACCGATATCGCCGCTGGAAAACCGAAATTCTCCTGTAAATACGAAGGGGTCCAGGTGAGGATACCGTCTTTGAGCAGACCGTGCAGGAACACCGCCGCGGCAACGGGGGCTAAAGCGGGCAAAACGGCCCGCAGCGGATGCGACACGGCCTGGCCGGGCGGAGGAGATGCCGTGTCCGGCAGGCCGTTCTGACGGGCAACGCGGCGCAGCGACCCCACGATGAGCAGCCAGGTCACCCCCGCCGCCGCCATGAATACCGCGCCAAACCAGAAGCTGTATCGCCAGCTGCCCAGTGCGATACACGCAGCGCTTATGCCATAGGCGGCCAGGGTGCCGGCGGGAGTGGTGGTGGCCAGATGCAGGCAGATACGGGCGCAGTGCGTTTCGCTGGTCAGGTCCACTACAGTGCGTACCAGCGGCGCCCAGGCCAGTGACTGTATCAGTCCGTTTAGACCCCAGAGCACCGTCATGGCACCGGTCCCGTGGCTCAGGGCCATGCCCGCGTTGAGTGCTGCCGAACCCAGCAGCCCACCGCCCACCAGTAGATGAGGCGGCAGGCGATCGGCCAGAAAACCGCTGCACAGCTGGCCGGCGCCGTAGGCAATGAAAAAGGCGCTGGCTACCTGTCCCAAAGCGGTTTTGGACAGCCCGTCCGCCGCCTGCATCTCCGCGATGCTGGCAGTGAAGTTCAGCCGCCCCAAATAGGTGGAGAAATAGGATAACCAGCAGATGCCAAAAAACAGGTAGATGCTGGCAGGGGTGTACAGCTTTTTCATCAGAGGACTCCCACCTTCCGATAGGATCGCCCCGCCGCGATGCACAAAACGGCGGCGGGGCGAAAAGGAGGAAAACGGTCATTTGCCGGGCAGGAACCAGGGGTTCATCCAGGCTTTTCGTCCCGCGCCGTCGGTGATCTGTACCCACAGATACCGGGTGTCCGGCCGGATGGAATCCAGCCGCAACTCAGCGTGGGTCAGCTGGCAGGCGTCGGAGTATTCGCAGAGCATCGGATTGATCCCCTGCGCCATGATGTGGATGCGCCGTACCGGCGAGCAGTCCAGCTTGAGCACCCCATCCTCAATGCAGCACTGGTGGATTTCGGGGCCGGTGCTGGCGTAGAACTGCATCCTGTCATAGGATTCGATGATGGTCCGGTAGCTTAACTCCGGGGCCTTGAACACCACCCAGCCGCCGCAGGAATCGTCTTCGCAGTTGCGGCCCTCGTGGTTATCGTCGGCGGCGATACAGCGGATGGGCCGCCGCAGCAGCCGCAGCGCCAGGGCGTACTCGTTCTGGCTGCATCCGTTGTTGGTGGCTACCTCGGCGCTGTAGTTGTAGATCTCCATGCCGTCGTAGTTCCCATAGTGAAGAAACTCCTCACCGCTCTCACAGGACCAGGCGGGATGGTTGTAGTTGACGATGTAACCGTTTTGGTGAAACTCCTCCACCTTGGCGGCGATGGCCTCGGGAGTATACGATTCGGCCCGGTATACAGGCACAGCGGCCGCCGGGTCCCGGGCGATGGCACACAGATGACAGGTCTGGTTGAACTCATATTTTCTGCCGTACACAAAGCTGTCGGTGTCTACCTCGATGCCGGTCAGCGCCAGAAAATCCGGGTCGTTCAGATCGCTGTGATCCACCAGCACGTTGTGATCGGTAAAGGCGATAACGCTGTAACCGTGAGCCTTGTAGTGGTCTTTGACCTGCTGCGGGGTCAGCCGACCGTCCGAGCAGGTGGTGTGACAGTGCAGATTGGCCTTGTAGGAAGGCCAGTCGCCGCGAAGCAGTTCGATGCGTTCCATGGGTTATCCTTTCCGCTGCGGAAAGTGTCCGCAGACGCCAAAGGCCGTCCCCCGAAGCGGTCGGACAGGGTCGTTCACTTCGGAGGACGGCTCGGGTACACAGTCAGGTGTCAGGTGCCGTAGGTCTCACGGGCATAGGCGATCGCGTCATTGACCGCTTGCTCCAGTTCAGGCCCGCCGGCGGCGTTGAATTCAGCACGATACTGTTCCCAGCCGGCATCGATATCCAGCTGTCCGCCCATCAGCTGAGCCAGATACCGATTGGTGATCTCAAACAGAGCGGTTTGGGTATCAGCCCATTCGGCGTCCAGCACGGCCAGGCCGTAGTAGGAGGGCAGTTCCACATAAACGTTGTCCACGAAGGAAGCAACGGTGTCCAGCGCGTACTGGTAGGCTTCCTTTGTTTCGCCCTCGGCCCAGTCCAGAGTATTGTCGTAGGGGGTGGTCACGGCGGTCCACCAGTCGTTGTTCTCCAGATCCAGCATCATTTCACTGGCGCAGAACAGGTAGGAGAACCACATATAACGGCAGCGGTCGGGGTTGGGATAGCCATAGGATTTGTTGATGTTGACAAATTCGTTAATGTCGTACACCACATTCTCGCCATCCATGGTATAGGTCAGCCCTTCAATGCCGCGGAACAACAACTGCTGGCCCTCATTGCTGGCCAGATATTCCACCAGATCCAGCACCCGGTCGGGGTATTCGCAGCTGGTGGGGATGAAGTAGTGGGCGCCTACGTATACAGGCACGTCGTATACTTTCAGCCAACCGGCGTCGCCCTGCAGAGCGGTGCCCAAAGTCAGGTCGGCCAGGGAGCCGTCGTCGGGGTGGGCGTTCATCCAGGAATCGTACAGTTTCTTGAACTGGGTGTAGTAACCATAACCATAGCCGTACGAGGCCAGAGTGCCATTGTTAAAGGCGGCGTAGCCGTCATCCTCGTCCACCAGGGTGCCCACACCATTGTGGATCTGGTTGTTGGCGTACATCTCGGCCAGGGTGCGCACCGCTTCCTTGCTCTCGTCGGAAACGGTCATCAGAGACCAGTGTTCGTCGGCGGTGCCGATGGCAGCCTCATCGTCGGGCATGAAGCCGGTCCACAGCCAGTCATAGGTGGCAGGTGTGCGCAGAGAGGTACCGTTGGGGATGGCAATGGTGCCGTCGATTTCCGCCCAGTTGGTCAGCTTGTTGTTGTAGGGCCACCAGCCGGAGTAGCCTGCATCCACAGCGTTCTGGGTGAATTGCACGAACTCGTCCACGGTCGCGGGGACCTTGCCGCCGTTCACTTCCTCCAGAATGGCAGTGTTGTAGGCAGGCACGCCGCTGAAAGCGGGATAGGCGCGGGCGGAGAAGGAGTAGATGGCATAGGCGGCGTTCTCGTCGCCGGTGTACATCTTGTTGTACATCTTGTACTCGTCGCTG
Source organism: uncultured Gemmiger sp. (assembly GCA_944388245.1). Lineage (GTDB taxonomy): Bacteria > Bacillota > Clostridia > Oscillospirales > Ruminococcaceae > Gemmiger_A. The sequence continues at coordinate 15,971 of CALXIA010000013.1, read as the reverse complement.
TTGATGATCTTGTACAGAATGGGATAGCGGTCCGGTTCAGCGTTAATGATCTCTGCGATGTTGTATACCGCCTCTTCCTCCGCGTATTTTTTCAGGGTTGCGGCAGAACCCCAGGTAGGGAACAAATCAGGAGCAGCGCCCACCGCTACTTCGGTAGCCAGGCGGTCATCGTATCCCTCGATGCCGGTGTCGTATTCCAGGGTGATGTTTACTGCTTCTTCAATCGCTTTTTTGATCGGGTCGTTGGCCATGCCTTCTGCGTCATCGGTGCTGTTGGCATACTGGGAGAAACGGATGTTCACCGTTTCCCGGTCTGCGTTGGTGGCAGGTGCGCCGCTGCTGCCACTGCCGCTGCTTGCTGCCGGAGTGGACGAAGAACTGCTGCCGCAGCCAGCCAGCGCACTCAGAAGCAAGGCTAGCCCCATTGCCAGGGCCAGAAGCTGTTTCACTCGCTTGTTCATTTTGTTTCCTCCTTTTATTGCAAGATGTGTTCGCAAAACCCGCGCGGGCGAGTTTTAAGCCGCTGATAAAGAAACGATCATTCCTTGACCGCGCCGATCAGGATGCCCTTGGCGAAGTGCTTTTGCAGGAAAGGATATACACACATGATGGGGAGCATAGCGCATATAATCGTGGCCATTCGCAGGGCCATAGGCGGGGGCAGCTGGGCGCTGAAGTCGGCGGCGCCCTGACGAACCTGTGCCATCATGGCCGAGTCGGTCAGTACCCGGCGCAATACCCAAGCGAAGGGCTGCAATTCGGATTTATTGGCAATATACATCATGTAGCTGTAGTAGTCGTTCCAGAAGCCTACCGCCAAGAATAGCCCCACCGCCGCCAGCATGGGCTTGGACAGGGGAAGAAGCACCCGGAAGAATACCCCTACCTCGTTGCAGCCATCAATTCGGGCCGCGTCCTCCAGATCTTTGGGCACGGAGTAGGAGAAATAATTGCGCATGATGATGAAATAGGTAATGCTGAAGCCATAAGGAAGCACCATGACCCAGTAGGTGCGGATCAAATTCAGATCCATATAAAGAATGTAGGTGGGGATCAGACCGCCAGTGAAGAACATGGTGAATACCGCCAGCACATTAATGAGTTTCATGCCTGGTACATGCACCTTGCTGACCGCGTAGGCCATGGTGGATGTGATCAGAAGACTCAGTAGTGTGCCGATCACCGTTTTGCTGGCGGAGATCCAAAGGCTTGTTGTGAAAGACGAGTTGCTGAAGATGGTTTTGTAATACTGCAAGTCTACCCCGCCGGAGGGCCACAGCATCAGCCCGCCTTTGACAAATTCCTCATAGGGGGTGATCGACGCGATAAACACATACCACATGGGGTAGAAACAAATGACTGCGAACGCCACACAGAACAGTACGACAAACACATCGTAGAAATTGAAGCCGAACCGCTGGCGCAGGCTCTTGCGCGGCACGCGGGGCTTTTGTACGCCGGAAACCGCCATTTTCTCTCCCTCCTCTTAAAAGATGCCCATAACATCCAGTTTCTTGACGAACTTGTTGGAAAATACCAGGGCAAGCAGTCCCAGCACATTCAGCAGCAGATTGGCCGCGGTAGACAGTTCAAATTCCGCGCCGCCTCCCAGGCTGATGCGGTAGATATAGGTGGAGAGCACGTCACCGGTGGAATAAACAAAGGTGTTGTACAGGTTGTAGACCTGATCGAAGTTGGAAAGGAACAGCTGGGATACCTGCAAAAGGAACATCACCGCCACACTGGGCAGGATTCGGGGGAAGGTGATGTGCAGCAGCATGTCCTTGCGGTTGCCGCCGTCGATGGCGGCCGCCTCGTAGAGGGTGGGGTCCACCCCGGCGATGGCAGCCAGGTAGATAATGGTGGAGTACCCGGCAGTTTTTACTATATTTGTGATCACCAGGATTCCGCGGAATAGTTCCGGCCGTTTCATAAAGTCTATGGATTCGCCGCCCAATGCCACGATGATCTGGTTGACTACGCCGCCCACGTCGCCGGGTACCGGCGCCTGCAGGAACACCTGGACCAGGCCGGCAAAGATAACCCAAGAGAGAAAGTAGGGCAGATACACACAGGTCTGGATCACGCTTTTGGCCCGGCGGAACTGCAGCTCATTGATCATCAGCGCCAAGAAGACGTTGAACGAAAACCCGAAAACCAAGTGGTAGATGTTGATAATGACGGTGTTTTTGAAAGCCTGGATAAAGGCGGGATCGGAGAAAAGATCCCGATAGTGCAGGAGTCCGACCCAAGGGCTGCCCCATACGCCTTTATTGATCTTGAAGTCTTTGAAGGCCAGCAGGATGCCGTACATAGGGCCGTAGCTGAACAGCAGCAGAAAGATGATGCCCGGCAGCGCCAGCAGATAAATGAACCAGTATTTGCGCAGCGCCAGCAGAGCACGCTGCGGCAGGGTGCGCACCCGTGCGCGCAGGGGCAGTTTGGGCTGGGCCGGGCCAACAGCAGCCGTTTTCGCCATGTTGAGTCGCCTCCGTTTCCTGAATGAATGTTTACTAATATTATTTGAGGTTTGTTGCTAAAAAGCTGCCGCGCTTGACTGGCGTTTTGCATCCTGTCACAGCAAAATAATCCTGATAATCTAGAGTATGTCTACAATATAACAGCAATTTGGTCTGGTGTCAAGCAATCGTATGTTCAAAAAGCGGGCGCTTGCTTTAGTAAAAATACACAATGGAAATTGCTAATAAATACAAAATATTATCTGGTGAAATAAACGCAAACGTCCGGCACGGGCCAAAGCCTGTGCCGGACGTTTGCAATAGTTCTGAGACAAGGTATGCGGAACGCCGCAACGAGAAAAGATCAGCGGTACCAGTCGCCGGCGGCCATGGGGCAAACCCGGTCCAGCCGGCGGGGGGCGTGTACGCTGGAAATCCAGACGGTGCGCCCGTTTTCCTGGCAGGTCACGCCGCAGGCGGCCAGGCGCTCCGCCGCCCGCGGGGGCAGGCGGTCCACCGGCACTTCATCCGCGCCGGCGCAGGCGGCCAGCAGATCGGCCGCCTGGGGAAAATCCCGCTGGAAATCCGGCGAAAGGTAGAGGGTGCCGCCCGCGAAGTACGCGTCGTAGGGGAACGGGCAGCCGCGCACCGGGGTCAGCGCCAGCACCGTCATGGACGGCCCGGCGCAGCCGCGCAGATGTTCGCCGCCGGGGCATACCACGTCCAGGTTATACGCCAGATGAATGTCCCCCACACCGTCGAACCAGTGGGCGGACGCGGTGGCGAAGCCCTCGCTGTCGGTGACGGCTTCTTTCTGGAAAGGAGCCTGGTCCAGCGGCTGTTTGTTCACGCTGCCGTCCTCATTCCAGAAGCGGGTAAAGCGGAACACCACCCTCTGCCCGGCCAGCGGGGTTCCGCCGCTGGTCAGCCGGGCGCGGAACCGGTTCTCGTACCGGCTGCCGTCGGCATGGAGGCAGCGCTCCAGCGAAAGTTCCGTGGGGCGGGGCAGCTGTGCCGCCGCCTGGGGGCGGATGCGCTGCACGGCGATGTGGGTGTCGGTCTGCCCGAAGGATACGTCCCCGCCGATGTGGCCGAACAGCGCCAGCGCGCCGTCCGCCAGGGCGATCAGCATGGGCTGATACAGCGGCGACAGGGGAACGGGCGGTTCCAGCGGGGTCCAGTTTTCCCCCAGGTCGTTGGAGATGGAAAAGCAGCGGTTGCGGCGGTAACCGATCAGGCAGCGTTCCGCCTCGTCCCACACGATGGTCTCGGGCACGAACCCGCCCTGGGGATCGGCCCGGGGATCGGGGGGCGCGCCGTCCCGGATGGGAAACAGGGTGCCGTTGATCCAGCCCTCCCCGTCCCGGCGCAGCAGCTGGCGGCCCACCGGGGTGCCCTGCACGTCCCCGGCGATGAACAGCAGCTGCCCGTCGGGCAGTTCCGCCACGTCGAACTCGTGGGCGCCGATGCCCGGCAGAACGTAGTGGGGGCCGGAATACCGCCGCCCGTCCCGGCTGGTGAGAAAGAAGGTCTGGATCTTGCTCTCGTAGGTCTCGCCGGGCAGCATGGTGTTCCGGGTGGCGCGCGGGCGGCCCGGCCCCCAGGGCGTGCCGTAGAGGGAGGCCAGCAGAAGGATCTCGCCGCTTTTCAGCCGCCGCACCCGCCACAGGTAAGGCGCGCAGCCCTCCAGCAGGCGGCAGACGTCCCGCCAGGTGGAGCCGCCGTCCAGGCTTTCCCGCACCCGGATGAAATCGCACCAGCCGGTGCCGCTCTCGTTGCGGCGGGGCACGTCAAAGCCCAGGATCCGCCCGTCCGGGAATCCGGCCGCGCAGAGGGAACCCTCCGCTCGGGGGCAGCGGCCGGTCTCGGTAAAGGTGCGGCCGTCCCGGGTGCGCAGATAGACCCGGCGGGAGGTCTGCCGGGCGCTGCCGGTCTCCACCGTGCCGTAGGAGACCGGCACCCCCGCCGCCTCGGCGTATTCCAGCGTGGCCGGTGAAAAATCCGGGTTGTCCTCGGCGGTCACCTCGTCGAAGGAGACCCCCACGCTGCCGTCGCCGTAGGAGAAGGCGGTGGCCCAGGCCACAAAACCGGGCCGCACCCGGGGCTGGTAGACGATATGTTCTTCACAGGCACCGCCCAGCGGGACGGCGCGGGAAAACGCGCGGGTCATACAAAACACCTCTCCTGTTCGCGGCAGAGATCACCGGGCGGCCAGGGCGGCCTCGTCGATCTGGTCGGTGCGCTTGACCCCGATCAGCGCGCTGACGACGGCGGGCTGCTCCAGCGCCCACCGCAGCGCGTACTGGGTCATGGAGATGCCGGCGGCCTGCGCGGCCTGTTCGCACTGTTCCAGCACTTCGTATACCTCGTCGGTGAAGGGCTTCAGCCATTCGGGCTTTTCCGCCAGGCGGCTGCCCTGGGGAGCGGCCTGGCCCCGCTTGTATTTGCCGGTCAGCACCCCGCCCTGCAGCACCTGGTAGGGCACCACGCCGATGCCGTTTTTCTCGCACAGGGGCAGCAGGTCCTCCAGCGCGCCCCGGTTCAGCAGGCTCAGCGCCGGCTGGCACAGGGCGGGCGCGGGGATGTTCTCGGCGCGGGCGGCGGCCAGCAGGGCCTTTAGCTGGGCGGCGGTGTAGTTGCTGACCCCCCAGGCGCGGATGGTGCCGGCGTGCAGCTCTTCCCCGATGGCCCGGGCAATGGCCTGGGGCTCGGTGTTCGGGTCAAAGCGGTGCAGGTAGTAGATGTCCACATAGTCGGTTTGCAGCCGGCGCAGGCTGCGGCGCAGCTGGGTGCGGATCGCCAGCGGGCTGGTGTTCTCGTCCTCGGGGGCTTCGCCCACCTTCATGCCCACCTTGGTGGCCACCACATACCGGTCGCGCCGGCCGGCAAGGGCTTTGCCGATGATCTCCTCCGCCACGCCGCCCGCGCTGCCGGCCACCCGGTTGTAGCCCTCGTACATGTTGGCGGTGTCGATAAAATTGATGCCGCGCTCCTCCAGCGCGTAGTGGATCAGGCGGATCGCGTCCGGCTCCGCCACCGGGCTGCCGAAGGTCATGGTGCCCAGGCAGATGCGGCTGACGCGGAGGTCTGTTGCGGGAATCAGCGAATATTGCATGGCAGTTTCTCCTTTTTCCGTGGATGCGGTCGGGGGTTACAGGCGGGCGGCGTCCTCTTCCAGACGCTCCAGACGGCGCAGCATCTCCTGCAGCACCGGTTCCGGCAGCTTGCCGGGATTCCAGGAGGAGGGACGGCGGAAACAGCGATCGGCATAGCCTTTGGCCCGCATCAACTCCTCAAAGGCGTCCAGGATGCCGTATTTCCAGCCCATAGCCAGAAAATCGTTGAACGCGTTCATGACCGGCAGCACCGAAGCCAGCTCGCCGGCCCGGACCCGGGCGTAGACCTTCGCGTAAAGGTCGGGCAGCAGGTTCATCCAGGTGCCGATGCAGCCGTCGGCCCCATACAAAAGGCCCGGCACCAGCATCTCGTCAAACCCGGAGTAAACCACCTTGTCCGGGTACTCGGCGCACACGCTGTGCAGCAGAAAAACGTTCCAGTCGCTCATTTTGATCCCCGCCACCCCCGGGATCTCCAGCAGGGTGCGCAGCTGGGGCAGGCCGGCCGTCATCCCGGTCACGCCGGGGATGTAGTAGACGATCACCGGCAGGCCGGCCGCCGCGATGGCGCGGTAATAGTCCGCGATCTGGGGCCAGTCTTTTTTCGGGGGAATGCTGGCCACCGCGTCCGCGCCCAGTTCCGCCGCCTGGCAGGCCAGCCGCTGGGCGCCGCGCTGGGTGGTCTGGCCCACATGGACGATGGCCAGCTTGCCCTGGCGCTTCAGCCGCGGCACCATATACGCGGCCACGTCGGCCCGCTCCTGATCGGTCAGGTTGGCGGCGTCCCCGGTGCCGCCGTTGATGTAGAGGCCGGCCACCGGCGAGGCGGCCAGGCGGGCGAAGTTCTTTTCCAGCGCCGCCCAGTCCATCTCGTCGGTTTCGGTGCAGGGGCATACCACCGGCGCTACCGGGCCTTGAAAACGTGTTTTGTCAAACATGAAGATTCCCTCTTTATCCTAACATACTTTGCGGTAAAAAAGCAGCCCCCGGCGGCGAAGATACGGTATTCGTTCTCCGCACGGCCGGGGGCCCGAGTCAGTGGAAACCGGAACAGGGCCGCCGCGGGGATCAGCCGCGCAGATCCTCCACAGCGTGGATCAGGCCCTCGCACATGATGCGCATGCTCTCGTCGTCAATGCCGCACCACCAGGGGAAGGAGAAGCTGTTGTCCCACCAGGCGTCCAGCACCGGGCAGTCGTAGGCGCCGCAGCCCTTTTTCTGGAACAGGGGATAGCGATACAGGGGATAATACTGCACAATGGCGCGCACGCCGTATTTCTTGGTCAGCAGATCCAGCAGATCGTCCCGGGTCTTGCCGTATTTGCTGCCGTCGTAGTGCATGATGTACTGATGTACCACGTACCGGCCGCCCTCCACGATCTTGGGGAAGGTGATCTCCGGCACATCCTTGAGCCACTCCCGGATCCGGCGGTCCTGCTCGATCAGGATCTCGTTGTTGGCGATGACGCTCTTGAGCTGTTCGGAGCCCAGCGCGCACTGGGCTTCCCCGATGCAGAAGTTCTGGGGCCAGCGGTCCTCCAGAAACTCGTCCACATTGCTCATGGCGGGCACCCAGTAGCGTTCCCGCTCGCCGGCAAAGGCGCACAGGCCGTTGTGGCGGATGCCGGGCACGTTGTGGGCCACCTGGTCGTCGCTGCACACGAACATGCCGCCCTCGCCCAGGGTGGTCATGGTCTTGGCGGCGTGGAAGCTGAAGCAGCCGAAATCGCCAAAGGTGCCCACATGCTGGCCGTCCACACGGCAGTCCATCGCCTGGGCGCAGTCCTCCACCACCTTGACGCCGTGCCGGCGGGCGATGGCCACGATCCGCTTGATGTCGCAGGGGATGCCCAGCAGATGTACCGCCACCACCGCTTTGGTCTTGGGGGTGATCTTGCGCTCAAAATCGTCCGGGTTGATGGTCCAGGTGTCGGGGTTGATGTCAGCCCATACGATCTGGGCGCCCAGATCGCCAAAGGGGATGGCGGAGGCGCAGTAGGTGTAGGCGGGCACGATGACCTCGTCGCCGGGATGGATGTGGCAGAAGATGGCGGCCAGCTTCAGGGCGTTGGTGCAGTTGTTCACGCCGAAGGCGTACTTGGCGCCCACGAATTCGGCAAAATCCTTTTCAAATTTTTCCAGATATTTGCCCTGGGTCTGTCCCTCGGCGTTGCGCATCACGTTCACGACCGCCTGGATCTCCGCCTCGGTGTACGGGTGCTGCATCTGGGGGAAAATGACCTTGTAGCCTTCTACGCGGCCGCGGCCGGACGGATCGCTGAGTTTATTCGGTGCCATTGCGGGTTACCTCCTTGGTTTACAGGTGTTGGAAAAGTTGGTTTCGTTCAAGGGACCCGGAACGCGCCGCGTTCCGGGTCCCTGATTCGTTGGGGAAAACGTGGGATCAGCTGCCGTAGGTGGTGCGGGCGGTGGCAATGGCCTCGTTGACCATCTGCTCCAGTTCCGCCGCGCCTTCGCGCTCGTAGGCGGCCACATAATCGGCCCAGCCGGTGTCAATGTCCATCTGACCGCCGATCATCTGGCTCAGGTACTCGTTGGTCACGTCCACCAGCTTGGTGCGGATGTCGTTGGCCTCGGAGGGCAGGGAAACCAGGTTGTAGTAGGCGGGCAGAACCACAACGCAGTCGTCGCGGAAAGCCGAGACCACATCGCGGGCGTATTCCATCAGAGCGGCGTCCTGCTCGCTGGCCCAGTGGGCGCTGTGGTCGATGGGGTTGGAAACGGCGGTCCACCAGTCGTTGTCAGCGAAGTTGACCTGGTACTCGGTGCCGCTGAACATGTAGCTGAACCAGACGTACTTGCAGCGGCCGTCGCCGTAGCCGTAGGGGGCGGTAGCGGTCTGCCAGAAATCGGCGCCCTGGTCTTCCCGGTAGACGTAGTTCTGGGTGTTGTGCAGCAGATCCTGCCCTTCGGTGCTGGCGATGAACTCCACCAGATCCAGGACCCGGTCGGGATACTCGCAGGTGGTGGGGATGAAGTAGTGGCTGCCCACCCAGGTGCCGGTGGTGTAGGTCTTGCCGTAGTTGCCGTCAGAGGTCAGCGCGGTGCCCAGGGTCAGATCTTCCGGCTTGGCGTCCGGGTTGGTGGCGGCCCAGGGGTTGTTGAAGAAGTCCTTGTACTGGGCCGGATAGCCGAAGCCGAAGTCCGCGCTGGCAAGCTGCCCGGCGCCGAAGGCGGCGTAGGCGTCGTCAAAGTCGCTCTTGACGCCGATGCCGCTGTCCAGGCCGCCGGCCGCGTACATGTCGCGCAGCTGCTTGACGACCTCCTTGCTGGCGTCGCTGGTGGTGGCCAGGGTCCAGTATTCCGAATCGGTCCCTAACTCACCGCTCAGCATAAAGCCGTCCCACAGGTCGGCCTTCGGAGGCATGATGGTGGTGCCCTGCGGCTCCGCCAGGGTGGCGTCAATGGCTTTCCAGTTGGTCAGCTTGTCGTTGCGGGGCCACCAGCCCACATAGCCGGCGTCCGCGCAGGCCTTGGTGAACTCCACGAACTCCTCCACGGTGGCGGGAACCTTGCCGCCGTTCACTTCCTCCAGAATGGCGGTGTTGTAGGCCGGAACGCCGGAGAAGGTGGGCTCGGCAAAGGCGGAGATGCCGTAGATCGCGTAGGCGGTATCCGGGTCGCCGGTGTACAGTTCGTTGTACATCTTGTACTCGTCGCTGTTCATGATCTTGTACAGGGTGGGATAGCGCTCGGGATCCGCGTTGACGATCTCGGACAGGTTGGTCACCAGGTCTTCATTGACCCAGTCCGCCAGCTTTTCGCTCTCGCCCCAGGTGGGGAACAGATCGGCCGCGCCACCGGTGAAGAGCTCGTTCTGCATCCGGTCGTCAAAGCCCTCGGTGCCGGTGTCGTACTCCAGGGTGATGTTCACGGCTTCTTCGATCGCCTTTTTGATGGGATCGTTCTCCATGCCGGTCACATCGTCGGTGTTGTTGCCGAACTGGGCGAACCGGATGTTAACGGTCTCCCGGTCGGCGTTGGTCAGCGGTGCTCCGCCTGTGCTCGCGGAGCCGGACTGGGATGCCGGCGGCGCCGAAGAGGTGCTGCCGCAGGCGCTCAGGACGGACAGCAGCATGACCAAACAAAGAAGTGTGGCTGCAATTCGCTTGGATCTGGGTTTCATCGTGTTTCCTCCTTTTGGTTATAAGTTCAAAAGCCTTTGCTGGCTTGAAGCACCGTTTATTCCTTTACCGCGCCCAGGGTGATGCCGCTGGTAAAGTGCTTTTGCAGGAAGGGGTACACGCACATGATCGGCAGCATCGCGCAGATGATGGTAGCCATCCGCAGGGCCATCGGCGGGGGCAGTTCAAGGCCCATCCCTGCCGCGCCGTTGCGCACCGTGTTCATCATGGACTGGTCCACCAGCATCCGGCGCAGCACCCAGGCGAAGGGCTGCAGGTTGGTCTTGTTGCCGATGAACATCATGTAGTTGTAGTAGTCGTTCCAGTTGATCACCGCGATGAACAGGGTCACCGCCGCGATCATCGAGCGGGAGATGGGCATGACCACCCGGAAGAACACCCCTACGTCGGTGCAGCCGTCCAGTTTGGCGGCCTCCTCCAGGTCCTTGGGGATGGAGTAGGTGAAGTAGTTGCGCATGATGATGAAGTAGGTGATGTTCAGCGCGCCGGGGATCACCATGACCCAGTAGCTGCGCAGCAGATGCAGATCCTGGTACAGGATGTACTGGGGGATCAGGCCGCCGGAGAAGAACAGGTTGAACACCACCAGCGCGTTGATCACCTTCATGCCGCGCACCTGGGTCTTGCTCACCGCGTAGGCCATGGTGGAGGTCACCAGCACCGAGAGCCCGGTGGCCAGCACCGTCTTGCTGACCGAGATCCACAGACTGTTGATAAAGCTGCGGGTGCTGAAGATGGCGATGTAGTATTGCAGATCGATCCCGCCCCGGGGCCACAGCATCAGCCCGCCCTTGACGTACTCTTCGTAGGGGGTGATGGAGGCCACCAGCACGTACCACATGGGGTACACGCACAGCAGGGCGAAGAGGATGCAGAATACATACACGAAAATATCGTAGAAGTTGAATCCGAAACGGGACAGCATGGAACGGCGATAGGGTGTGCCGTTTGAGGAGGATGGTTTCATACTCTCGCCCCCTTAGAAGATGCCCTGCACGTCAAGGCGTTCGATGATCTTGTTGGCCAGCAGCACCACCACCAGGCCCAGCAGGTTCATGACCAGGTTCATGGCGGTGGAAAGCTCAAACTCGGTGCCGCCTCCCAGGCTGATGCGGTAGATGTAGGTGGAGAGCACGTCGCCGGTGGAGAGCACATAGTTGCTGTACAGGTTGTAGACCTGGTCGAAGTTGGAGATGAACAGGCCGGCCAGTTCCAGAATCAGCATGACCGCCACACTGGGCAGGATGCGGGGCAGCGTGATATGGATCATCATATCCTTGCGGTTGGCCCCGTCGATGGCGGCGGATTCATACAGGGTGGGATCGATGCCGGCGATCGCCGCGAAGTACACGATCGCGGAGTAACCGGCGGTCTTTATAATATTGGATACGGTCAGGATGCCGCGGAACAACCCCGGACTCTTCAAAAAGTCGATGGGGGTCCCGCCCAGCGAAACAATGACCTGGTTCACCACACCGCCCATATCCGCCGCGCTGGGGTATTCCAGAAATACCTGAACCAGACCCGCGAAGATGACCCAGGACAGAAAATAGGGCAGGTATACGCAGGTCTGCACCACGCTTTTGACCTTGCGGATCTTCATCTCGTTGATGAGCAGCGCCAGCAGCACGTTGAAGGTGAATCCGAACGCCAGCTTGTACACGTTGATGATCACGGTGTTTTTCAGCGCCCGGATAAAGTTGGGATCCTCGATCATATCCCGGAAGTGGGAAAAGCCGGCCCAGGGGCTGCCCCATACGCCCGCCCGGGGCGAATAGTCCTTGAACGCCAGCTGGATCCCGTACATGGTGCCGTAGTTGAACACGATCATGCAGATCAGCCCGGGCAGCACAAGCAGATAAATGAACCAGTACTTGCGCATGTATGCGACAAAGCGCTGCCATGCCGTTTTACTGGCTGGCGATCGCGCTATGGTTGATGGGCTTGCCATCTCGGTCACCTCCATCGCTTATTGAAGCGAATTATTAGTAAAATATTATCTAATTTTTTCTTACTTCCGTGGCTTTTGCGCTATTGACTTTTAGTGCTTCGCGTGGCACAATAACGTTGCAGAGCATCTAATTCCACTTAAACTATAGCAGCATTGTCAAGGGCTGTCAAGCAACCAGACGTTCAAAAAGCACGGTTGTTCTTTAGTAAAAACGCACAAGAAAACAAAGTAAATAATGCTAATATTATTAAGTTATAAAATAGAAGCGATGGCTTCTTATAAATAAACAGATTTATCCAAAGGGCTTTGCAAAGCCAAAATCAGGCTGTGCGGCCTGCACAAGGAGGGTAACAATGAAAACGATCGCATTTATCGGCTACGGTCTGCGCTCTTTCACCATGATGAAAGCCTTCCGGGCGCTGGAGGCGGACATCGCGGTTTCGGCGGTGGCCGATCCCCGGTGGGAGCAGATCCGCCAGGAGAACAAGGACGACCCGTATTTTGCCGGTACCCGCTATTACGCCGACGCGGACCAGCTGCTGGCAAAGGAGGAGCCGGACGGGGTGTTCATCGGCACCCGCTGTTCGCTGCACACCCCGCTGGCCTGCCAGGTGCTGGCGCGGGACATCCCGCTGTTTCTGGAAAAACCGGTCTGCATCAGCCGGGAACAGTACGAGACCCTGCGGGCGGCGGCCGCGGGCAAGGAACACCGGGTAGTGGTCAGCTTTCCGCTGCGGCTGTCCTCCATCACCCTGGAGATGAAGCGGATCGTGGACAGCGGCGTGCTGGGCCGGATCACCATGGTGCAGGCGATCAACAACGTGCCCTACGGCAGCGTCTACTACCACAGCTGGTACCGGGACCCGACCGAGACCGGCGGGTTGTTCCTGCAAAAGGCCACCCATGACATCGACTACATCCATTTTCTGATCGGGGAGCGGCCCGAAACGGTCTGCGCCAAAACCGCCAAGCTGCACTTTACCGGCGACAAGCCCGCCGGGCTGCATTGCCCCGACTGCCCGGAGTACCGCAGCTGCCCCGAGAGCAGCTATGTGGTGGGCCGCATCCTGAAGGAGGACGTGCAGGGGGACGCCTGCTGCTTTGCCCGGGACACCGGCAACGAGGACGGCGCCTGCGCCATCTTCACCACCGGCAGCGGGGCCCTGATCAGCTACAACCAGAACTTTGTGGTGAAGAAGGGGGCCGGCCGGCGGGGCTGCCGGATCATCGGCACACAGGGCAGCGTGGAATTTGATTTCTATACCGCCGAGATCCGGGAGGACCGGTATCTCTCGCCCCAAACCGTCACCCACAAGTTCAATTTCCCGGCCGGGATGCATTTCGGCGGGGACGAACAGCTGGCGCTGGATTTTCTGCGGGTGCTGAACGGGGCGCCCGCCCAGTCGGATCTGCGCGCCGGCCTTGTGAGCGCGGCCAGCTGCCTGGCCGCCCGGGAGTCCGCCCGGCTGGGCCGGTTCATCCCGGTGGACTATTAAAATAAGAAGGAGGAGAGAGCCTCATGCTGGTAAATCTGGAAACCATCCTGACCGATACCCGGCGCAGACACTACGCGGTGGGCCTGTTCAACTGCGTGACCCTGGAGATGACCAAGGGCATCCTGGCCGCCGCGGAGGAACTGGACTCCCCGGTGATCATCGGCCCGGCGGAGAGCCTTTTGCCCGGGGCCACCCTGGCGGAATACGCCGACATGATGCGGGGCATGGCCGCCCGGGCCCGGGTGCCGGTGGCGCTGCACTTTGACCACGGGTTCACGCCGGAACTGGTGGAGGAGGCCATCCGGCTGGGCTTCACCTCGGTCATGTACGATTGCAGCATGCTGCCCTTTGAGGAAAACCTGCGCCGCACCCGGGAGATGGCCGCCAAGGCCCACGCGGCGGGCTGCTCGCTGGAAGCGGAGATCGGGCATGTGGGCTCCAACGGTTCGGCGGAAGAGGCCATTGCCAAAACCGTCTACACCCGGCCCGAGGACGCGGTGACCTTTGCCGTCGGCAGCGACTGCGACGCGCTGGCGGTGGCCATCGGCACCGCCCACGGGGTGTACAAGACGACCCCCCGGCTGGATCTGGACTGCCTGCGGCGGATCGCCGCCGCCTGCACCCTGCCGCTGGTGCTGCACGGGGGCAGCGGCCTGTCGGACGAGGACTTCCGCGCCTGCGTGGCGGGGGGCATCTCCAAGATCAACATCTTCACCCACAACAACCTGGCCGCCGCCCGGGCGGCCCGGGAACACTACACCGAACAGACCGGCGCCTTTGAACTGATGCCCTATATCACCGAGGCCGTCAAGCGGGAGACCATGCACCACATCCGGGTCTTTGGCAGCGACGGAAAGGCATGAGCGGGCGGCGCTGCATCGCGGCGCTGGACGCCGGCACCACCGCGGTAAAGGTTTGTCTGTTCTCCGAAACGGCGGATCTGCTGGCGGTCAGTGTGCAGGAGTACGCGCTGGACGCCCGGGGCGACCGGGTGGAGGCCGATCCGGACCGGTACTGGCAGGCGATCTGCCAGGGGATGGCCCGGGTGCTGGCCCAGGTGCCAAACGCCCGGGTGGAGGCGGTGGGCCTGACCACCCAGGGGGAGACCCTGGTGCCGGTGGACGCCGCCGGGCAGCCGCTGCGCCCCTTCCTGGTCTGGCTGGACGGCCGGGCCGGGGCCCAGGCGGAAGCCCTGCGGGCCCGGCTGGACGAGACCGACTTCTACCATACCACCGGCCTGCCCGGCATCGAGGGGGCGCTGCCCCTGGCCAAGCTGCGCTGGCTGGCGGAGGAGGAACCGGACCTGTTCGCCCGCACCCATAAGGTGTTGCTGCTGGAGGATTACCTACTCTTCCGGCTCACCGGGCAGATGGTCACCGAGCCCTCCCTTCAGACCTCCACCGGCTGGTTCCGGCTGGATACCGACGGCTACTGGGCCGAGGGGCTGGCCGCCGCGGAGATCCCGGCGGACAAGCTGCCCGAGCTGCGGGAGTGCGGCAGCCTGGCGGGACCGCTCCTCGGGGAGGCGGCCCGGCAGCTGGGGCTGAAAGCCGGTACGCCGGTCTTTACCGGCGCCATGGACCAGACCGCCGCCGCCCTGGCCGCGGGCAGCGGCAACGGGGTGGTCACCGAGACCACCGGCACCGCGCTGGTGGCCGCCGCCGTCACCCAAACCCTGCGGTTTCCCGCCGGGCACCCGGTCACCCTTTACCGGCACGCGGTAAAAGGGCAGTTTGTATACCTGCCCATCGGCAACACCGCCGGCATGGCCCTGCGCTGGTTCCGGGACCAGTTCTGCCCGGATCTGCCCGCCGGCGGCGCGGGATACGCCGCGCTGGACCGGATGGCCGCCGCCGTGCCGCCGGGCTGCGAGGGGCTGGTGTTCCTGCCCTATCTGTCCGGCTGCGTGGACCCGGATTCCTGCCCCCAGGCGCGGGCGGTGTTTTTCGGGGCCACCCTGGCCCACACCCGGGCCCACTTTGCCCGGGCGGTGCTGGAATCCACCGCCTTCGCGCTGGCGGATTTTCTGGAGATGCTGGCGGCGCTGGGCTGCCCCTGCCGGGAACTGCGGTCCCTGGGCGGCGGGGCGGCCAGCGGCCTGTGGCAGCAGATCAAGGCGGACGCGTGCGGCCGCACATTGACGGTGCCCGCCTGCCGGGAGGCCACCGCCCAGGGGGCGGCGATCCTGGCGGGCCGGGGCTGCGGAATGATGGCCCCCGATTTTCTGCCCGCCGCGCCGCCCGCCGCCCGGTACGTCCCCGACCCGTCCGTTGCCGGGGCCTACGCCCGGGCGCGGGAACAGGCCCACCAACTGTACACGGCGGTACGCCCGCTGTATTGAAGGAAAGGAGAGAGCGATATGACCCAACCAAAACCTCGTTTGGGCGTTCTGGCCCTGATGCTGGAGGGCTATGAGCCCCTGTTCCCGGGCTTTATCGAACACCAGACCCAATATGTCCGCCAGGTGCTGGAATCGCTGGCCGACACGGCGGAATTCACCTTTCCCGGCCCGGCGGGCAACCGGACCGAGATCGAAGCCCTCACCGCCCGCTACAACGCCGAGGGCCTGGACGGCATCCTGATCCTGCTGCTGAGCTATTCCCAGGGCCAGTACCTGGTGCGGGCGATGCAGCACAACCATCTGCCGCTGGCCCTGGCGCTGGTGCAGCCCAACGAGACGGTGGGGGAAAACTTTGGCGAGTGGGAACTGACCATCAACCAGGGCATCCACGGCTCCCAGGACAACGCCAACTGCCTGATGCGGGCGGGCATCCCCTGCGTCT
>CALXIA010000012.1 GCA_944388245.1 uncultured Gemmiger sp. | reverse complement strand
GTGATCAACCTGCCCGCCGGCGCCACCGCCATCGACTTTGCCTACGCCATCCATTCGGCGGTGGGCAACCGGATGGTGGGCGCCAAGGTGAACAACCGGATCGTGCCCATCGACCATAAGGTGAACACCGGCGAGATCATCGAGATCATCACCGGCCCCGCCGACAAGGGCCCCAGCCGGGACTGGCTCAAGATCGTGCGCACCAGCGAGGCCAAAAACAAGATCCGCAACTGGTTCAAGAAGGAGCGGCGGGAAGAGAACATTGCCACCGGCCGGGATATGCTGGAAAAGGAGATGCGCCGCAACCTGATCAACGTGCCGGCGGACAAGTGGGACGACTTCATGACCGAGATCGCCCGCCGCCAGCGGGTCAACAGCGTGGACGAACTCTACGCCGCCATCGGCTACGGCGGTATCCAGCTCAGCCGGCTGATGGGCAAGGTCAAGGACGAGTACCAGAAACTCCGCGCCGCCGAGCCGCCCAAAATGATGCTGGAGGATATCCCCATCAAAAAGACCCGCGGCAGCGACGGCGTGGTGGTGGAAGGCATCGACAACTGCCTGATCAAGTTTGCCAAGTGCTGCAGCCCGCTGCCCGGCGACGAGATCATCGGCTTTATCACCCGGGGCTTCGGCGTGTCCATTCACAAGCGGGACTGCACCAACGTGCAGGCCAGCCTGGCCGATCCGGCCAACGAGGGCCGCTGGGTGCGCGCCTACTGGGAGGACAACGTTCAGGAGAACTTCAAGGCCACCCTGGAGATCTACGCCACCGACCGGGACGGTCTGCTGGGGGATATCGCGGTGGCGCTGGGCGAGCTGCGGGTGCCCATCTACGCCCTGAACGCCCGCCAGGCCGACAATGGCCGGGCCTCCATGTCGGTGACTCTGGGCATCACCAATACCGAACATCTGAACAACGTGCTGGCCAAGCTGCGCAAGATCCGGGACGTGCTGGCCGTGACCCGCGTGTGAGCGGAGAGAGGGACCATCTATGCGAGCCGTGATCCAACGGGTGAGCCGCGCTTCGGTGGTGGTGGACGGGGGCGAGCCCCGCGCCATCGGCCCCGGCTTGGTCATTCTGCTGGGGGTGGGGGAACACGATACCCTGGACCTGGTGCCCAAGCTGGCGGAAAAGTGCGCCCATCTGCGCATCTTTATCGACGAGAACGGCAAACTCAATCTGAGCGCCGTACAACTGGGGTATTCGGCCCTGGTGGTCAGCAACTTCACCCTCTATGGGGACGCCCGCAAGGGCAAGCGCCCCAGCTTTACCGCCGCGGCAAAACCCCCGCTTTCGGTGGAGGCCTACGAACTGTTCCTGGCCGAGATGGCCAAGCAGGGGCTGGCCGATCTGCAGCACGGGGAGTTCGGCGCGGACATGCAGCTGACCCTGACCAACGACGGACCGGTCACCATTCTGCTGGATACCGACCAGTGGTGATCCGCCCATGCAAGGAGGTATGGTATGAAATTGCTCCATCTCACCGGCCCCGCTCCCTATTTCACCAACAGCTATCTGCTGGTGAGCGAGGGCGAAGCCGCCATCATCGACCCGGCGCCGGACGCCTCCCGTTTCGCTCCGCTGCTGGAACAGGAGAACGCCCGGCTCACCCATATCCTGCTCACCCACGGCCACTTTGACCATGTGTACGGGCTGGACAGTGTGCGCGCCGCCTGGCCCGCCGCCCGTCTGTGTCTGTTCCGGGCCGACGCTGTCGGCAGCGACGACCGGCCGGTGCGGGAGAGCCCGGAGATCCTCTGGCTCACCGACGGGCAGGCCTTGAAGATCGGGGATACCTCCCTGGTCGCCCTGCACACCCCCGGCCACACCCCCGGCTCCTGCTGCTATTTCTGCGAGGGGGCGCTGCTCACCGGGGACACCCTGTTTGCCGGCAGCGCCGGCCGCACCGATCTGCCCGGCGGCGATTGGGAGGCGCTGATGCAGAGCCTGCACCGCCTGGCCGAGAGCCCGATCCTGCCGGACGATCTGCGGGTGCTGCCCGGCCACGGGGCCTTCAGCACCCTGGGGATCGAGCGGGCGCAGAATCCTTACATGAAAGGTTAATGGTATGAATCTTGTGATCACAGGCCTGGCCTCGGTCTATGAGACCGAAAACGTGGCCCGGCTGTTCTATCCGCAGGGCCGGCTGCTGGCCGCCCGCCCCGCCGGCCGGGAGGACATGGTGCTGGCCCGGGCGGGGCGGCACAGCCTGCTGGCCGCCGTGCGGGAGAACGGGCGCTGCGCCTGGCTGCGCCGTCCGCTGGCTGCCGGGCAGGACCCGGAGTATGCCCTCACCGACCTGGTCTACCAGCTGCTGGTGGGCTTTACCGGTGTGCGCCCGCCCTGGGGCTCCATGACCGGGGTGCGCCCGGTGCGCATCATCCACGACAGCCGCGCCCGTGGCCTGTCGGAGGAGGACATCCGCGCCCGCTTCGTGGACCGGTACCACTGCACCGAGGAAAAATACCGGCTGGCGCTCTCCATCGCGGATCTGCAGCGGCCGGTGCTGGCCGCCGCCCGCCCCCGGGACTGCAGCCTGTACATCGGTATCCCGTTCTGCCCCTCCCGGTGCAGCTATTGCAGCTTTGTGTCCCGCACCATTGAGCGGGAGCATAAGCTGGTGCAGCCCTATGTGGATGCGCTCTGCCGGGAAATTGAGGAGATGCGCCGCCAGATGGACCTGTGCGGGCTGAATCTCAAGACCATCTACATCGGCGGCGGCACCCCTACCAGTCTCTCCGCCGACCAGCTGCGTCAGCTGATGGGCAGGGTGCGGGGGTTGTTTGATCTGTCCCGTCTGGAGGAGTACACGGTGGAGGCCGGCCGCCCCGACTGCACCGACGCGGAGAAGCTGGCGGTGCTCAAAGAATACGGCGCCACCCGCATCTCCATCAATCCGCAGACCTTTTCGGACGCGGTGCTGGCCGATATCGGCCGCCGGCACACCGCCGCCGATATCGAGCGCTGCTACGCCGAAGCCCGGGCCGCCGGGCATGCCAACATCAACATGGACCTGATCGCCGGTCTGCCCGGGGAAACGGTGGAGGGCTTCACCGCCAGTTTGCGCCGGGCCATCGAACTGGACCCGGAAAACATCACCGTACATACCCTGACCCTAAAACGGGCCTCCAACCTGGTGATCGACAAGGCCCGGGACGAATACGGGGATGTGGCCCGGATGCTGCAGGCCTGTTCCGCTTTGGCCGACGCGGGCTACCGGCCCTACTACCTGTACCGGCAGAAGGGCACCCTGCAGAACCTGGAGAATACCGGCTGGTGCAAACCGGGCTTTGAGGGCCTGTACAACATCTACATCATGGAAGAGGTGCACAGCATCCTGTCCGCCGGGGCGGGCGGCTCCACCAAGCTGGTGCAGCCCGGCGGCGACCGGATCGAGCGCATCTTCAATTACAAATACCCCGCGGACTACATCAACGGGTTCGACACCGTGATGGACCGCAAAAAAGGAGTGAGTGAGTTTTATGCCCGCTATCTGGATCCCAAAACGGCTGGTTGAGACCAGCCTGATCAACACCGCCGCCGAGAGCGCCCAGAGCTTTGTCTCCCACTGCGAGATCGAGTATGAGAGCCGGGTCTACGCGGCGGCGGGGGAGGTGCTGGCCAGCGGCTGCCATGTGGTGATGCTGACCGGGCCCTCCGCCTCCGGCAAGACCACCACCGCCCACAAGCTGGCGGCGGCCCTGGTCAAACGGGGCTGCCCGGCACAGGTGGTCAGCCTGGATAATTTTTATCGGAATCTGAACGACTACCCCCGTCTGCCGGACGGCAGCAAGGACTACGAGAACATCACCGCGCTGGACGTGCCCGCCATCCGCACCGTGCTGGGGCAGCTGCTGAGCCAGGGGGAAGCGGATGTGCCGGTGTTTGATTTCACCACCGAGAACCGCAAGCCCGATCCCCAGCATCTTGTCTTGAACGGCGGGGTCTGCGTGGTGGAGGGGATCCACGCGCTGAACCCGATCCTCACCGAGCCGCTGCCCCGGGAGAAGGTGTACAAGATCTACGCCGGCCTGCGGGAGGAGTATTCCCACAAGGGCCAGCGGGTGCTGCCCACCCGGGATATCCGTCTGGCCCGCCGCATGGTGCGGGACTACAAGTTCCGCGGCCACAGCCTGGAAAAGACGTTGGGCATGTGGGGCAGCGTCTGCGCCGGCGAGGACCGGTTCATCAAGCCCTTCAAGGTGGAGGCCGATCTGTTGCTGGACACCTCTTTCAGCTATGAGCCCTGCCTGCTGTCCGGCCAGATCGCGCCGCTTGCGGGCGCCCTGCCGGATGACAGCCCCCTGGCCGAGACCCTGAACAGCCTGGCGGGCCGGTTCGCGCTCTGTGATCCGCTGGACCCGTCCCTGGTGCCCGCCGACAGTATGCTGCGGGAGTTTTTGGGCTGATCGCCGCCGCTTGCGCCGGGCGGGCCGGCGCGGTATAATACAGATAACCAAACAACGGGCGCACAGCCCGGGAATGAGAGGTGCTTAGGCATGAATCTGGATTTGAATCGTATTCTGGACGCCGGTATGGAGGTGGCCCAGAGCGTGAAGGACGCGGCTGTGGATCTGGCCGACAAGGGCAAGAAACAGGTGGAACTGCTCAACGCCCAGAACAAGCTGGCCCGTGCGCAGCGGCAGCTGGGCGCGCTGGTCTACAGCCTGATCCAGAGCGGGGAGGAAAACCGGGAACTGGTGGACAAGTACGTTCAGGCCATTGCCGGGATCGAGGCGGAGATCGACCGGATCAAGGCCCAGCCGGAGTTCACCGCCGCGCCCGCGGCGGAGAAGGAGATCCGCCATTGCCCCCAGTGCGGCGCCGAGGTGGAAGAGGATGCCCTCTTTTGTCATCGGTGCGGGGCACAGCTCTAAACCCACCTTGGGCGGCGCGCTGATGATCCGGCGCGGCCGGCCCAGGCAGCTACTGTAAAATGCGCCCTCTGGCCCTGCCAGGGGGCATATTTTGTGAAAAATCCCGTTCTGCGTGCTGGAAATGCTTAACAAATCTCCAAATCGGGTCACTTTCCGTATAAAATACTTGCAAACCGGCAATGGGTACTGTAAAATGGAAAAAGCCGATTTTTCCTTTGTGGGCGCGGTTTTTGGCCGTGCCGTCGGGAGGTGCCGCTGTGGTGGAGTTTACGCCAAAGTCCCGGTATGATATCCAGGATCTGCTGGAGGTGGTGCGCCTGCTGCGCGCCCCCGGCGGCTGCCCCTGGGACCGGGCCCAGACCCACGAGAGCATCCGGTCCAATTTCCTGGAGGAGACCTACGAGGCGGTGGACGCCATTGACCTGAAGGACCCGGAACTTCTGCGGGAGGAACTGGGCGATGTGCTGATGCAGGTGGCGCTGCACTGCCAGATGGAGGCCGAAGCGGGCCGGTTCACCTTTTCCGACGTCTGCGACGAGTTGTGCAAAAAGCTGGTCTACCGGCATCCCCATGTGTTCGGGGAGGCGGAAGCCGCCGGCGGTGAACAGGCCCTGGCCAACTGGAACGAGCGCAAAAACACGGAAAAGGGCCGCACCACCGCCCGGGCCGATCTGGAGAGTGTGCCCGCCGCCCTGCCCGCCCTGATGCGGGCGGCCAAGCTGCAAAAGCGGGCTGCCGCCCGGGGCGTGCCGGCACCGGACGCGTCGGCGGCGCTGGACCGGCTGCAAAGCCGGCTGGACGCGGCACGCCGTGCCCTGGCTGACGGGAAGACCCCCGATGTGGGCGGGCTGCTGTTTGAAACGGCGGCTTTGGCCCGCGCTGCGGGGCAGGAACCGGAGGAAGCCCTCACCCGGGCAAACGCCGCCTTTACCCGCCGGGTAGAGACCTGCGAGGACGCCGCTTTGGCAAAGGGAGTACCCTTGTGCCAGGCCGATCCGGTCGAACTGGCCGCCTGCTGGGGGCCGGAACCAACGCAAGCTTCAGAGTGATCGCTCTGTGCTGATAAAAATTTGGAGGTTGAATGATAATGACCAAAGTTGAACTGATCGCCAAGGTTGCCGCCGAGGCTGAAATCACCAAGAAGGACGCCGAGAAGGCGGTCAACGCCGCTCTGGACGCCATTACCGAGGCCCTGAAGGCTGGCGACAAGGTTTCTCTGGTTGGCTTCGGCACCTTTGAGACCCATGAGCGCGCCGCCCGTTCCGGCATCAATCCCCGCACCAAGGAGCCCATCGAGATCGCCGCTTCTGTGGCTCCCGTGTTCAAGGCCGGCAAGGCTCTGAAGGACGCCGTTTCCAAGTAAGCGATCGGTTTTTGGGGCCCTGCCGCGTTTTGCGGCGGGGCCTTTTACCGGAAGAACAGGAGGCAGCCGCCTATGCGTATTGACAAGTATCTCAAGGTCAGCCGCCTGATCAAGCGGCGCACCGTGGCCAATGAGGTGGCCGACGCGGGCCGCATCCTGGTCAACGGCAAGCCCGCCAAGGCCAGCTATGCCGTCAAGGTGGGGGATGAGATCGAGATCACGTTTGGTAACCGGCCGGTCAAGGTGCGGGTGCTCAGCGTGGACGCCCCCGCCGGCAAGGACGTGGCCCGGGAGATGTATGAAGTGCTGGAAGGCTGAAGCCTTCCGGCATTTTTTTGTGCCCGGGCGCATAGGGTGTACCAGAAGAAAGGCAGGTGCCCATCTATGCAACAGCGCAGTCCATCCTCCGCGGCCCCGGCGCAGGCCCGGCAGCCCCATACCCTGATCGTGGAAAACCGGGATTCCATCAGCGCCACCGGCGTGATGCGGATCGTCAGCTGTGACGAAAACGGCGCGGTGCTGGAGACCGGGCAGGGGATCCTGACGGTGGGCGGCCAGCAGATCCGGGTCAGCGAACTCAGCGCCCAGACCGGGGAACTGCGCATCTTCGGCCGGATCGACTATCTGCAATACACCGAGCCCCGTCCCACCCCCGGCGGCTGGCTGCGGCGGCTGGTACGCTGATTGCCGCGGGCGTGGCGGCGGATCTGTCCGCCAGCCTGGCGTTGGGGGTCCTGCTGGCGGGGGTGCTGCTGGCAGGCCGGGCGGCGCTGGGCGGTTCCTGGGCCGCGCATTTCATTCTGGATGTAACCGGGTTTGCTCTGGCGGCGGTGCTGCTGTGCGGTTTCGCGGCCTCCCGCAGCGCGGCCGGGGTGGTGCGCTGGTATATGCTGCTGGCCATGGCCGCCGGGGTCTGGGCCGGTTGGCAGACGCTGGGCCCGGCCGTTTTGTACGCGGCACGCCTGGCGCGCTGGGCCGTAGCGGCGCCCTTTGTGCTGCTGTTTCACCAGGCGGTTTGCCCCGCGGCGGGTCACCTGGCCGGCCTTGTGCGGAGCGGGTGGCGGAAAATCCGCGCCCGGGGCCGGAAAAGACGGAAAAAACGGTTGCAAAAAAACGCCGGGTTGTTGTATAATTCAAATTAACTGAAACGTCTGTTTTCTGCAACAGCGTCCCAGGGAAGGGGGCTCCAGGTTGAAACGTAAAAAACATTTTCTGTCCGGTCTGATGCTGCGTGCGGCGGCGGTCTGCGTCGGCGTGTATCTGATCGTGGGGATCGTGGTCAACCAGGTGTCCATCAGCTCCAAGCAGCAGGCGCTGGATTCGGTCCAGCAGCAGCTGGAAACGCAGCAGGCGGAGAACGAGGAGTTGGAACGGGTTCTCACCAGCGGCAGCGAAGAGGAGATCGTGGAGCGTGTCGCCCGTGACCGGTTGGGGTATGCCCGCCCGGATGAACGGGTCTTTGTGGACGTCAGCGGCAGTTAAGCGGGCGGCGGGTGCGTTGCGGTTCCCGCCAGTAAATCAAATAAAAGGGGTTTCTTGCGTGCAGTTAGAGGTTGGAACGATTGTAGAGGGCACCGTCAGCGGCGTGAAAAAGTTCGGGGCGTTCGTCACCCTGCCGGAGGGAAAAACCGGCATGGTACATATCTCCGAAGTATCCAATGAATTTATTCAGGACCTGTCGACCGTGCTCACCGAAGGGCAAAAGGTCAAGGTCAAGGTCATCAACATCGGGGAGGACGGCAAGATCGGCCTATCCATCAAGCGCACCCTTCCGCCGCCGGAGCGTCCTGCCCGCGGGCCGCGGGGTCCGCGTCCCGCCCAGCAGCGGGGCGGCCGTGCCGACACCGGGCGGGTCTGGCAGCCCAAGGCGCCGCAGCCCCAGGGCGATCTGAGCTTTGAGGACATGATGGCCCGCTGGAAGAGCCAGAGCGAGGAAAAGAACGCCGACCTGAAGCGGGTCACCGAGGCGCATCGGGGCGGCGGGTCCCGCCGGCGCTGAACCGCGTTTTCACAAAAATATTTTTTTCGCCTCCGGCATCCCGCGCCGGGGGCGTTTTTGCGCCGTTTTTTGGCACGGCTGCCGGCCATGCCGGAAAAAGGGGGGCTGGTATTTTTTGTGCACCTTTGCTATAATAAAACCATCGAAAGGGCGGATCGTGGACCGTTTGCCCATGAGCCGCCCGGTAAAGGAGGCACAGGCATGAATATCGTATGTACCGGACGTAAAGTCAGTTTGAAACCCAGCTTCACCGATAAGGTGCAGGCACGGCTCGCCAAGCTGGACAAGTTCTTCTCCGCCGACGCACAGGCCCAGGTCACCGTAACGGTGGAAAAAAGCGGCCAGACGGTTGAGATCACGGTGCGTGACAAAGGCCTGATCCTGCGGGCCGAGAAACAGGCCCCCCGTATGGAAGACGCGCTGGAGGACGCGGTGGATCTGCTGACCCGCCGTGTGGTAAAAAACCGCAAGCGGCTGGGCGACAAACTCACCCGCGCCGCGGTGGAGACCATTCCGATGGAGGAGCCCGTTGAGGAGGAATCCTATCAGGTGATCCGGGAGAAGCACTTCCCGGTGAAACCCTGCACCGTGGAGGACGCGATCCTGGACATGAACCTGCTGGGGCACAGCTTCTATCTGTTCCGGGACGCTGCCAGCGACGAGATCCACCTGGTCTATCGCCGGGCGGACGGCAGCTATGGCCTGCTGATTCCGGAACGTTAAGTTAACCCGCCGGGGCGCCTTGCAAAAGGCGCCCCTTTTGTGTCCTCTGGCCCTGGTTGCTCAAACCGGGCGGATGTGGTACAATATCCCCGGATTTTCCCACTATCAAGGCCGCAACGGCCGGAAGGAGCCTTTTCTTTGAACTATCGACTGATCGCCCCCTGCTACTTTGGCACCGAATCCACCGCCGCTTTCGAGGTGCGCCGCCTGGGCGCGGAGGATGTGCAGGTCACCGACGGGCGCATTGCCTTTTCCGGCCCGGCCTCTCTGATCGCGGAGGCCAATCTGAATCTGCGCTGTGCCGAGCGGGTGCTGCTGCTGCTCAAGACCTACACCGCCACCACCTTTGACGAGCTGTTCGACGGGGTGTACAGCGTGCCCTGGGAAGAACTGATCCCGGCCAACGCCCAGTTCCCGGTCAAGGGGTCCAGCCTGTCCAGCATCCTGTCCAGCGTGCCCGCCTGCCAGAGCATTGTGAAAAAGGCGGTGGTGGAACGGCTGAAAAAGGGGCATCGGGTCAATCTGCTGCCGGAGGACGGCCCGCTGTATAAACTGCGGTTCTCCCTGCGCAAAAATCAGGTGGAACTGATGCTGGACACCACCGGCGACGGTCTGCACAAGCGGGGCTACCGGCGCAACGCCACCGGCGCGCCCATCAAGGAGACTCTGGCCGCCGCCATCGCGGACCTGGGCCGGGTACGGCAGGACAGCCTGGTCTGCGACCCCTTCTGTGGCAGCGGCACCATGGTGATCGAGGCGGCCCAAAAAGCCATGAACATCGCCCCGGGCCTTCGGAGGCGGTTTGCCGCCGAGCGGTACAGTTTCTGCCCGCCTGCCCTCTGGGCCGCCGCCCGGGAAAAGGCCCTGGCCGAGATCCGGCGGGACGCCGCCTTTGAGGGCCGCGGCTGGGACATCGACCCCGCTGCGGTGGAGCTGGCCCGCCAGAACGCCAAGCTGGCCGGCGTGGGGGAGCGGTGCGCCTTTGCCCAGGCGGATGTGGCGGATTTCGCCCCCGCCCCGGAGGCGATCGTGCTCACCAACCCGCCCTATGGCGAGCGGCTGGGCAATCTGGACGAGGCCGCCCGTCTGGCCGGTGCGCTGGGGCGGCAGCTGGCCGCTCATCCGGTGTCTGGCGCGTATGTGATCACCGCCGACGCGGATTTTGAGAGCCATTTCGGCAAAAAGGCGGCCCGCCGCCGCAAGCTGTACAACGGCATGATCCCCTGTCAGGTCTATATGTATTTTAAGCCCCGCCCGGCCAAGCGGGGATAAGCCAAGAAAAACCCCCGAACCCATCCGCGAAGGAGGGTTCGGGGGTTGCGCTTTATTCAGCGGCAGGGGCCTGCGGTGCAGCCGCGTCCCGGGCCTCGGCTGCCTCTCGGCCGTAAGCCCACAGGCCTAGCAGCACCACCAGCGGCGCCAGCCCGCCGAACAGCAGACCGGTCAGATTGCTCTGGAACACACCGGCCACCGCCATCCAGATCAGCACACCCAGCCAGATCACCGGCGCGATGGCGCCCAGGTACCACAGCCGCCGCGGCCGCCGGCTGGCCCACAGATGAAACACCAGCAGCGCGGCCAGAGCAGCCAGCATCAAAATCACACGTGTCATAAAAGATCTCTCGCTCCTCTCAAAAAACCGGTCCCCACGGTCTTACGCCACCAGTATACCCAGCCCCCGGCGGAATGTCAAATCAAAAGGTATATCCATGGGAATAATTGCCAATGCTCAGGGCATATCCTCTAGCAGAGCCAAGCGGGACACGCCCCGCCCTAAAAGAAAGGATGCTGCCCATGAGCCTTGCGTTGAAAAAACGTGCCGCCGTTACCGGCGCCGACCCGACCCTGCGCGCGGAACTGCGGGATTGTTTGGATGAACTGCGCCACAACCAGAGCCAGTACGATCTGGAAAAAGAGCCCGACCTGATCGAGGCCTGCATTTACCAGCGGGCGGCGCTTCTGTGCCGTTACCGGTATCTGCTGCGCCGGGTGCGGGAGCAGGAGGCGCGCCCGTGACCGGAGTATGGCTGGCGGTGGCGGCAGGGCTCACCGCGCTGGTCAGCCAGGCGGCTGCCCGCAGCCGCCGCCCGGTGCGTCGCTGTGTGGCCGGGGCCCTGTGCGGGGTGGGCGCGCTGGGCGCGGTCAACCTGCTGGCCCCATTCACCGGTGTGTCGGTGGCGGTGAACGGGGTGTCCGCCTTCGCCGCGGTGGTGCTGGGCGCGCCCGGCGTGGCGGGGCTGCTGGTGCTGCAGAGGCTGTTCGCGCCATGAGCGCTTTGCGCAGAAAACCCCCTCCCGGTATCGGGAGGGGGTTTTCTGCGGGAAACGACCGGACCGTAAGCCGGGTTCTGTATTAAACGGTGATCTGTCTAGGCGGTGCGTCGCCGCATCGCTCGTGCCACCTCCGGGACGCGCGGGGCAGCGCATTTGTCCCATACGGGTGTTGCTTCTGGTAGGGTTTACATAGCCGCAAAGTCGCCAGTGCGCTGGTGAGCTCTTACCTCGCCTTTCCATCCTTGCTCCGCCAAAAGGCGGGGCGGTCTATTTCTGTTGCACTATCCCTGGGGTCGCCCCCGGCTGCCGTTAGCAGTTACCATGCCCTTGTGAAGCCCGGACTTTCCTCAGGGCGCATTGCGCGCCCCGCCACCGTATGTTCCACTCGTTTCCCGTCTGGATGATACCACAAAACCGCTCCATTTGCAAATTTTTTGTTACCGGGCGTTTCGGCGGGTTGCAATCCGACCAAGGCAGTTTTATAATCTAAAGTATGGCACCGCTTGGCAAGGGGTCTGGCGGCAGCCCAAAAGAAAGGGGAAATATCCGAATGATTCAAAACGAGTATCTGGCCCGGGTCTACGCCCAGGTCGAGAAGCGCAATCCCGGCGAACCCGAGTTTTTGCAGGCGGTGCGCGAAGTGCTGGAGAGCCTGCAGGTCATCTGCGAGAAGCATCCCGAGTATGAGGCGAACGGCGTGCTGGAGCGCATCGTGGAGCCGGAGCGTTTCATCCAGTTCCGTGTATCCTGGGTGGACGACGCCGGCAAGGTCCAGGTGAACCGGGGCTTCCGGGTCCAGTTCAACAGCGCCATCGGCCCCTACAAGGGCGGCCTGCGCCTGCATCCCAGCGTCAATGCCTCGGTCATCAAGTTCCTCGGCTTTGAGCAGATCTTCAAGAACAGCCTGACCGGCCTGCCCATGGGCGGCGGCAAGGGCGGCAGCGACTTTGATCCCAAGGGCAAGAGCGACGCCGAGATCATGCGCTTCTGCCAGAGCTTTATGACCGAACTGTCCAAGCACATCGGCCAGTTCACCGACGTGCCCGCCGGCGACATCGGCGTGGGCGCCCGGGAGATCGGGTACATGTACGGCCAGTACAAGCGGCTGCGCAATGAGTTCACCGGTGTGCTCACCGGCAAGGGCCTGAAGTGGGGCGGCAGCCTGGTGCGCACCGAGGCCACCGGCTACGGCCTGTGCTATTTCACCGAGGAAGCCCTGCGCTGCATGAAGAACGACAGCTTTGCCGGCAAGACGGTGGTCATCTCCGGCAGCGGCAATGTGGCCATCTACGCCTGCGAAAAGGCCACCCAGCTGGGCGCCAAGGTGGTGGCGATGAGCGATTCCTCCGGTTACGTCTACGATCCCGAAGGCATCGACCTGGCCCTGATGAAGGACGTGAAGGAGACCCGCCGCGCCCGGATCGTGGAGTATGCCAACGCCCGCGCCAGCGCCACCTTCACCGCCGGCTGTGCCGGTATCTGGACCATTCCCTGCGACATCGCCCTGCCCTGCGCCACCCAGAACGAGCTGGACGGCGAGGCCGCCAAGACCCTGGTGGCGAATGGCTGCAAGGTGGTCTGCGAGGGCGCCAACATGCCCAGCACCCCTGAAGCCATCGAGACCTTCCTGGCCAGCGGCGTGCTCTACGGGCCCGCCAAGGCGGCCAACGCTGGCGGCGTGGCCACCAGCGGCCTGGAGATGAGCCAGAACAGCCTGCGCCTGTCCTGGACCTTTGAGGAGGTGGACCAGCGCCTGCAGGAGATCATGAAGGGCATCTTCCATGCCTCCTATGACGCCTCCAAGGAGTGCGGCGTGGAGGGCAACCTGATGGTGGGCGCCAACGTGGCCGGCTTCCTGAAGGTGGCCGACAGCATGGTCGCCCAGGGCATTGCCTACTGATCGTTCTGCCTGCATATATGTTGCATCACACCCCGGCGGCCGCCCTGCGCCCGCCGGGGTGTTTCCGTCTGCCAAATCGCGCCAATCGCCCGTTTACACAGGATTATCACAGGATTTTCGTTGCCAAGATCCGTGCAAACGTGGTAAACTGACAATCGGGGCGAACCGGCCAGTTTGCCAAAGTGCCCGGGCTGTGTTATACTAATTTCGTATCGCGTTTGGGCCTTGGGCGGAAGGAGACCGTGTATGGAACTGCGCTTTCCCGTGCCGGCCGCCCAGGCGGGCACCCGGGTGGACAGCTTTCTGCGCGCACAGGGATTTTCTTCCACGTTGCGCCGTGCCCTCAAGCGCCAGCCTGCCCCCTGTGTGTGGGTGGATGGCCGCCCGGCCAAAGGCTTTGAACCGGTGGCGGCAGGCGCCATCGTCACGGTGCGGCTGCCGGCGGAACCGCCCTGTGCGCTGCCGGCGGAACCGCTGGGCTGCGCCATCCGGTATGAGGACGCCCACGCCCTGGTGCTGGACAAGCCCGCCGGCATGGCGGTGCATCCCACCCTGGGCTATGCCGCCGGCACCCTGGGCAACCAGTATGCCGGGCTGCTGGCGCAAAGAGGGGAGACCGGGGCCTTCCGGCCGGTGAACCGGCTGGACGCGGGCACCAGTGGTCTGGTGCTCTGTGCCCGCAACGCGTGGTCCGCGCCGCTGCTGGCGGCGTCGGTGGAGAAAACCTACTACGCGGTGGTGCAGGGATGCCCCTGCCCCGCCGCCGGCGTGATCCGTCTGCCGATCGGCCGTGCGCCCGGCAGCATCGTGCTGCGCCGGGTGGACCCGGACGGTCAGACGGCGGTCACCCACTACGAAACGGTGGCCCGGGCCGGCGGCTGCGCTCTGGTGCGCGTCTGGCTGGAGACCGGCCGCACCCATCAGATTCGGGTGCATTTTTCCCATCTCGGCCATCCGCTGGCCGGGGATGAACTGTATGGCGGAGACCGCCGCCTGCTGGGCCGTCAGGCCTTGCACTGCGCGTCCATGCGGTTTTCGCGCCTGCCCGGTTCCGACACCGTGCAGGTCGTCAGTCCGCCGCCCGCCGATCTGGCCGGGCTGTGCCGGACACTGGGCCTTGCATGGCCCTGTGAATGAAAGAAAGGAGTGAGCAAACGGAATGGAACCGACCATGACGCCGCCCCGGGGCGGCGGATCGAAAACGGGCTCCGCGTCCAACCGGTTTGCCTCGCTGCGCGCCCGGGTGTGGGCCCTGTTGGAGCGCACTGCCTCTACCTCCGCCGGTCGCGCGGCGGGCTGGATGTTGTATCAGTTGGGCTATTGGGGCGAATATACCGGCCTGTGCCTGGTGCGCGGAAGCAAAGAGACCGCGCAGGACCTGGCACGGGTGCTGGGGCGGGCCGGCCGCCTTGTGGGCGGGTACATAGCCGGCGCGGTAAAGGGTGTGGCGGACGAATTCACCGCCCCTTTCCGCCGGTTTATCCACGGCATGCGCAACATCCACGCCCATGTGAAGGAGCAGGCCCAGCAGTTCGGCAAGGCCCGCGCTGCCAAGGAGGGCTTTGCCTATCTGTGGCGCGGTACCCTGCTGTACTGGCCGCTGGTGCGCCGCTCGGTGGCCTATGTGGTGCCTCTCGTGGCGCTGGGGCTGTTTGTCTACACGGTGCGCACCGTGCTGGATTACCAGTACGTGCTGGCCGTGGAAGTGGAGGGCACCGTGGTGGGCTATGTGGAGAGCGAGACCGTCTTTGACGCCGCCCGCTCGGACCTGCAGGCCCGTATCGCCACCAGTACCGCCGGCCGGGAGTGGACCGTCACCCCCGCCTATTCGCTGTCGGTGCGCAGCGGCCCGGTGATGGACGAGACCCACATGACCGACGCCATCCTGCAGGCGTCCGGCAGTGAGATCCAGGAGGCCACCGCCCTCTATGTGGACGGGAGCATCGCCGCCGTCACCACCGAAGGGGACCGGCTGGCCGCCGCCCTGGAGGAGATCAAAGCCCCCTACGAGCAGCCGGAGAACGAGAATATCCGGGTGGAGTTCGTCAAGGACGTGGAACTGGTGGACGGGGTCTACTTTACCGATTCCATTGTGGACTACAGCCAGGTGGACGCTCTCATTCACGGGGAAGAACAAGCGGACGTATACTACACGGTGGTCAAGGGGGATACCCCCAGCGGCATCGCCGTAAAGAACGATATTACGTTGAACGAGCTGGTGGCTCTGAATCCGGATATCCTGGACAGCCTGTTTGTGGGCGATCAGGTTCTGGTCACCCAGTCCCGGGACTACCTGCCGGTACAGGTGGTGGAACACCGGGTCTACACCGAACCGATCGAATACCAGACCATCACTACCGAATCGGCGGACTACGCCTGGGGCACCACCAAGGTGGTGCAGGAGGGATCCGACGGCCTGAAACAGATCGAGTCGGACTTCTACTACATCGACGGGGTGCTGCAGCAGGAGGTCGTGCTCAATGAGACCGTGCTGCAGGAAGTTGTGAACAAAGAGATCGTCAAGGGTACCCGCCTGCCCAACGGCAATGTGGGTCAGGTCGGTTCCGGCATCTTCTCCTGGCCGGTGCCCAGCAGCTACCGGATGAGCCGCGGCTTCGGCGGCAGCCACTACGGTCTGGATATCCTCAGCTACTACGGCGCGCCCATCTACGCCGCCGACAGCGGTATCGTCACCACCGCCGGTTCCGGGCAGGAACACTGGAGTTATGGCATCTGCGTGCGCATCAACCACGGCAATGGTTACCAGACTATGTACGCCCACATGTCGGGCATCGTGGTCAGCCGCGGCGAGTATGTGGAAAAGGGCGAACTGATCGGCTTTATGGGCTCCACCGGCCGTTCCACCGGCACCCATCTCCATTTTGAGATTTACATTAACGGAACACGGGTCAATCCAAAGGGTTACGTGGGCTGATCCCTTCATGCAAACCAACAGGCCCCGGCCGACCATTCTGGTCGGCCGGGGCTTTCGCTTGCGTCAAGCGATCTGGCCCGGTATAATAAAAGCAAACCGCCCGTTTGGGGGGGCCAATGCTTGCAAACAACGGCGTTTTCGCGCCGGGAGGATACAAACTATGCAGAACAGACGAAACGCCCGCTCCTCGTCCCGGCCGCTGGCCGCTTTGCTCCTGCTTGCGGCCTGCGCGGTGGTGCTGGTCTTTATCGGCGGCCTGCTGGCCCGTCAGAACAGCGCCTACAACGCCCCGGTCATCGAGGGGGTGTCCGGCCAAAGCGCGGCCAGCCAGACGCAGAGCGGGGCGTCCGAAGGTCCCCAGCAGCTGCCGCTGCCCGCCTCGGTGCATCTGGATGTGCCGGTGATCGGGCAGAACCCGGAACTGCCCAACGGCTGCGAGATCACCAGCCTGACCATGCTGCTGCGATATCTGGGCTTTGACGTGGATAAGATGACCATGGCCCAGGAGTATCTGCCCCGCTCGGAAAAGTTCTACGGCGCCGACCCGGAGGTGGAATTCATGGGCGACCCGGCCCAGAGCAGCGGAGAGAGCTGCGGGTTCTACTGTTTTCAGGGGCCTATCGTCCAGGCGGCGAAGAACTA
Organism: uncultured Gemmiger sp.; assembly: GCA_944388245.1. GTDB lineage: Bacteria > Bacillota > Clostridia > Oscillospirales > Ruminococcaceae > Gemmiger_A. Next base: position 30,390 of record CALXIA010000012.1, on the reverse strand, counting down.
TCTGGCCGCCCAGGGCCAGGCAGACGCCTGGGATGTGACCGATATTACCGGCGTGGACGCGGCCGGGCTGGCCGAGCAGCTGGCCGCCGGCAATCCGGTGCTGGTCTGGGCCACCATCGACTTCAAGGATGTACGCCAGAGCACCAAGTGGACCTGGACCACCGTCTCCGGGGAGGACTATACCCCTCTGGTGGATGTGCATTGCTTGGTGCTCACCGGCTATGAGGACAACCAGTTCTACCTGTCCGACCCGCTGGAGACCTATGAGAGTGTGCGGCAGCAGAAGTTTATGGAGATTTTTACCGCTATGGGCAGCCGGGCGGTGGTGATCACACCGAGGGAAACGCCGGCCCAGCCCACGCCGGATCCCTCGGCAGAGGCTTCTTCCGCATCTTCTTCGGCGTCCTGATTTGTGAAACCGCCGTGAATCCTTGGTGAAAAAAGCGGCAAATTTTTCCCCGGCCCTTGGCGGGCGGAGAAAAAGCTGGTATACTGTCAACAAAGAGGTTTTCCTGACCGATGGCCGGGCTGTGCAGCCCGGCTTTTGGTTTGTAAGACGCGAAGGAGGCGAACAGGGGATGCGGATGCAACCGGCAGATATGGCCCGGCGGGCAGGCGGCGCGCTGGGGCAGGCGGCCTACCGGCTCGGCTTCTGGGGCGAGCGCACCGCCTGTGACCTGGCCCGCGCGGTCCGCTGGCTGGGCAGCCGGGGGGCGGTTCGCGGCCGTGCGGCGCACAAACGGTTCCTGCATCCGGTAGCGGCGGGCTTTGCCGCAGCAGGGCGGGATCTGGCCGCCCCGTTTGCCCGCCTGGCGCATGGGGTGGGGTCCATCCGGGATTTTGTGCGGGCGGAATGGCAGGAGCACGGCGCGCCCCGGGCGCTGGTCGGCGGGCTGCTCTATTTTTATCGCGGTGTGCGCCGGTATGGGCATCTGGCGGTGCGGGCAGGCCGGTATGTGATGCCGCTGCTGGCGCTGGCGGTATTTGTCTTTACCGTGCGGCATACCCTGAGCCGCAGCTTTTCCCTGGCGGTGGAGGTCAACGGGGAACTGGTGGGCTACGTGGAGAGCGAAAACGTGCTGGAAGCCGCCAAAAACACCCTGCAGCAGAATATAGTTTCCCTGGGGCAGGACGATCAGTGGCAGATCACCGCCGATTACACCCTGGCGGTGGATCCGGACGAGCTGCTGGATCAGAAAACATTGGCCCGCACCCTGCTGGAGATGTCCCACAACGAGATCCAGCCCGGCGCGGCGCTGTATGTGGACGGCCAGCTGGTGCTGGTCAGCGACGACGCGCCCGGGCTTCGGCAGGCGCTGCAGGCGATGAAAACCACTGCGGCCGAGAATGCCGGGCAGGGCAGCGCGGCAGAGTTTATCCGGGATGTGGAATTGCAGGAAGGGATCTACTTTACCAGCGATATCTCCAGTGAAACGGCGGTACAACAGACCCTTTCCGATCCGGATCTGTTCGGGCTGCGCACCGTCCGCCGGGCGGTGGAGATCCGGGAGATCCCCTACGAGACCATCACCACCCACTCGGAGGACTACCGCTGGGGCAGCAAGCAGACCGTGCAGGCCGGCCAGGCCGGATCGGCCCAGGTCACCGTGGATTATGTCACCGAAAACGGGGTCACCACCGAGCAGATCGTGGAAAGCGTCACCCTGACCGAGCCGGTCAACGAGGAGATCGTGATCGGCAGCCGGATGCCGGCTGGTTCGCTGGCGGAGGTGTCCGGGTACGGGACCCTGCTGTGGCCGGTGCCCAACTACAAGTATGTGAGCCGCTGGATGAGTTCCGGCCACACCGGCGCGGATATCTGCGCCAACGCCGGGCAGGATATTCTGGCGGCGGCGGACGGCCGGGTGGTCACCGCCGGCTGGCACTACAGCTACGGCAATTACATCATTCTCGACCACGGCAACGGGATGCGCACCCTGTACGCCCATTGCAGCAAACTGTATGTGAGTTACGGGCAGTATGTATCCCAGGAGGATGTGATCGGCGCGGTGGGCAACACCGGCAATTCCTTCGGCAACCATTGCCACTGGGAGATCTATCTGGGCGGCAGACGGGTCAGCGCGCGAAACTACTTCCCCAGCATGTGAACCGAGCGGCCGGACAGGGCGCGGGACAGGTGATTTCACCAAATCCTGCGTCCTGTTTTTGTTGTTTTTGATATTTTTTTGCGGAAAAAGCCCAAAGCGACGGATAGAAGAAACAATTTCGTAAAGAATAAGCCCAGGGGTTTGATTCCGGCGTGAAATGGTGTATAATAAGACAGTTGACGGGCGGCGGCGCCGCCTGGACAAATCCACGGGCGGCGGCCTTTTCCGGCCACGTCCGGCAATCTCAAAGGGGAGTTTGCGTTTTGGAAAAATTCGTGATTCAGGGCGGTACGCCGCTGGTGGGCGAGGTTTCCATCAGCGGGGCAAAAAATGCCGCCGTTGCGATCCTGCCGGCCACCATTCTGGCGGCCGATGTTTGTGTGGTGGAAAATCTGCCCGCCATCAGCGACGTGCTGGTGTCGCTGCGTATCCTGTCGGCGCTGGGCGCCCGGGTGCGGATGCTCAACAAGAACTGTTATGAAATTGATACGACCCATATCCGCTGTGCCGCTGTGCCGGATGATCTGTCCCGTCAGATGCGCGCCAGCTACTACTTTCTGGGGGCGCTGCTGGGCCGGTTCGGCTCGGCGCAGGTGGCCATGCCCGGCGGCTGCGATCTGGGCCCCCGCCCCATCGACCAGCATCTGAAAGCCTTTACCGCTCTGGGCGCGTCCGATTCGGTGGAATACGGCCGCATCCATGTGGAGAGCGACCGGCTGCGCGGCGCCCATGTATTCTTTGACACCGTTTCGGTGGGCGCCACCATGAACGCCATGCTCAGCGCCGTGCTGGCGGAAGGCCAGACGGTGCTGGAGAACGTGGCCAAGGAACCGCACATTGTGGACCTGGCCAACTTTTTGAACATGATGGGCGCGGATGTGCGCGGCGCCGGCACCGACTGCATCAAGATCCGGGGCGTCAAGTCCATGCACGGCTGCACCTATTCCATTATTCCCGATCAGATCGAGGCGGGCAGCTTTATGGTTGCCGCCGCCATGACCGGCGGCAACGTGCTGATCCACAATGTGATCCCCAAACACCTGGAGCCGATCACCGCCAAGCTGGAGCTGGCGGGCGCCACGGTGGAGGAGTTTGACGACGCGGTGCGGGTCTATCGCAACGGGGACCTGCTGCCGCTGAAGATCAAGACCATGCCCCATCCGGGCTTTCCCACCGACATGCAGCCGCTCATGACGGTACTGCTCACCATTGCCCGGGACACCCCCAACATCACCGAGGGCATCTGGGAAAACCGGTTCCGCTATGTGGACGAGCTGGTTCGCATGGGGGCCAATATCCAGGTGGACGGCCAGGTGGCGGTCATCGAAGGGGTGCCGGAACTGCTGGCCGCCCCGCTGCGCGCTTCGGATCTGCGGGCCGGAGCGGCCCTGGTGGTGGCGGCATTGTCCGCCAACGGCACCAGCGAGATCGAGGAGATCGCCCACATTGAGCGCGGATATGAAAATCTGGTGGGCAAATTGCAGGGTCTGGGCGCGAACGTGCGCCGGATCTCGGTGCCCGCGCCCTCCATGCCGCAGGCGCTGTGAAACAGATGTTTTTCCGGGGGCGGTGCGCGTCCCCGGCTTTTTGTGTATGAGGTGAAGAATGGCAAGTTTTACTACCCTGTATTCCGGTTCCTCCGGCAACTGCGGACTGGTGCGCAGCGGCCAGGGCTATCTGCTGATCGATATGGGCAAAAGCTGCCGCATCACCACCGGCGCGCTGAAGGATCTGGGGCTGTCGGTGCGGGATCTGCAGGGCATCCTCATCACCCATGAACACGCGGACCACATCGCCGGGCTCAAGGTGTTCCTGAAACACTACGATGTGCCGGTGTTCGGCCTGCCGGAAACGCTGGACTTTCTGGCGGATCGGGGGGACCTGCCGCCCGCCGCGCAGCTGATCGCGGTAGGCGGCCGGCCGGAGCAGATCGGAGAGTTTACCGTCACCGCCTTTCCCACCCCCCACGACGTGCCCTGCTGCGGTTACCGGATCGCCACGCCGGACGGCAAGATCATGGCGATTGCCACCGACCTGGGCCAGTTGACCGAAACGGTACATACCGCCCTGGACGGGGCCGACCTGGTGGCGCTGGAGGCCAACTACGATCCCTACAGCCTGCAGCACGGCAGCTATCCCTACTATCTCAAGACCCGCATCGCCTCACCCTTCGGCCATCTGTCCAACCCGGAGTGCGCCGCCAAGGTGTTGGAACTGGTACAGGCGGGGTGCAAGAAGATCGCCCTGTGCCATCTGAGCAAGGAGAACAATACCCCGGAACTGGCGCTGAGCGCGGTGCAAAAAGCGCTGTTGGCCGCCGACATGATCCCCGGGCCGGACGTGGTGGTGCAGGCCCAGCGCCGCAACGAGCCCAGCCCGATTTTGGAGTTCTGATATGCAGCACATCGATCTGATCTGCGTGGGAAAACTGAACGCCGCCTGGTGCGCCGCCGGCGTGGCCGAGTACCAGAAGCGCTTGGGCGCGCTGTGCGATTTTCGGGTGATCGAGTTGCCGGAACAGCCTTTGCGGGAGGACAGCCCGGCCCTTGTGCAGCGGGCGCTGGAAAAGGAAGGGCAGGCCATCCTGGCCAGTGTGCGCAAGGGCGCGGCCATCGTGGCCCTCTGTGTGGAGGGCAAGACCCTGTCCAGCGAGGAACTGGCCGCCTGGCTGAACGATCGGGCGGTGGGCGGCGCGGGGGACGTGGCCTTTGTGATCGGCTCCTCCCACGGGCTTGCCCCGGCGGTCAAGCAGGCAGCGGCGCTGCGGTTTTCCATGGGCCGCATCACCTTGCCCCACCAGCTGGCCCGGGTGGTTCTGGCCGAGCAGATCTACCGGGCCTGCTGCATCAACCGCCACATCAAATACCACAAATAAAGCCCGCGGCAGCGGGCTTTTCCTTTTTGCCGAAATGTAAAAAAGTCTTGACATTTTAGCGGAGGTCTGGTATTTTGAAAATGTCAAAAGAATTTGACATAAACCGGTTGGATCAGAAAGGAGAAAACATCATGGAATTTATGGGGATGCCTTTGGGGGCGGCGCTGTTTCTGGGCGGTGTGCTGCTGGGATTCGGGGCGCTGGATATTACAATGCTGATTTCCCTGTTAAAAGCAGGGGATGAACGTAGCCGGGTAATTGTGTGGAAAACCAGCACCTTTGCCTTTAACGCGATGGTGGGTGCGCTGGTGCTGGATGTGATAGCCAATTATGCAACCAAACAACCGATGACGGTCAACCCCTTCATCCAGCTGCAGGTCACCGCCATGCTGTATTGTGTGGCGTTGCTGTATTACCGAAAGAAGCTGGGAGGCTGAACATGGAGAATGTCATCCGCGAACGCCGCAAGGAGTTGGGCTTGTCCCAGGAAGAACTGGCAAAAAAATGCGGCGTATCCCGCCAGACGGTAAATGCCATTGAGAATAACAAGTACGATCCCACGCTGGCGCTGGCGTTTCATCTGGCACGGGAACTGGGAGTTACGGTGGATCAGCTGTTTACCCCCGCTTGAATTAGTTGTGCGGCTTTTTGCCTTTTTGCGCCGGGTGTGGTACAATAAAAAAATCACAACACAGCGGGGTAATGCGCCCCGCGCAAAGGGCGGCAAAAGAAACGATCGGTCGCCCTGCAAGGAGGTTTTTCCATGAAACTGCGCGCTTTTGCCGCCCTGCTCCTCTGCGCCGTCCTGCTGGCCGGCTGCGGTGGGCAGGAAACGGCTTCGTCTGCCCCGACCGATGCTTCCTCGTCCGCCGGCGGCGCCGGCTCTTCCGCCCCGGCCGCTACCCCGGAGCCGACCGCGCAGGCAGGCCCGGCGGTGGACTGGCTGGTGCAGCCGCGCACCGACCTGGAGATCGTGTACAGCCTGGTGGAACATGCCAGCCCTGACAATGGAGTGCTGCAGGATCATGCCTACCTGAGCCTGTTTGAGCAAAACGGCAAGATTGGCGCCATCAACTACGACGGCAAGATCGTGGTTCCGGCCGAGGAGGACATACATTGGTGCCCGGTCTGCGGGCTGACCAATACCGACGAGAGCAAGATCTTCAACGATCTGGGCGAGGACGTGGGCTCTGGCGGGCATGGGCTTCCGGACATGGAGATCGTGTACGACAGCGGTTTAGGCGCGGCGTATGTGCTGGAGATGGATCAGCTGGTCCCGCTGACCGAATACGGGGCCAACGTGCAGCCCTACGTGGCCCAGCTGGGCACCCTGACAGCCGCCCCCGCCGATGATTTCAGCGCCTACCTGTGGACCGACCCCGCCACCGGCCAGACCGAGCCCCGCGCTGTGGAGTGGGGCGAGGGCTATGTGCTGGTACAGGCGTCCACCGGCAAGCAGGTGGGCCCCGTATGCGAGGCGATCGAGTCCTATTCGGACGGATTGTACGCTGTGTGCCAGGACGGCCTGTGGGGCTATCTGGACATAGAGGGCAGCCAGATCATCCCGTGTCAGTATCAGAAGGCACGGCCCTTCTGCGGCAATCTGGCCGCGGTGCAGAACACCGATGGCCTGTGGGGCTATATCAGCCTGGCCGGTACGGTGAAGGTGCCGTTCCAGTATCAGGGGGCGGCCTCGGTGAGCAACGGACGCGCCTGGGTCAAGACCGCCGAGGGCTGGGGTGTGATCGCCGTCAATGCGTAAGGGGGAGAACCGTATGAAACAGGGGAACGTGGCCATTCTGGGTACCGGCGCGATCGCCGCCCTGATGGCAGACACGCTGAATCGTATGCCGGAGGCCAGACTGTACGCGGTGGGCTCCCGTGACGAAGCCCGGGCCCGGGCTTTTGCCCAAAAGTATGGGGCACAGGCGGCCTATGGCAGCTATGAGGCGGTGGTGGCCGATCCGCAGGTGGACCTGGTCTATATTGCCACGCCGCATTCTGAACACGCCGCCCACGCGCTGCTGTGTATCCGGGCCGGCAAGCCGGTGCTTTGCGAAAAGGCATTTACCGCCAATGCCAGGCAGGCCCGGGATGTGTTTGTGGAGGCGGAGCGCCGGGGCGTGTTCATCACCGAAGCGATCTGGACCCGGTATATGCCGATGCTGGCCTTGATCCGGGACGAGGTGAACAGCGGCCGTATCGGGGAACCCCGGATGCTCACCGGCAATCTGGGGTATGCCATCGCGGATGTGCCCCGCCTGCGGGACCCGAATCTGGCAGGCGGCGCGCTGCTGGATGTGGGGGTCTATACCCTGAACTTTGCCCTGGCGCTGTTTGGCCACGATATCGCCCGGGTGGAGACCAGTTGTTCCCGGCTGCCCACCGGGGTAGACGCCCAGAACGCGGTGACCCTGTATTACGCCGATGGCCGTGTGGCCCAGCTGAACAGTTCCCTGGAAGCGTGTCTGGACCGGCGGGGCGCGATCCACGGCACCCAAGGGTATATGCTGGTGGAGAACATCAACAACTTCGAGAGCCTGTCGGTGTATGACGCCCGGAATCGGCTGCTGCGCCGGGTGGAGCGCCCTGCCCAGATCACCGGCTATGAGTACGAGGTGCTCGCCTGCCTGCGGGCGCTGGAAAAGGGCGAATTGTCCTGCCCGGAGATGCCCCATGAGGAGTCTCTGCGGGTCATGGAACTGATGGACCGGCTGCGCATTGCCTGGGGTGTGCGGTATCCCTTTGAATAAGCAAGACCAGCCACCCTGAATACAAAAGGAACGCCCCTGCCCGACCGGCAGAGGCGTTTTTGCTTTTACTTGTTCCGCAGATACTCGTCGATGGCCCGGGCGGCCTGTTTGCCGGCCCCCATGGCCAGGATCACGGTGGCCGCGCCGGTCACCGCGTCGCCGCCGGCATACACCCCGGCGCGGCTGGTCAGGCCGTCCTCCCCGTTGGTCACGATGCAGCCGCGCCGGTTGGTCTCCAGCCCCGGCGTGGTGGAGCGGATCAGCGGGTTCGGACTGGTACCGATGGCCATGATCACGGTGTCCAGTTCCAGGTCGAATTCGCTGCCCTCTTTCGCTACCGGGCGGCGGCGGCCGCTCTCGTCCGGCTCGCCCAGTTCCATCTCCACGCAGCGGATGCCCCGCACCGCGCCCTGCTCGTCCCCCAATATCTCCACGGGGTTAGTCAGGGTCTTGAAGACAATGCCCTCTTCCTGGGCATGCTCCACCTCTTCGGCCCGGGCGGGCAGTTCGCTCATGCCGCGGCGGTAGACAATGTACACCGTTTCAGCGCCCATACGCAGCGCGCAGCGGGCCGCGTCCATGGCCACGTTGCCGCCGCCCACCACCGCCACCTTGCGGCTGTGCAGCAGCGGGGTATGGCTGCCCGGCCGGTAGGCCTTCATCAGATTCACCCGGGTCAGATATTCATTGGCGGAGTATACCCCCCGCAGACCTTCGCCCGGGATACCCATAAACCGGGGCAGGCCAGCGCCGGTGCCGATGTACACCGCCTCAAACCCGAAATCCCCCATCAGTTCGTCCACCGTCAGCACCTTGCCGATCACCATGTTGGTCTGGATGTCCACCCCGATCGCTTTGAGCCCGTCGATCTCCTGCTGCACGATGGCTTTGGGCAGCCGGAATTCCGGGATGCCGTACACCAGCACGCCGCCCGCCAGATGCAGCGCCTCAAACACCGTCACCTGATAGCCCAGCCGGGCCAGGTCGCCGGCGGCGGTCAGCCCCGAGGGGCCCGCGCCGATCACCGCCACCTTGTGCCCATTGGAAACGGGCTTTTCCGGGGTCTCGGTGCTGTGCTCCCGGTGCCAGTCGGCCACAAAACGCTCCAATCTGCCGATGCCCACGCTCTCGCCCTTGATGCCCCGCACGCATTTGCCTTCGCACTGGTTCTCCTGGGGGCATACCCGGCCGCAGACCGCCGGCAACGCGCTGGACGCGTGCAGCACCTGGTAGGCCCCTTCCATATCCTCGTTGGCAACCCGCTCGATAAAAGCGGGAATGTCGATCTGCACCGGGCAGCCGGTCACGCAGGGCTTGTTCTTGCAGCCCAGGCACCGGCGCGCCTCGCTCACCGCCATATCGTAGGTGTACCCCAACGCTACCTCGCTGAAGTTGTGGGCCCGCACCGCCGGGTCCTGGCTGGGCATGGGGCACTTGCGAGGATCCATATTCCGCTGAAACGGCATCTCACTCCACCTCCTTGTTCATCAGATGGCAGTAGTCCTCCCGGGCATGGGCCTCAAAATCCCGATAGGTGCCGCCCCGTTTTATGGCCTCGTCAAAATCCACCAGATGTCCGTCAAAATCCGGCCCGTCCACACAGGCGAACTTGATCTGCCCGCCCACCGTCAGCCGACAGCCGCCGCACATGCCGGTGCCGTCGATCATGACCGTGTTCATCGATACTGTGGTTTTGACCCCGTACTTTTTGGTGGTCAGGCTCACAAATTTCATCATGGGAAGCGGCCCGATGGCGATCACTTCATCGTAGTTTTCCCCGGCCTGGATCAGCTGCTCCAGCGGGGCGGTCACCACGCCTTTTTCCCCGTAACTGCCGTCGTCGGTCATCAGGATCAGCTTATCGCTCACCGCGCGGAACTCCGGCTCCAGAATCACCAGGTCCTTGGAGCGGAACCCCACAATGCTGTGCACTTCGGTCCCCTGCGCATGCAGCTGTTTGGCCACCGGATAGGCAATGGCGCAGCCCACGCCGCCGCCCACCACGGCCACCTTTTTCAACCCGTCCAGCTTGCTGGGGGTCCCCAGCGGGCCCACAAAATCGTGCAGGCTTTCCCCTTCGGCCAGGTCGTTCAGTTCCATAGTGCCGGCGCCCACCACCTGGAAGATCACGGTCACCGTGCCGGCTTCCCGGTCATAGTCGGCTATGGTTAGCGGGATGCGCTCCGAGTCGGCCCCGGCCCGCAGGATCACGAATTGACCGGGCAGTGCTTTGCGGGCGATCAGCGGCGCCTGGACCACCATGCGGGTGACGGTGGGGTTCAGCGCCTCTTTGCGGATGATCTTGAACATACTCTTCTTCCCCTCAAAATTTTGTCGCATATTTATCAATACGCAAGTTCCATTATACTCCATAATACCCTGCGGCGCAACGCACGGCCTGGCGAAAATCCGTCATTCTTCCTAGTATTTTTCCGGCAGATGTGATACAGTAATATACAGATTTGTCTTGTTCGCAAAGGAGGCCCGCCATGACCCTGCAGCAGCTTCGCCAGGTCCAGCAAATTGCCGCTACCCACAGCCTGTCTGCCGCCGCCCGCGCGCTGGAGATGGCCCAGCCCAACCTGAGCCGCAGTTTGAAGGAACTGGAAAAGGAGTTGGGGGTCCCTCTGTTCCGCCGCACCGCCCGGGGCATGGAACCCACTGCCGCCGGCAGCCAGTTTTTGCGGTATGCCGGCGGCATCCTGGCCCAGGTGGAGGAACTGCAAAGCCTGTACACCCCCCAGCCGGCGGGATTTGCGCTGCGGGTCACGGTACCCCGGGCCACCTATATCGCGGACGCTTTTGCCGCCATGCTGGCGGAGTGCCCCACCCCCATGAACGTGCAGTACCGGGAAGCCGGCCTGACCGACGCGCTCCAGGATGCCGCCTCCGGGGAGAGCGAGTTGTCCATCATCCGCTATCAGGACATCTACCAGCCCTGGGTGGACACCCAGCTGGCCCAAAACGGTTTGCAGAGCCGGGTGGTGCGCCAGTACCGGATGTGCCTGCTCATGAGCGAGCGGCACCCGCTGGCGAGGCTGGCGGATATCCCGTATCACCTGCTGGGGCGGTATCCGCAGATTTTACACGGGGACGTGCAGTTGCCAGTGCTGGAACCGGAACAGCGGGCGCGGGCCGCCGAACTGCGGGTGGGGGAGAGCCGCATCTATGTGTACGACCGGGGCAGCCAGTTTGCCCTGCTGCGGCAGGTGCCGGGCAGCTATATGTGGGTGAGCCCGCTGCCCGCCGCGGAACTGGCCCGCCAGCAGCTGGTGCTGAAACCCTGCGCCGAGGCCGGGCTCAACCGGGACGCCGCCGTATGGCCGGTCGCCGCCCAGCTGTCGGACAATGCCCGGCGATTCCTGGCCTGTGTGCGCCAGGCCGACGCGCTGTGGTAAAAATGGAACGAGAGATGCCCCCGCCGGGAAAGCCCGGCGGGGGCATCGCGTATGGATTTTACGAAATCAGCGTTAGCTGCCGCTCGTACACACTGCCGTCGCTGTCGGTCATCTGCGCGGTGATGACCACCGATTGGCCCTCCTGCCAGGGGTGAGCCTGGGGCGTCCAGTAATAGGTAATGGTCGCGTCGTGGACAAGTTCAGCTCTCCCCTCATCGTCCGGGTTACGGGCGTCCGCAAGGTCTTTGTCTATCTCGGTCAAAGGATAGGTCTCCACCACCTGCCCGCCGATTTCCAGCTGCATCTCGGCTTCTACCGGCCAGGCATACTCGGTAGCCCCCAGGCTCAGCCCCACATCGCCGTCAAACCGGATCTGGCCCTTTTCCGTCTCAAACCGGATAAGCTGGCCGTCAATGCCGCTGCCCAGCTCCATGATCGGTTCAAACTGCCCGTGAGGGGCGTAATCACTCCACAGCTGCTGGTTCTGTACCGTGCCATCCAGGCTTTCCAGCTGGAAAGTGGCGGTCAGTTCGTCAGCGGTGGGCACCCGGCCGGACACGGCGAACACCCCGCCGCCCTCGTCGGTCATCTCCAACGTTACCGCGCTGTGAGTGTCGGTTGGATAGGTGGCGGTTACAATCAGCCGGGCGCTGGCCCCCGGTACGCTCTGCTTGGCGGTCACCCGGGCGGTGAGCAGCAGGGTGCGGGTATCGGATTCCCAGTCGGAATAGCTGTGGCTCTCACCCGCCGCCAGGGAGTTCTGCTCGTCCAGCATGGTCTGTACCCGGTTGGTCATGGAGTCCACCTGGGCCTGCAGGGTGCCCTGCATCCCGGCCACCTGGCCGTTCACCCCGTCAATGCGGTTTTGCAGATCGTCCATGCGGCTGCCGGCATACAATCCCACGCACAGCAGCGCCGCCGCCAGCGCCAGGGCCACGCCGCCGCCTGCCGCCAGGCTTTTCCGGCGGCGTCTGGTTTCCCGGGCCTCCCGGGCGTCCAGCAGCGCCTGCATCCCCTCGGCGGAAAGGGCGGGGGCCGGGGCCTCCTGCTGGGACAGGGGCCGCCCGGTAAGCAGTTCGTCGCAGCTGGTGTGCAGGGCCTCGGCCAGGGCCAGCAGGTTGTCCAGCCCGGGCAGAGACTGGTCGGCTTCCCACTTGCCCAGGGCCTGACGGCTTACCCCCACGGCGGCGGCCAGGGCCTCCTGGCTCATGCCCGCCGCCCGGCGCAGCGCCAGAATGCGCTGGCCGATGGTGGCCGGTGTTTCGCGGTTGGTCATGGATCGGATCCTCCTTGGATTTGTTGGTTTCAGTATACCATGCCGGGCAAAATCTGGCCACCATCCCCCCTTTCCAAACCGGCAACCACCGGTTGCCAGGCGCAGAAAAAGCCCGGACGGCAGCGCCGCCCGGGCTGAAAACACAAGTATGCCTTATTTCTGCTCCTGGAACAGCATGGGCACGGTGGCGCAGAGCACCACCGCCACCACGGCGGTCAGGATAGCCTCAGGGATCATGTAAGTGGCGTTGTAGACGGCGCTGTACAGCCAGCACAGGGCGTTCTCGCCCATGTTGGCAATGGCCTGGCCCCAGCCGAAGTTGGTCATCCACTCAAAGGCGTAGTCATAATCCTTCCAGACCACATAGCCGGAGAGAAAGCTGCACAGGTAGCGGATCAGGCTCACCACCACGGTGGCGACGCCCACCCCCAGCACCCGCTTTTTGAAGGGCTTGGCGATCAGCCAGGCAAGCCCCAGCAGGGTATAGGCCAGCACATAGTCCAGCAGCACACAGCCGATCTGGGCGCCCAGGGTCTGGCAGTAGGCCAGGTTCTCCAATCCGCCCAAAAACAGCAGCTGCAGCAGGCTGTGGATAAAGCCCACCGCCAGGCCCCAGCGCACTCCGTGGCGCAGGCTGAACAGAATGATGGGCAGGGTGCTCACAACCGTGATGGTGCCGCCGTGGGGCAGGCTGTACAGGGGGATCATGCTCAGCACGCTGGCCAGCGCCAGCATGAGCGCGCCTTCCACCATGGTGCGGGTGCGGGAATACTGTTTTGTCATGATACGGTTCCTCACTTTACCGATAGATTCCGGCCATAAAAACCCGCAAAACAAAACGCCTGCGTATGCCAAATACATACACAGGCGCGCCGAAATGCGTTTATTCCTCAAACTCCCTACGCCGGCATTACCCGGATCAGGTTCAAGGTGACCCAGGGCTGCGTTTTGCCCTGATCTCAGCCGGAGATGCCTCCAGCGCCCCTGTTTTTATGTCCGCAGACAGTATAGCGCGGCAGAGCGGATTTGTCAACCGTCGGCTTTCGCCCCGGTGCGGCAGATGTCCTTGAGACAGCAGGCGGCGCAGTTGGGTTTGCGGGCGTCGCACACCGCCCGGCCATGCATGACGAACCGGTGGCACAGATCGCTGCCCTCCTCGGGGGGGATGATCTTCCACAGGGCCATCTCCACCTTTTTCGGGTCCTTCTCATTGTCCACCAGACCGATGCGATTGCACAACCGGATGCAGTGGGTGTCGGTCACGATGGCCGGCTTGCCGAACACATCCCCCAGCACCAGGTTGGCGCTCTTGCGGCCCACCCCCGGCAGACGCAGCAGCGCTTCCATGGTGTCCGGCACCTTGCCGCCGAACTCGTCCCGCAGCATCCGCATACAGGCGCTGATGTCCCGGGCCTTGCTGCGGCCCAGCCCGCAGGGACGCACGATCTCCTCGATCGCCTCCGGCGTGGCCGCGGCCAGCGCCTCGATGCTGGGGTATTTGGCAAACAGGTCCTGCACCACCACATTCACCCGGGCGTCGGTGCACTGGGCGGCCAGCCGCACCTCCACCAGCAGCTGCCAGGCGTGGTCGTAGTCCAGGGTGCACTCCGCCAGGGGGTATTCGTCTTTCAGACGCTGGATGACCTCCAGCGCCCGTTGCTTTTTGGTCATAAATGTAGCCCTCCCGACCGTATTTCTGCGATTTCTTCCTATTTTACCACGCCCGGACCGTTTCTGACAATGCCCGCTCTTGTTTTTTGGCCGGGATCCGCGCTATAATAGAAGCAATTCCGCACAACTTTGCCACCAGAATAGAGAGGAAGGGAAACCAATGTACAAGGATATGATGGACACCATCGGCTTCGTGGCCAAGAGCGACCCCGAAGTGGCCGCCGCCATGGACCGGGAACTCACCCGCCAGCGGGAGAACATCGAGCTGATCGCCAGCGAGAACATCGTCAGCCCCGCGGTGATGGCCGCCATGGGCAGCGTGCTCACCAACAAGTACGCCGAGGGCTATCCCGGCCACCGGTACTACGGCGGCTGCGCCTGGGTGGACCAGGTGGAGCAGATCGCCATCGACCGGGCCTGCAAGCTGTTTGGCGCCAAGTACGCCAATGTGCAGCCCCATTCCGGCGCCCAGGCCAACCTGGCGGTCTACTTCGGCCTGCTGGAATTGGGGGACACCATCCTGGGCATGGACCTGTCCCAGGGCGGGCACCTGACCCACGGCAGCCCGGTGAATATGTCCGGCAAGAATTATCACTTTGTTTCCTACGGGGTGGACGAGAACGGCTTCATTGATTACGACGCGGTGCGCGCTCTGGCCCGGGAGTGCAAGCCCAAGCTGATCGTGGCGGGCGCTTCCGCCTATTGCCGCGCCATCCGGTTCGACCTGTTCGCGGACATTGCCCACGAGGTGGGCGCGCTGCTCATGGTGGATATGGCCCACATCGCGGGCCTGGTGGCCGGCGGCCAGCACCAAAACCCGGTGGAGTGGGCGGACGTGGTCACCACCACCACCCACAAGACCCTGCGCGGGCCCCGGGGCGGCCTGATCCTGACCAACAGCGAGGAGATCGCCAAGAAGATCAACAAGGCCATCTTCCCGGGCACCCAGGGCGGCCCGCTGGAGCATGTGATCGCCGCCAAGGCGGTCTGCTTCGGGGAGGCCCTCAAGCCGGAATTTGCCGACTACGCTCGCCGGGTGGTGGAGAACGCCCAGGCGCTGGCCAAGGGCCTGACCGATCGGGGGGTCAAGCTGGTCAGCGGCGGCACCGACAACCACCTGATGCTGGTGGATCTGTCCGACGAGGCGTGCACCGGCAAGGATCTGGAGCACAACCTGGACGAGGTGCACATCACCGCCAACAAGAACACCGTGCCCGGTGAAAAGCGCAGCCCCTTCATCACCAGCGGCGTGCGGCTGGGCACCCCCGCCGTCACCACCCGCGGCATGGGCCCCGCCGAGATGGATGTGATCGCCGGCTGCATCGCGGACTGCATCCACGACTTTGAGGCCCACAAGGCGGATGTGGCCGCCCGCGTGGCCGATCTGGTGGCCCGGTTCCCCCTGTACGAATAAACCTGAAAACGCCGCGCGGGCCGCGCGGCGTTTTTCCCGGTAGAAGGCAAAGGTGAAACGATATGGCGATGCTGACTTGTAAATTCCGCAGCGACGCGATGGTGTCGGTGAGCGAGGTCAAAATCTTCCTGCCCACCGACCAGACCGCCAACACCACCCGGGAGGTGGCGGGGGTGGTGACTCTGCTGCACGGCTATGGCAACAACTGCGACTGCTGGCTGGAGAACACCGCCGCCGTGCGTTATGCCAAGGACAACAACCTGGCGCTGGTCATGCCCGAGGCGGCCAACTCTTTCTACCAGGACATGGCCGCCGGCCCCGCCTGGCAGACCTGGCTCACCCAGGAATTGCCGGAGCACCTGGCCCGCAACTTCCGTCTGCCCACCGAGCGGGAGAAAAACTTTGTTTTTGGGTTGAGCATGGGAGGCTACGGCGCGCTGCTGCTGGCGCTGCGCCATCCGGACCGGTACGCCGCGGCGGCCAGTTTTTCCGGCTGTGTGGACATCGGCATGATGCTGGAGGCCCGCACCGTCAACCCGATGGTGCAGCAGGTGTTCGGACCGGTGTTCGGCACGGTGAGCGAGCTGCCCCGCCAGGCGGACCTGTTCGCTCTGGCCCGGGAAGTGAGCCGTCTGCCCGCCGGGCAGCAGCCCCGGCTGTTCTGCACGGTGGGCAGGCAGGACTTTGCCCCTTACTATATCTACAACCAGAACGTGAATCTGCGGGAGGAATGGGAAAAACTGCCGCTGGATTTCGGCTGGATGGAGTGGGACGGCGGCCACGAGTGGGACGTGTGGGACCGCAGCCTGGTCTATGCCATCGACCGGTTCATCGCCCCCGGCTATGCCGGCCAGGTGCATGCCGCCTGGTCTGCCCCGGTCACCCGAGGGGAGGGGAATCGCCATGGCTGAACCGCTGGCGCAGCGGCTGCGGCCCCGCACCCTGGCGGAGGTCTGCGGCCAGCAGCATCTGCTGGGGGAGGGCAAGGTGTTCCGCCGCACGCTGGAGAGCGGCCGGGTGCCCAACATGATCTTCTATGGGCCCTCCGGCTGCGGCAAAACCACCGTGGCCCGAATCATCGCGGAGAACAGCGGGATGCGGCTGCACAAACTCAACGGCACCAGCGCCTCCACCAGCGATATCAAGGCGGTGCTGGCGGAGATCGGCACCCTGCAGGGCGCAAACGGTCTGCTGCTCTATCTGGACGAGATCCAGTACCTGAACAAAAAGCAGCAGCAGAGCCTGCTGGAGTGCATTGAGGACGGGTCGGTCACCCTGATCGCCTCCACCACCGAGAATCCTTACTTCTATATTTACAACGCGCTGCTCTCCCGCTGTACCGTGTTCGAGTTCAAGGCCCTGACCCCGGCGGATATCCGCACCGGGCTGGACCATGCGGTGGCCCGGCTGGAGCAGGAGGACGGCGTACCACTGCAAGCCGACCCGGACGCGCTGGATTACCTGGCCCAGAGCGCCGGCGGGGATATGCGCAAGGCGCTGGGCTGCCTGGAATTCGCGGTGACCGCCGCCCCCCGGGAGGCGGAGGGCCGCCGCGTCACCCTGGAGATGGTGCAGCAGGTGGCCCGCCGCACCGCCATGCGGTACGACCGGGACGGGGACGATCACTACGACATCCTCTCCGCCTACCAGAAATCCATGCGCGGTTCCGACCCGGACGCGGCGGTGCACTACCTGGCCCGGCTGCTGGAGGCGGGGGACCTGATCAGCGCCTGCCGACGGCTGATGGTCTGCGCCTGCGAGGACGTGGGCCTGGCCTATCCCCAGATCATCCCCATCGTCAAGGCAGCGGTGGACGCGGCCACCATGCTGGGGCTGCCCGAGGCCCGCATCCCGCTGGCCGACGCGGTGATCCTGGTGGCCACCAGCCCCAAGTCCAACAGCGCCTATCTGGCGCTGGACGCCGCTTGGGACGACATCCGCCGGGGCAAAAGCGGCCCTATCCCGCGGCAGCTGCAAAACAAGCACTTCGACGGGGAGGACGCGGCGGTGAAGGGGCAAAATTATCTGTACCCCCACAGCTACCCCAACCGCTGGGTGCCCCAGCAGTACCTGCCCGACGCGCTGGTGGGTACAAAATACTATGAGTTTGCCGACAACAAGACCGAACAGGCCGCCCGCGCCTACTGGGAGCGGATCAAAAACGGGGGCGGCCGTTGACGGATGGTGCGGCATCCTGCTTCTCTTTGCCCGTGTGGGCCGGTTTTTCGGCCGCACGGGCTTTTTTGCGCAAACGATCCAAAGAAAACCGGCCTGCGCGGGATCTCTCCCGAACAGGCCGGTCAGGTGAAAGGGTTCAGACGAAAAATTCCAGCAGCAGCGGCGAGCCGTCCGCGCCGCTGGTGGTGAGGGCAAAGTAGCGGGCAAAACCGTTTCCGTCGATGTAGGTGATGCCCCGGTCGGGCACAGCCCCCGCGAAGGTGGTCTCGATCACCACCGGCAGCCGGTCGGCAGCGTAGAGCTCCTCGGTGGAAAACCGCATGGCCCCGTCCGCGTCCACATCCAGCAGGGTCAGGGCCAGGAAACGGAAATTGCTTGCCGGCCCGTCGGCGGTAAATACCAGCTGCACCTGATAGTCGGAGGGAGTGTCGGTAAACTGGTCGTATTCAGCCAGACCACTCAGCAGGGCCTCGTCCGCAAAGGCCACCTGAACGGCCGGCGCCTGCACCGGGCTGCCGACGGCCGGTTCCTCCGCGTGGGCCTGTTCCCAGGCAGCCTGCGCCTTTTGCTGATTGCTCGTGCCCAACTGGCGGGAGTAGACCGTATCCCCCGCAAACAGCCGCTCGGCCGCCAGAGAGGTGAAGGTTTCCCGGATGCTGCTTTCGTAGCGGCTGCCGTCCTGGGCGGTCCAGTAGTCCAGCAGGGTATACCCGGCGGTTTCATCGCCGGAGAAGGTCAGCGCAGTGGGGATCACGCTGCTGCTGACCGATACCGGTTCGCTGCCGGTCAGGTCAAAGGTTTCCTCCCGGATCAGGGCGTACACGGTTACCAGCCCGTCCTGCCGGGTCATATCCAGCACCGCGTGGCTCTCCACCCGGGCGACAAGGGCCTGCACCGGCGCTTCAGCCCGGCCCAGAACCGCTGCCTGGATGGCGGCGTTCAGCGCCGCGGATGGCTGGGGAAGGCCCTCGGATTCCAGCGCCATGTTGGCAAGGAACCCTTCGGGAAGGGGGGAGTTTCCCTCGCCCCAGTCGGCCTCCCAGCCGGACAGCCAGTCGTACCCGGCATCAAAATATACGTCGTCCACTACCAAATAGGTGTTTCCGTTGTTGGAAACGGTGTGGGTCATCCCGTCGGTGGTGGTCACGTAGAAGGTGATGCCGCCGCCAGCCAGGGCTTCATGGCGGCTCAGCCGGCGGCCCCGGCAGTCGTTGATCAGTGCCACCGCCCGAACGATTTCTTCCTCGCTCAACTGTTTATACTGTTTGTCCGTATCCTGGAGCATTACCACCAGTTCGATGCGGGCCACATCCTCGGGCCGCAGTTCCCGGGCCCAATCCAGGGAATCGTCCAGGGGATCGTAGGCGAAAAAGATCAGGGCAACGGTCACCGAACAGAGCAGCAGCCCCAGCAGGACGGCCGCCGGCTTTTTGTAGCGCAGCACCGCCTTCACCCGGCTTTTCACCCCCGCCTCGCCAAAGGCCAGGGGGCAGGGAGCCACCCGCCGCCGGGGCAGGCTGCAGGCCAGCAGCGCCTGGGAGTAGTCCGCCCGGCCCGCCGGGTCCAGCGTCCGCACCACCCGCTCGTCACAGGCGGCCTCCATGTCCCGGCAGAACAGAATATAGGCCAGCCAGATCGCGGGATTGAACCAGTATACCGCCAAGAACGCAAAGCCCAGCGGCTTGAACCAGTGATCCTTGCGGGCAATGTGGGACTGCTCATGGGCGATCACCGAGGAAAGCGCGCTTTCCGGCAGGGAAAAGGGCAGATAGATGCGGGGACGGAAAAATCCCAGTACAAAGGGGGCGGCGATCCGGTCGGACTGCCAGATATTCCCCTTCATCCGCACGGCTGTGCGCAGCCGTCCTTTCAGCCGCAGCCAGCTGATAGCCGCGTAGAGCAGCATCCCCGCCAGCCCGATCAGCCACACCCAGCCGGCCAGCCAGGTAAGAATCTGCAAGGGGTTGACACTGGCTGCCGGGTCGGGGGCCAGGGAAGAGGTAAAGGCTGGATTCACCACCGCATCCACTGCCGGGATACCGCTCTCGATGTGCGGAGTGGGGGAGTAGAGCATCTCCTGCGGCAGCACCTCCCGGGTGGGCACCAGGCTCCAGGGATGAGGAATCGAGAGGGGCAGCAGCCGGAATCCCACCAGCGCCCACAGCAGCAGCCGGGGCCACCGGGGCGCGCCGCAGAACACCAGCCGCAGCACCAGCACCACTGCGATCAGCCAGCAGGCGTTCAGGCTGCGGTTGAACAGGGTCAGGAATACCTCACTCATGGCGGTTCTCCTTTCGGTACTCGTCGATCATCCGCTGCACCTGGTCAATCTCCCGGTCGGTCATCTTCCGGTGCCGGGTGAACGCCGCCAGAAAGGCGGGCAACGACCCCTCAAACTTCTTCTCCACCATCTCATCGATCTCGGCATCCTGCACCTGGTCTTTGCTCACCAGGCTGCGCACCACCGTGTTCTCGTTCACCAGTACCCCTCGCTGGGCCAGCCGCTTGATTACGGTGTAGGTGGTGGTGGGCTTCCAGCCCAGCTGCTCCCGACACAGGGCCACCAGCTCGCTGCTCTTGATCGGCTCATGAGCCCATAAGATCAGGCAGAACCGATATTCGCTCTCGAAGATCTTGGGCGTTTCCATGGATGACACCTCCTCTACTGCATTAGAGTTATTGCTGTGTTAAGTCTAACATAGTAGAGTAGGGCTTGTCAAGATAAAGAAAAAGCGGGGCGCTCGGTTTGCAAAACCGGGCGCCCCGCTCTGTTGTGTGGGAAGAGATTCCCCCAAAGGGAAACCGCCGCCTACCCGCCCAGCTGCCAGAGCGTGCCGCCGAAAAAGGCGGCCTGTTCCGGGTCGTGGGTGATCAGCAGCAGCCACCGGCCGGCGGCCTTTTGCCGGGTCCAGGCCATGGCCCGGGCGGCGGTGGCCTCATCCAGCCCTTTGAAGGGCTCGTCCAGCACCACCCCGTCCGCCGGAGCCAGCATGGCCCGGGCCAGGGCGACCCGCCGCTGCTGCCCGCCGCTGAGCACCGCCGCGGGCTTGTTCAGATCCTCATCGGAAAGGCCCAACTCCTCCAGTGCCTGCCGGGCCAATGCCTCGCCGTGGCCGGGCAGCGCCAGCGCCACGTTGGCCACAGCGTTCAGCTGGGGGCAAAGCCGGTCCTCCTGAAACACCGCCGCCAGCCGGCCAGTTACCGCCACCCGGCCGCTGTCCGGTTTTTCCAGCCCCAGCAGCAGCCGGGCCAGGGTGGTTTTTCCCCGACCAGAGGGACCCATGAGCGCGGTGACCCCTTCCAGGCGGCGGGTAAGGCTTTCCAGCACCGTTTCGCCGCCGTATCGCTTGGTAACGCCGGTCAGTTCCGCGTACATGTGAGTTCGCCTCCCCCCAAAGCCCGGCCGGCCAGCCGCAGCACAGCCAGTGTCAGTTTTTCAAACGCCGCGCTCACCAGAATGATCACCAGCGTCCAGGCGAAAAGTTCCCCGGTCTGCAAAAAGATCTTGGCCTGGTACAGGGCCTCCCCGATACTGCCGCTTGCCAGGCCGATCACCTCGGCGGCCACGCCGCTCTTCCAGCACAGGCCCAGGCCGGTCTCACAGCTTTGCAGCAGGTAGGGCCACACCCCGGGCAGCCAGATCGCCCGCAGCGTGCGCCCAAAGGGAAGCCGGAATATCCGGGCCATCTCCAGAAGCGCCGGGTCGGTGCGGCGGATGCCCTCCAGCACGGCGGCATAGATCACCGGCAGCACCATGAGAAAGCTGATCAGCACCGCAAGATTGGCGCTGCTCACCCACAAGAGGGCCAGAATAATGATGCTGGCCACCGGGGTGGCCTTGACGAACTGCATCACCGGCCGCAGCAGAACAAGCACCGGCGGGCAGGCCGCGCTGGCCGCCGCTAGCAGGCAGCCGAACACCAGCGCCAGCGCAAAGCCACCCAGGATCCGTGCCGCGCTGAAGCCGATCCGGCCCCAGAACGCCGCCTGCGGCAGCATTCCGGCCAGTACCCGCAGGGTTTCCCAGGGGCCGGCCAGCAGAAAGCCCAGCCCCATCCGGGCTACCAAAAAGGCCGCAAGCTGCCATACCGCCACCCAGAACAGGATGGCGGCGGCCTGCGGCCGGGATGCCCGGTTTGGCGCGGGCTTAAGCGCCATAATAGAAGCCGTCGTCCGGCATCGCGCCGCCCACCGAAGCGGGATCCTGGTCATACAGGGTCTGCAGATAGCCGGAGAGTTTCGCCTTCATCTCGCTGCCGGCCAGCCAGGTGATGTTGCAGGCGGGCAGCGCTTTCTCGGCCACCTCGGCCTTGGGCACGATCTCGTACTTGGCCACCAGCTGCGCCGCGTCGGCGGTGTTGGCGGTCACCCACTTGATGCTGGCCTGGTAGTCGGCCAGGAACTGGTCAAAGGCGGCGGGATTGGCCTCGATCACGTCGGTGCGGGCCAGCAGCACGCCGGTCACCAGCGCGCTGTCCGGGCTGACCTTGTCCCATTCCTCGGTCAGGTTCAGGGCCACCTTCAGCCCCTCCACCTGCATCTGGGCGGTGGTCACGTAGGGCTGGGGCAGCACCGCCACCGCGTCGCCGGCGGTCTGCATGGCGGACAACACCTCGGTGGACTCGCTCTTGTACTCGATGGTCAGGTCCGTGGCGGGATCCAGGCCGTTCTGGGTCAGAATGTAGTTCAGCGCGTACTCCGGCGTGGTGCCCTTGCCGGTGGAGTAGACAGTCTTGCCGGCCAGATCAGCCGCACTGTTGACCTCCACATTGCCGGTAGTCACCACATACAGCACGCCCAGGGTGTTGATGGCGGCCACCTGCACCTTGCCCTCCAGCTTCTGGTAAAGGGTGGCGGCCAGGTTGGCGGGAATGGCCGCCATATCCAGTTCGCCCTTGCTCAGCAGCGGCACGATCTCATCCGCCGCGCCGTACATGTTCACGGTGTAGCTGTTGGTATACAGGCCCTGTTCCGCGTCGTCCATCAGCTTGACCATGCCCATGGTGGTGGGGCCCTTTAGGCCGGCGATGGTGTAGGAAGCGGGCTCCGCGGCCGGTTCACTGGCGGGCTCGCTGGCCGGGGCGGGGGTGGGCGTCGCCGCGGCAGAAGAGCTCTGCGGCGCCGACGAACCGGACCCGGCCTGCCCGCAGGCGGCCAGGCTCAATACCAGCACAAGGGCCAGCATCAGGGCAACGATCTTTTTCATGGCAGCATTTCCTCCTGTTTGCACAAACCCGAATCCGGGGATTTGCGTTCTGGTGGATATTCTACTATAATAAGAGGGAAAATGCAGTTGCGGCGGCAACCGATGCCCCGCGGAGAGGAGCCCCCCTCATGTCCGCCACCTTCGCTTTCGCACGCTATTATCCCGTTTTGCAGGCCACCACCCTGTTTCACGGCTTTTCGGCCGAGGAACTGGACCAGGTGCTGACCTGTTTCGCGCCCAGTTTGCGCCGGTTCTCCAAGGGGGAACTGGTGCTGCTGTCCGGCTTTGAGACCCGGGACGTGGGTCTTGTACTGGAGGGCTGGGTGGAGGCGCTGAAAAACACGCCGGACGGCTCCAGCGTGTCCATCACCCGGATGGAGCCGGGCGGGGTGTTCGGGGATGTGCTCAGCGGCAGCAGCGTGAAGAGCCCGGTGACCATCGCGGCCCGCAGCGATTGTGTGATCCTGTTTGTACCCTACCAGAAGATCCTGCACCCCTGCGCCAAGATGCACGCCAGCCATGGCCGGCTCATGCAGAATCTGGTCACCACCATCTCGGACAAGTATTTTGCCCTCAACCGGCGGGTGGATCTGCTGATTTTGAAAAGCCTGCGGGCCAAACTCTGCGCCTATCTGCTGGACGAGGCCCAGCGGGCCGGGGCGGACACCTTTACCATCCCGCTGTCCCGGGCGGGGCTGTCGGAATACCTGAACTGTGAGCGCAGCGCCCTGTCCCGGGAGTTGTCCCGGATGCAGGCGGAAGGGCTGCTGGAGACCTATAAAAGCAGCTTCAAGCTGTTGAAGGTGCCTGCCATGCGGGCCGCCTGCCACCGATGAGGAGGAAAGATCGTGAAAAACCAACCGATCCTGTACATCGTCATCCCCTGTTACAATGAACAGGAGGTGCTGCCCATCACCAGCGGCATGTTCCGGGACAAGCTGCGCCAGCTGGCGGGCACGGGCAAGATCAGCCCGGACAGCCGGGTGCTGTTTGTCAACGACGGCTCCAAGGACGACACCTGGGCCATCATCCGGAAGCTGGCGGCGGAGGATCCCTGTTTTACGGGCATCTCGCTGAGCCGCAACCGGGGCCATCAGAACGCGCTGCTGGCGGGGCTTATGGAGGCCCGCACCCGCTGCGACATCACCATCAGCATCGACTGCGACGGACAGGACGACATCAACGCCATGGACGCCATGGTGAACGCCTGGCATGAGGGGTGCGAGGTGGTGTACGGGGTGCGCGCCCGGCGGGATACCGACACCTGGTTCAAGCGCACCACCGCCGAGGGGTTCTACCATATCATGAACACCATGGGGGCCAAGGTGGTGTTCAACCATGCGGACTATCGGCTGTTGAGCCGCCGCGCCCTGGACGAACTGGCCAAATACAAGGAGGTCAACCTGTTCTTGCGGGGGATGGTGCCGCTGGTGGGATTCAAGAGCACCAGCGTGCTCTACGACCGGGCCTCCCGGATCGCAGGGGAGAGCCATTACCCCCTGCGCAAGATGCTGGGGCTGGCCTTTGACGGCATCACCAGCCTGTCGGTGCAGCCGATCCGGCTGATCACCGGGCTGGGGGTGGTGGTGTCCCTCGTCAGCTTCATCGGGGTGGTCTGGGCCGTGGTGGAGGCTCTTCTGGGGGCCACAGTGGCCGGCTGGGCCAGCACCACCGCCATCGTCTGCTTCATGGGCGGCATCCAGCTGCTCTGTCTCGGGGTGATCGGGGAGTACATCGGAAAGATTTACATGGAGACCAAGGCCCGGCCCCGGTTCTGCGTGGCCGAGCGCACCTGGGAAAAGGAGGAGCAGCCGCGATGAGCAAGCAAGTGTGGAAGCCGGGAAACCTGCTGGCGCCGGTGCCGCCGGTGCTGGTGAGTTGCGGCAGCCTGGATAAGCCCAACCTGATCACCATCGCCTGGGCGGGCACCATCAACAGCGACCCGGTGCGGGTGAGCATCAGCGTGCGGCCCGAGCGATACAGCCACGGCCTGATCCGCGAGAGCGGCGAGTTTGTCATCAACCTGCCCACCCAGAAAATTTTGCGGGCGGTGGACTGGTGCGGCGTCAAAAGCGGCCAGGATCTGGACAAGTTCCAGGCAATGGGCCTGACCGCGATCCCCGGCAGCGCGGTGAGCGCCCCGGTATTGGCCGAGAGCCCGGTGAATCTGGAGTGCCGGGTGTTCCAGACCATCCCGCTGGGCAGCCACGATCTGTTCCTGGCGGATGTGGTGGCGGTGGATGTGGACGAGGAACTGCTGGATGAGGCCGGCCGCCTGCGGCTGGACAAGGCCGGGCTGGCCGCCTATGTGCACGGCACCTACTACGCGTTGGGCAAACAGCTGGGCACCTTCGGGTTCAGCGTGCGCAAAAAGCCCGCACGCCGTCGCCGGTAAAGCGGTGTTTCCGTTCCCGGCCGGGATATGGTATAATAACAATCGGGTTTTCGCCGCCGGGGCGCAATGCGCTGCGGCGCACAACGAAATAAAGAGGGGTGTACACCATGATTCAATGCAGCAAAACCGGCATGTACTACGCCCGCGGCCAGTGGGTGCCGGCGGACGAGCAGGCCGCCGCCGCGCTTGCCGCCCAGGGCTTCTCCGCTGAGCAGGTGGCCGGGGCCCGGGAGGGCACCATCGCCTGGGGGATCCTCCAGGCCCACAACCACAGCGGCGACCCGGAGGCGCTCAAACTGAAGTTTGACGCGATGGCCAGCCACGATATCACTTTTGTGGGGATTATCCAGACGGCCCGCGCCTCCGGTATGACCCGGTTCCCCGTGCCCTATGTACTCACCAACTGCCACAACAGCCTGTGCGCGGTGGGCGGCACCATCAACGAGGACGACCATGTGTTCGGCCTGACCGCGGCCAGAAAATACGGCGGCATCTATGTGCCGCCCCACCTGGCGGTCATCCACCAGTATATGCGGGAGATGCACGCCGGCTGCGGTAAAATGATCCTGGGCTCGGACAGCCACACCCGCTATGGCGCGCTGGGCACCATGGCCATCGGCGAGGGCGGCGGCGAGCTGGCCAAGCAGCTGCTGGGCCGCACCTACGACGTGGCTCGGCCCGGCGTGGTGGCGGTGTACCTCACCGGCGCGCCGGTGGCCGGCGTGGGTCCCCAGGATGTGGCCCTGGCCATCATCGGGGCGGTGTTCCAGAACGGCTATGTGAAGAACAAGGTCATGGAGTTCATCGGCCCCGGCGTGGCCAGCCTGCCGCTGGAATACCGCAGCGGCGTGGATGTGATGACCACCGAGACCACCTGCCTGTCCAGCATCTGGGTCACCGACGAGACCACCCGCCAGTATCTGGCGGTCCACGGCCGCGAAGGGGATTACAAGCCTCTGGCTCCGGCGGAACTGGCCTACTACGACGGGGTGGTCACGGTGGAACTGGACAAGGTGCGGCCGATGATCGCGCTGCCCATGCACCCCTCCAACGTCTACACCATCGAGGAACTGAACGCCAACCTGGCCGATATCCTCCACAAGTGCGAGCGGGATTGCCAGGCCCTGATCGGCAACGACCAGGTGCATCTGGACATGGTGAGCAAGATCGAGAACGGCCGCCTGCGGGTGGACCAGGGGGTCATCGCGGGCTGCGCCGGCGGCACCTACTCCAACATCTGCGAGGCCGCCCAGATCCTGAAGGGTCACGCCGGCGGCTGCGGCGAGTACGCCCTGAGCGTCTACCCCAGCAGCCAGCCCACCATGATGGCTCTGTCCCGCCTGGGGGTGCTGACCGACCTGATGGCCAGCGGCGCCACCATCCGCACCGCCTTCTGCGGGCCCTGCTTCGGCGCGGGGGACGTGCCCGCCAACGGGGCGCTGTCCATCCGGCACACCACCCGCAACTTCCCCAGCCGGGAGGGCGCCAAGCCCGGCGCCGGCCAGATCGCCGGTGTGGCCCTGATGGACGCCCGGTCCATCGCCGCCACCACCCGGGCGGGCGGCATCCTGACCCCCGCTACCGACATCGACTACACCCCCAACGTACCGGAATACGAGTTTGACCGCTCCAGCTACGATGCCCGGGTCTACTTCGGCTATGGCAAGGGCAACTACGACGAGACCCTGCGGCTGGGACCCAACATCAAGGACTGGCCCGCCATCGACCCGATGGGGGAGAACCTGCTGCTGCGGGTGGCCAGCTACATCACCGACCCGGTGACCACCACCGATGAGCTGATCCCCTCCGGGGAGACCAGCAGCTACCGGTCCAACCCGCTGGGCCTGGCCGAGTTCACCCTGAGCCGCAAGGACCCCGCCTATGTGGGCCGGGCCAAGGAGATCCGCGCCCTGGAGGCCGATCGCAAGGCCGGCAAGGCGGACGACGCCCTGCTGGCGGCGGTGCATGCGGTGCCCGGCTGTGAGGGCCTGGGCTGGGACAAGCTGGCCATCGGCTCCACCATCTACGCCGTCAAGCCCGGCGACGGCTCCGCCCGGGAGCAGGCCGCCAGCTGCCAGCGGGTGCTGGGGGCTTCGGCCAACATCGCGGTGGAATACGCCACCAAGCGGTACCGGTCCAACCTGATCAACTGGGGCATGGTGCCCTTCCAGCTGGAAGGCCCCACCCCCTTCGGCCTGGGGGACTGGGTGCTGGTGCCCGGCATCCGGGCGGCGCTGGAGAGCGGCGAGATCCGGCAGATCCCGGCCTGGGTGCTGGGGGGCAGCGAGCCCCGCGCCTTCACCCTGCACATCGCCCCGCTCACCGCGGATGAACGGCAGATCCTGCTGGACGGCTGCCTGATCAACTACTACAAGCACTAAAGCCCACAGGGCGGCTTCGGCACAGGCCGGGGCCGCTTTGTGCGGCAGAGAGGAGAGGCCATGAACGGCGATCTGCATACCCATTCCACCTTTTCGGACGGCAGTGTGCCGGTGGAGCGGCTGCCCCGGCTGGCGGCCCGGGCCGGGCTGGGCTGGCTGGCGGTGTCCGACCATGACACCCTGCGGTCGGCGGAGTTTGCCTTTGCCCATCCGGAGCAGGAAGGGGTACGGCTGATCCCGGCGGTGGAACTCTCCGCCCGGGACACGGTCCGGGGCCGGCGGGTGCACATTCTGTGTTACTGGCCGGATCCCTCCTGCCCGCGGCTGCGCCGCTACTGCGACTATATGGCCGCCGAGCGGATGGAGGCGGGCCGGCGCAACGCGGCGGATCTGGCCCGTCTGGAACCCCGGTTCGACCCGGCCTGGGCCGACCCCCTCTATCAGGCCAGCGGCGTGCCCTTCAAGGCCCATCTGATGGACGCCATGTGCGAGGCCGGTCTGGCCGAGAGCATCTATGGCGCCCGGTATCAGGAACTGTTCGGCAAGGACGGCCCCATCCACAATCCCTGCCGGTACGATTCGGTGGACCAGGTGCTGACCACCATCCAGGCCGCCGGCGGGGTGGCGGTGCTGGCTCATCCCAGCGTCTACCACAGCATGGAACTGGCCGCCGAGCTGGCCGCTGCCGGCCGCATCGACGGGCTGGAGATCGACCATCCCCGCAATACCCCCGAGGACAAGGCGGAGTTGCGCCGGCTGGCGGCCCGGTATGATCTTCTGGTCACCGGCGGCACCGATTTTCACGGCCGGTACGCGGGTACGCCGCGCCCTATGGGCAGCTGCACCACCCCGGAAACTACCATACAACGGATCGAGGCGCTGGCCCGGTCCCGCAAGGAACGCAAATAAAAAGGAGAGACAATCGTATGACCACCTATACCCAGGCAAACCGCGGCGTGTGCAGCCGCTCCACCACCGTTGAACTGAACGACGACGGCACCATCCACAGCGTGGAGGTCGTGGGCGGCTGCAACGGCAATCTGAAAGGCATCTGCGCTTTGCTGCAGGGCCAGAAGGCGGAGGACGCCATTGTCCGGCTGGAGGGGATCACCTGCGGGTTCAAAAAGACTTCCTGCCCGGACCAGGTGGCCCACGCCCTGCGCGCGGCCCTGGATCAGCAGAAAAACGGCTGAAAACCACACGGAAAATACACAAAGCGGCGCCCCGGAACTCTCGTTCCGGGGCGCCGCTTTTGTGCGCGTATGAAAAGGGGATCAGGGCATCACCGCGCCCTGGTTGGCGCCGCTGACCAGCTTGGCGTACCGGGCCAGCCAGCCGGACTTCACGTTGGGCTCCGGGGCCACATAGGCCGCCTTGCGGGCCGCCAGTTCCTCGTCGCTCACATGCAGGGTGATGGAGGCGTTGGGGATGTCGATGGTGATGGAGTCGCCCTCCTGCACCAGGCCGATGGGGCCGCCGCTGGCCGCCTCGGGAGCCACGTGCCCGATGGACGCGCCCCGGGATGCGCCGGAGAACCGCCCGTCGGTGATCAGGGCCACCGTCTTGTCCAGCTTCATGCCGGCCAGAGCGCTGGTGGGGTTGAGCATCTCCCGCATGCCCGGGCCGCCACGGGGGCCCTCATACCGGATCACCACCACGTCACCGTCCACGATCTTGCCCGCGTAGATGCTGGCAATGGCCTCCTCCTCGCTGTTGAAGACCCGGGCCGGGCCGGTGTGGCAGAGCATTTCCGGCGCCACGGCGCTGCGCTTGACCACGCAGCCCTGCGGGGCCAGGTTGCCCCACAGGATCTGGATGCCGCCGGTGGGGCTGTAGGGATCGTCGATGGGGCGGATAGCGCGGGTGTCCTTGATGTACGCACCCTGGATGTTCTCGCCCAGAGTCTTGCCGGTGGCGGTCAGCAGGCTCAGGTCCAGCAGGCCCTTCTTGGCCAGCTCGGCCTGGACGGCGGGGATGCCGCCGGCGGCCCACAGATCGGGCATGTGGGTGGGGCCGGCCGGGGCCAGATGGCACAGGTTGGGCACCTTGGCGCTCATCTCGTTGAACATGGCCAGATCCAGGTCCACGCCCGCCTCCTTGGCGATGGCCAGCAGATGCAGCACGCTGTTGCTGGAGCAGCCCAGCGCCATGTCGCAGGCCAGGGCGTTGCGCAGCGACTTCTCATTCACGATATCCCGGGCTTTGATGTCCCGGCGCACCAGTTCCATGATCGCCATACCGGCCTTTTTGGCCAGCGCGACGCGGGCGGCGTGCACGGCGGGGATGGTGCCGTTGCCCGGCAGGGCGATGCCCACCGCCTCGCACAGGCAGTTCATGCTGTTGGCGGTATACATGCCGCTGCAGCTGCCGCAGCCGGGGCAGCAGCCATGCTCGCACTCGTCCAGCTTTTCGGCGCTGATCATGCCCGCCTTGAAGGCGCCCACCGCCTCAAACATCTTGGACAGGCTCACTTCCTCGCCGTCGTAGCTGCCGGCCAGCATGGGGCCGCCGCTGCACACCACGGTAGGCACGTTCAGCCGCAGCGCGCCCATGAGCATGCCGGGCACGATCTTGTCGCAGTTGGGCACCAGCACCAGGCCGTCCAGCTGGTGGGCCATGGTCATGGTCTCCACGCTGTCCGCGATCAGTTCCCGGCTGGCCAGGCTGTATTTCATGCCGATGTGACCCATGGCGATGCCGTCGCACACGCCGATGGAGGGGATCAGGATGGGGGT